>JAJFGC010000056.1 GCA_021776345.1 Hyphococcus sp. | reverse complement strand
GCCGATGCCAGCCGACAGGCCGATACCAATTGCAAGCAAAATGTAGAGGGCGTCGCCTGAACTTTTCAGCGTGTTTCTGAACCGAACACCGCCGACAATACCCGCGAGGCTAAAAGCAAGGGCAAGCGAATTATGAACAATCACAACAATGCTGGTGACAGCAATTGGCAGGATCATGATGGTTTCGACGAGAGACTGGTCATATTCATCACGATTGCGGATCGCCATGTAAGTCCAGCTCACTGGTATTATTGTCAGGATTGCGCCCACAACCGCAATCACGAGCCAAACAATGCTTTCGCCAAGATTCGAAATCCGGGTCGCGCCAATCTCAATCGATTCAAACGGATCATCGCCCGGTCCGCTCAGCAACGACTCAGCGCCGCCAATAGGCAGAAATTCCTGCAGCCCCGGATAGACCGTTACGGCTCCAATCACCGTCGCGGAAATTATCAGATAGTACAATGTAAGTCTGATAAACAGATGGATCGCGCGCATAGGCCCCTCGGTTTAGCCGCGCAGCATATGCGTTCTCACGCAATCGTGCAAAGGGGGCCGCACCACTATTATTAGTCGCGATGGAGCGCTTCTCTTAGGTTCAATCATGATGCCTAAAGACTTACCCTCTGGTCTTGGCCCTAGAATTTGTAACGAAGCCCACCATAGACCGAAGCGCCCGCCCCAGGCGTGAAAGATACGCCCGTTCTGCACGGCTTGAGACTCGACCGGTGTTATCCCCGCTGCGTAATTTTCATCAGTAACGTTCTCACCGGAAAGATAGACCTCCAGGTTGTCATTTAGCCGGCGTCCGGCGCTGAACCTAATGTCTTGCCCCCTTATAACTGAGCCATAGATTTAGTATTTCTCTACGAAAATGGTGAGGTATTTGGATGGCAAGGAAGCATTTCAGCGACGAAGACATATTGAATCTACTGCGGCAAGGGTTTCGCGCCAGCGTGGCGGGCCGTCACATCATCTATTATACCGACTTAAGGAACAATTCCTCTACATACTGACGATCCTGCACGATAGCCCGGATCATGCTGTGCTCTTTGCAGAGGTAAGCGAAGGCGGGTTAGAATAATGGCCTATAGGCTATTCTGTTCAGCAACACGCTATTTGATTGCCTCTAGGCTATCGCTGGCCGCCATGGTGCGTGCTGTTATTGGCCGCCAATTTAACTGTTCCCCAGCATACAGTTAAATCCAAGACGCAGGCGGGTTGTGAATTTACCGATTAAGCTGTTACCCCCAGTGTTACCTTGAGCAAAAACCGGCAGAGCGCAAAAATGCGCGAGCCATAAGCTATTGTTTTTACTTTGAATTCTGGTGCCGCATAGGTGACTTGAACACCTGACCCCATCATTACGAATGATGTGCTCTACCAGCTGAGCTAATGCGGCGTAGAATCCACGAATGGGGCCGCGTCATAGCTTGAGCGGGCGCAATCTGCAAGCGTGATTTACCGCCCGCTCGGCCACGCTAGGCCCGCAAGACGCCGCCTGTCGCTTTTTCGACTTGGCCGATGATTTTTGCGCCGATCGCCTCAATTTCCTCGTCTGTAAGCGTCTTGTCGCGCGGCTGGATTACCACCTCAACGGCAAGAGACTTTTTTCCATCCGGAATGCCTTTTCCCTGATAAACATCGAACAAGGAAACCCCCGCAATGAGTTTTTTATCAGCGCCGCGAACGGCTTTAACCAACGCGTCGGCGGCGACTGCTTCATCGACCACAAAAGCAAAATCTCTCGTCAGCGCCAATAGCTCTGGAGCGTCAAGCGCGGACCGCGTCTTGGTCGTTTTGCGCTTGCCTTCGGGAATAGCCTCGAGAAATGCTTCAAACCCATAAACCGGCCCATCCACATCCATCGCCGCCAATATCGTCGGGTGAATTTCGCCAAAAAAGGCGAGTGGTTTTTGCGGGCCAAGACGCAAGACGCCAGACCGGCCCGGATGATACCAATGCGGCGCATCTGCCGTTGTCTGAAAGCTGGCGACAGGAGCGCCAGCCGCGGTTAGCGCCGCGATTGCATCTGCTTTGACAGTGAAAACATCCGTATCATGAGCACCGTCCTGCCAATGACGCGGCGGGTTTGACAACCTGGCGCCGGCGCCAGCGTTGCTGTGTTGATCAGGTTGATCGCCCGCATAGACTGACGCCGCCTCAAAAAGGGCGAGGTCATTGCGACCGCGATCGGCGTTGCGTTGAAGCGCGAGTAATAGATTTGGCAGAATAGTGGGTCGCATCACGCCGAGATCTGAAGAAATCGGGTTGGCGAGAACAAGCCCCCGCGCATGAAGTTCATTTTCACTGACAAACAGCGCCGCGTGGCGTTTATCCATAAACGACCAGGTAACCGCCTCCAAATATCCACGCGCCGCAAGCGCCCGGCGCATGCGCCATCGACGGCCCTGTGCAATGGTGAGCTTTGGCGTTTCCACCGGCGCCCGCATGGGCAACGTTGCTGTCGGCAGATGGTCAAACCCGACAATCCGAGCAATCTCCTCGACGATATCCGCTTTACCGTGAACATCCGGACGCCAGCTCGGCGCATCGACCTGCCAAGGATCGCTTTTACGTACGACAAAGCCAAGCGCCGTTAAGATGCGCTCCTGCTCTTCCGGCGTGACGTCCATGCCTGTTAGGCGTTTTGTTTCCGAGGTCGGGTACAACACAGTCTTATTGAAAGCCGGGATTTCACCGGCAAGCGCCACGGTGCTCGGTTTACCTCCACACATGTCGAGAACGAGCTGGGTCGCCATTTCGATGCCTGGTAAAATAAAGTCAGGGTCGACGCCGCGCTCGAAACGATAGCGCGCATCGGAATTGATGCCGGTTTTTCTCCCTGTTTTCGCCGTGCGCAGCGGGTCAAAATACGCGCACTCAATGAAAACATTTTTCGTTTCTGCCGTGCAGCCGGTGCTTTCGCCGCCCATGACGCCGCCAAAACCGACAACACCGCTATCGTCGGCGATGACGCACATGGTCTCGTCCGCTTCATAGTCCTTTCCGTCAAGGGCGAGAAACTCTTCTCCCTTTTCGGCAAGACGCGCGCGAATGACGCCCTTTATCTTATCGGCGTCATAGACGTGCAACGGTCGGGCGCGATCGTATGACATAAAGTTCGTGATATCGACCAACGCGTTGATCGGGCGCAGCCCAATGGCGCGCAATTTATCTTGCAGCCATTGCGGGCTCGGGCCGTTTTTAACGCCCTTGACATACCGGCCAGCGAAGGCGGGGCATGCATCTTTTGTTGCGCCATCAAAGTCGAGTGCAATCTGTTGCGGGCAATCAAATTCGCCCTTGATCGGCGCCGGCGCCGGCGA
>JAJFGC010000055.1 GCA_021776345.1 Hyphococcus sp. | reverse complement strand
GGGCCATGTGCCGGGGGATGACGTTGCCGCTTATTACCGCCGCCGAGCGGAAGGTGGGGTCGGTCTCATTCTAACGGAAGGAGTGTCGCCGAACACGACGACTGCTACCGGCACGCCGAATGTGCCGAATATTGTCACGGATGAGGCCAAGGCCGGGTGGAAAAAAGTGGTGGGCGGTGTTCACCAAGCGGGCGGTAAGATCGGCATCCAGCTATGGCATGAAGGGCCTTATCGTAATCCGGCGAAAACAGAACACCCTGACGTTCCTTCCTGGTCGGCATCGGGTTTCAAAGTTCCTGGTAAAGAACTTTGGTCGCCGATGAGCGAGGTTGAGATTGAAACGGCAATTACCGAATTTGTCGACGCCGCCGTTTCGGCGAAAGAGCTTGGATTTGATTGCGTCGAGTTTCACGGCGCTCATTCCTATCTCATCGATAGTTTTTTCTGGAGCGAAACCAATGTCCGTAACGGAAAATGGGGCGGGCCAGACTGGGCTGATCGCACGGCCTTTGCCTGTGAGATTATCAGCCGCACCCGGGCGAAAGTGGGTGACGATTATCCGCTGTTGATCCGGATCTCTCAGTGGAAGCAACAAGATTTTGCCGCCAAAGCGGCGCCGACTCCCGACGAGCTGGCCGCATGGCTCGGGCCCTTATCCGACGCTGGTATTGACATCTTCCACTGTTCCCAGCGCCGCTTCTGGGAGCCTGAATTTGAAAACTCAGATTTAAACTTCGCCGGCTGGACACAAAAGCTCTCTGGCAAGCCTGCAATATCAGTGGGGTCAGTCGGCCTTTCCGGAGAATTTACGGCGGCGTATTCCGGGGAAGTCTCCCAACCTGCAAGTCTTGATGAACTTATTGCCCGAATGGAGCGTAAAGAGTTTGACTTGATCGCCGTCGGTCGCGCCCTCCTTCAGGACCCTCAATGGGCGGAAAAAATTCGCGCCGGCCGAAATGGCGAGCTAATGGAATTTTCAAAAGAGGCGCTTTCTAAATTATACTGATGAATCACGAAACGAAGATTGAGATTGCCAGAGGTCGAACGGTTGATTTCGATCGGCTGGCTGAGCTTTGGCAGCGCTCGGTGCGGGCATCGCATGATTTTCTTGAGCCTTCTGACATTGATGAGCTTCGCCCGCTAGTTCGCACTGAGGCGTTGCCGGGTCTGGAATTGTGGACCGCGCGCGTGAAAGAGGCTGTATTTGCTGGCTTTATTGGGCTCGACGGCAATTGCGTAGAGGCCCTTTTCATCGACTCACCCTATTTTGGACGCGGTATCGGACGGGCTCCGCTGGATCATGCTCAAGGGCTTAGAGGGCGACTCAAAGTTGATGTTAATGAGCAAAATACTGGGGCCCATGCGTTTTATTTGAATTACGGGTTTGTTGAAACTGGTCGCTCTCCGACCGATTCAGCGGGGCGCCCGTTTCCGCTTATCCATATGGAAATGTCTATCTAAAAGAAAACGTAAGAGGCTTTTAATGCTGACCGTCCACCATCTTGAAAACTCTCGATCTCAACGCGTGCTTTGGCTTCTGGAAGAGCTCGGCGCCAATTACGAGATCAAGCGCTATGAGCGCGATAAGAAAACCAGCCTGGCGCCGCCGGAACTGAAAAAAATTCACCCCCTCGGCAAATCGCCAGTGGTCGAAGACAATGGTCAGATTATCGCTGAGACGGGAGCGATTATCGAGTATATCATTGATCAGCATGGCGGCGCCCTGGCGCCGGCGCGGGACGCCCCCAATTATCAGCAGTTCAAATATTGGATACACGCGGCGGAAGGCTCCTATGCGCCGGTGATGGTGATGTCGCTCTTCTTGAACCGCATGGAAACGGCGCCAATGCCGTTTTTCGCAAAACGGATTGCGCGCAAGCTCACCAAAGGGGTGCGCGACGGATATCTTACGCACACGTCGAAAGCGCTTTTCGATTATGCTGAGGCAACCCTTTCAAAGACGGCATGGCTTGCCGGTGATGAATTTACCGCAGCGGACATCATTATGAGCTTTCCGTTTGAGGGGTTTTCCAGGCGCGGCGATATTCGCGCCTATCCCAAGATCGGCGCTTTTTTGAAGCGCATTCATGACCGCCCAGCCTACGCTCGCGGCATTGAGAAGGGCGGACCATACGGGTTGCTGAAGTAACAATATTGTGCATTTGCGCCATGTCAGCGCCATTTTCCGGGCTTCCTTTCGCCGTCGGCGACCCTTAGCTATAACGCTTGGCCGGGTTGGCAAGGCCCGAAATAACAAGAGGCTTTCATGAGCGTTGCAATGCTTTCCGCAATTTCCTTGATCTGTATCGATGCGGCAAGCGCGGCAAGACCACTGTCCGTGGCGACACCGGTCGTCCACAATGTTGCAGCCGCACAGGTCGACGTGGCTCAGGAGGAGCTGACAACGCCGCCTGCCAATGAGCTTGATGAGGTGTTGGTCGAGCCCGCCGCCGGCAATCTTCCCGAAATTGTTTCGACCGAAGAAGAATATACCGGCCCGCTCGCATTTGAAGGTGAGAGTGACGGGGCGGTGGTCGAGCGTCTGATGACTTATCTTGAAGAGACAAAAACGCTGACCGGCGATTTCACGCAGATTGCGCCCTCAGGCGCTATCTCTGAAGGCCGGTTCTATCTTCGTCGGCCTGGCTTTTTGCGGTTTGAGTACGACCCGCCAACCCCGCTTCTGATTGTCGCCAATTCCGGCATGGTTTATGTGCGTGACGAGGCGCTTGAGACGACGGACTCTTATCCCGTCGGTAAAACACCCTTAAAGTTTTTGTTGAGCAAGAAACTAGATTTGGACGATGCCGAGGTCGTCAGCGTTGATCGCGGCGTCAACAATGTGGCGATTACCCTCGCGTCTGACAAAGATGATACAGAGGGCGAGCTGACGATTATCGTTAAGGCGCCGGAAATGACCCTGACGAGATGGATCGTCCGTGACCTGCAGAATGGTATTACCGTCGTTACGCTCGACAATGTGAAGTCCGGCGAGCGGCTCGCAAATCGGCTGTTCAGGGCGCCGGAGGCGGGCGGCGAGTTCCTTAAAAATTAGCAATGCGACAAATATCGCAGGAAACCGCTGCATTTGTTACTGGGTCACAATCAAGCTTTTTTTTATTTGCCCTATTGAAAAACTCATCAGTGATGCGTTAATGTAACAGTACGCGAGAGACGCTTTGTCGGGCCGGCGTTGCCCCCCCGCTTGCAGGCTCGAAAGTCGATCGTGTCGCCGGAATATCCCCTCCCGGCGTAGGCGCAACAGCGCAGCTTGGCGTCCGATCTTACTTTTTAAGGTCGGACGCCTTTTTTATTGTGTGGCGGGGGCGGGGAGAGGACGGTATGACCCGGCCTCTGGCGAAAAAGAGGCGTGACGTTATGGATGACAATGAGCTCGAGGACCTGGAGCGGGAGTTGCCGAGCCTGACGGTTTTGACGCGGTTTGCAAAAACCCTCGACCGCATCCCCTGGTTCGCCAATCTCGGCGAGCCATTAACGCCAGGCGCCCGCGCGGCGGCGGAGCAATATATCGACAAACTAGGCTTTCCTGATGCTGAGGTGGCGATCTTGGTCGATTGGGATGATGCGGCGGCGGCGGCTGAAAGCCTCGATTGGCAAAGTCCAGCTTGGGAAGCGGAAGAGCTTCAACGCGCTGACCTTACCGGTCGTGCGCTTGAGTTTATTTCAGAAGAAGCGCTGCAGATCGGGATGACGCTGATTGCCGATAAAATTACCGTGCCGGCAAAAGAGGGCATGGAGCAGGCGGCTGTTATCTTTGATATCGAAGAACAGGCGCCGCGCAACATTGCCGTCGGGGCGGCTGTGCAGGCGGCGAATGGCGCCGCACTTGCCCTGCTCGCCTCCGGCGATCCGGATTTCGACATCGAAGCTCATCCGTTCGCGGCGAAGTTTCGCTTGTTCGAGTTTGGCCGCTGGCCGGTCGGTATCACCGGATTGTCGTTCAATCTGTTCTGAAATCTGCAACTGCCGCGGCGAGTAGATACATTGCGATCAAGGTCAGGATTATCTTAAAGCCTTGCTTGAACGTCGCTTCGGGCATGCGGCGCAAATAATGTGTGCCGACAGCGGTTCCTGCAAAGCCTGACAACAAAATGGCGACAATAACCGCCGCCCACTCAGCGAAAGCAAATCCCAAGACGCCGAAGATAATTATTTTAAGTCCGTGTTGCATCACCATGGCTGCCGCATGGGTGGCGACAATGTTGAGCCGGCCCAGGTTGGTCGCAGAGAGCATGGTGGCTGCGATCGGGCCTGTCGCGCCGAAAAACATCGTCAGGAAGGCGCCGACCACGCCCGTGGCAAAAAAAGTCTTTGCCCCTGGAGAAAATCCTTTCGGGCGCGGTCCCCAGACCGTGTAGAGGATAAAAAAAGCGACGCCGGCTCTAAGCGCCCAGACGGGCATTTCGACCGCCAGACGTCCGCCAAGGGTCGCGCCGATCAGGCCCCCGGCTGAGAACCACAGGACAATTGGCCAGACGACATCACGCCGTTGCAAATAAAAGCGCCCAGCGTTGGAGCCGAGTTGCGCAACACCATGGACCGGAATGACCGCCGTCGCGGGAAAAATTGCGCTCATGATCGCGAGGAGCGCCAACCCGCCGCCAAGACCAAACGCGGCGGTCAACGCGGCCGTAAAAAATGCCGCAAAGATTGCCGCAAAGCCGGCCCACACCGGTAGCCCTTCAGGCAAAAACGCAGCCAAACTTTCCATGTCCCGGCTGTTACAGCTAGTCGCTGCCCGCGGCAAATAAGCCTGCTTGACGGGTCTCGCGTCGGCGCATAGCCATGGGGTTCCCCGTTGTCCTCCTGCTAGGGTCTTTCATGAAAATAACCACGTGGAATATAAATTCCGTCCGCCTACGTATCGATAGTGTAATGCGTTTTTTAAAAGAAGAAGCGCCGGACGTCTTATGTTTACAAGAGATCAAGTGTCTTGAGGATAATTTTCCGTTCAAGGCATTTCGCGAGGCTGGCTATGACAACCTCGCGGTTTCAGGGCAGGCGGGCTATCATGGCGTTGCGATCGCCTCGCGCTTGCCGCTGAAAAAAGTCGAAAAGCGGGAATTTTGCGGCAAAGGCGACGCCCGGCATATTGCGGCGAGCCTGCCCGGCGGCGTTCGCCTCCATAATTTTTACGTGCCCGCCGGCGGCGATGAGCCTGACAGGAAGAAGAATGAAAAATTCGGCCACAAGCTCGATTTTATGGATGAGATGCGCGACTGGTTCGGTGAGTTGGCGCCACGATCAAAATCAATTCTTGTTGGCGACTTAAACGTGGCGCCAACTGAGAACGACGTCTGGTCGCATAAGCAACTACTTAAGGTGGTTTCCCACACGCCGATTGAAGTTGAGAAGCTCAACGCGGTTATTGCCTCTCATGGTTGGGTCGATGTGGCGCGTGATCTCATCCCCGAACCGGAAAAGCTTTATACATGGTGGTCCTATCGGGCGAAGGACTGGCGCGCATCCAACCGCGGACGCCGCCTCGATCATATCTGGGTCAGCCCGGCGCTGAAAAAACCGGCGCTAACGGTGGGTCGCGACGCCTACCGGATACATGATGACGCTCGCGGTTGGGAGCGACCGTCCGATCATGCGCCTGTATCGTTGAAGCTAGCCCTCTAGATGAGGGCTGATCGACGCGACCAGCGTGTCGATATCTTCCTCATCATTATAGAGATGAATTGATACCCTAACGACGCCAAGGCGGCTATCATGGCCGATGCCTGCGTCTTTGAGGTCTGCCGCGACCTCTACAAGATTTCGCACTTTGATCAGGACGCCCGACCCGCGTGCGCCTTCGACCGTGGTTGATTGAAAGACGTTTGCTGGCAGTGCTGAGAACAGCCGTGAGAGAAGCGCCTGATTATGGGCGTAAATCTTATCGACGCCATGAGTGTTCAAGACTTCATGCCCAGCGATCGCCCCTGCAAAAGGGGCAATCGACGGCGTGCCGCCGGTATAGCGGGCAGCGCCGGGGGCGTATTCAAAGTGATGAATATCAAACTCAAACGGTTCTTGATGAGAAAACCAGCCGACATCCATCGGCGCCGCCCGCTCAGCGGTGTCTTTTTGCGCCCACAAGAACGCAGCGCCTGCGCCGCCGCAGAGATATTTTAATGACGTGCCAACAGCAAAGTCCGGCGCCCACTCATTAAGGTGGATCGGGACGCTGCCCGCGGCTTGAGCGATATCGAGAACGGAAAAAACACCGCGCTCACGGGCACGCCGCGCGATTTCCGCGCAAGGCGGCATAATCGAAGAGTTTGAATACACCCCTGTTGCAAGTACGAGTTGAACATCATCATGGAACGCCGGCGCCCAAGTGTCAGGATCGGCGAGACGCTCTCCGCCGGGGAGGAAAAGAAGCTCATAGCCAAGACGCTGCGCTTGCGTGAGGACAAAGCCGACAGTTGGAAAGTCATCTTCGCTCAAGACAATCTTGGTGCGCCGCGCCCGTTCAGGAAGCGATAATAGAATTTTTGATAAACCGCTCGAAACATTGCTCTGTGGGCAGATATCTTGAGGGTCCGAGCCGATCAGTGGGGCGAGCCCGTGGCGAAACAGGTCAAGTGTTTTGAACCATGTGTCCCAAACCGCAGCGCCATCCTTGCGCCAGGGCTCCGCAAACCCTGCCGCCAGTGCAGCGTCAAATCCTTTCGGTTGCGCGCCGACAGAATGCGAAAGAAAATAGTGATTAGCAGGGAAGTGAAATTTTGTGCGGTCCATCTTCTACCCGGAAAGTTTTCGGAGCTCATCGCGGGTAACCGATCCCGGCACGACGAGAACCGGGATTGGCCGCGCGCCAAGATAGGCCGGATTGTGAGCCAGCGCTGACACCAATGGGCCGGGCCCGCTTGATTGCGTCGATGCGCCAAGAAACAAAATAGCGATATGGGGGTCTGCTTCGATGAGCTTGCGAATCTCGTCGATAATGACGCCCTCGCAGATGATTTCCTCGGGCTCCTCGCCCAGCTGTGCTTTTACCTCCGCCGCAAATTCATGGAGGATCGTTTCCGCTGCTTCTTGCGCTTCCGCGCGCATGGTTTCGGCGACCGTTGCCCAATGCCCAAATTCCGGCGGCTCTATCACGTGAAGCAAGGTGACGCGCGCATTCGATCGTTTAGCGCGGCGGGCTGAGAAAAACGCCGCAAGACGCGCTTCCGGGCAGTCGGATACGACCACCAGAAACTTGATGCGGTTATCGATTTCAGCCTGATCAGTCTCGCTCATCCGGGGACAATGCAACGAAACACCCGGGTGCGTCCACTTTCTCCGGGAACTTGACCGGAAGGCCAGATAGCGGCTAGGCGCAAAGCCGAAGGGATGAGGTGATGCGCGGATATTTCGGGATTGGCGCTGAACGCATTTCAAAGCCGATGAATTTTGGCGCTATCTTGCGCACCGGCCATGCTTTTGGGGCGAGTTTTGCATTTACTGTCTCGGCTCATCAAAATGCCCGTGAAACAAATGTTTCGGACACAGCGAGAAGCGCCGATTCATTGCCGCTTTATGAGTGGGCAAGCCTTAAGGACATGCGTTTGCCGAAAGGGTGTGCATTGGTCGGCGTCGAGCTTGACGATCAGGCGATCGCGTTGCCAAGTTTTCGCCATCCGTTGACGGCGGCTTACATACTTGGTCCGGAAAAAGGCGACTTATCCGACGATGCAAAAGCGCTTTGCGACCTGATCGTAAAAATTCCGACGAAATTCTGCGTCAATCTTTCAGTGGCGGCTGCGATCGTCATGTATGACCGCATGATCATCATGGGCGGATTTCCAGACCGCCCGGTCGGGCATGGCGGCCCGCCGCCGCCAGAGGCGTGGCGGTTGGTGAAGTAGTGGTTTTATGCTGACGCGAACATAAAAAACGCCGCTGGTTCCCCAGCGGCGTTTCTAGACAAATAATGTCTTGTCTGAACTAGCGGCGTTTGGTCCGGCGTTTTGTCGCTTTTTTCGCGGTTTTGCGTTTCGCCGGCGTTTTCTTTGTGGCTTTACGCTTGGTCGCGCGTTTCTTAGGCGCTGACGAAGCTTCTTCCATTTTGTCGAGGGCTTCAGCGTAAGCTTTCAGCGCCTTCATGAAGCCTGCTTGTTGCGTTTTCGGCAGTACTGATAGCACGGCGCGGTCTGATTTGTTAACCTTTGCGTCAGCTGATTTCAGAATCCGCTTGCCTGATGCGGTGATCGAAACGGCGTTCGCGCGGGCGTCTTCTTTCGTGCGTTTACGAGACAGAAGACCTTTTTTGATCATGCGGGCGATCATGTCGGCCAACGTTGAACGGTCAATGCCGGTGTGGCGAACGAGATCGGTCTGGCTGAGGCCTTCATTTTTCGCGACCACGCTCAGAACTTCAAACTGACGCGGTGTCGGGCCGGATGAACCGACTTCTTTTGAATAAAGGTCATGCGCATATTGCTGAGCGCGTCTTAGAAGGTGACCTGGTGATGTCTTAAGCGAATAAGCCATGAAATTCTCCGTTATGTTGGCTTTGTCGGTGAGCTATCGAATGGGTTCAAAGTGCGCGCTGATCTGACTATTCAAAGCAGCGCTTTATCCTCGTGCGTTTATAATGTGATTCCAATCGGCTGGAAAAATTACGCCCGACCCGGACGATTTGAACTGTGACGGTACATAATAGATTGCAGATCGTTCGTCATCGACAAAATTGCCACAGTCAGTCACAAATAGGAGATTATACGCCTTGGGCGGATAATCAGCAGACGGGTAATTTTACAGTACATGTATTGGATGGCCACAATGACAAAAAGCTACAGTGCGGCGCCTAATTTTGAAAAGACCATTCCGCCGGGTGACGATCATCAACGGTCGGTATGCGCCACATGCGGTTTTGTCGACTACCAGAACCCGAAAATTGTGGTCGGCTCTGTCGCGATTTGGGAAGAAAAAATACTTCTCTGCCGACGGGCCATCGAACCGCGCAAGGGCTATTGGACATTGCCGGCAGGGTATCTTGAGCTTGGCGAAAGCGCCGAAGACGGCGCAATTCGTGAGGCCTGGGAGGAAGCCCGCGCGAACCTTGAACTGGAGCGACTACTGGCTGTTTACAGCGTACCGCGCATTTCTCAGGTGCAGCTTCTGTTCCGCGCGCGGCTCAAGGTCGCCGAGGTCTCGCCCGGCCCGGAGTCGGAGGAAGTGATGCTCGCAGCCTGGGATGAAATTCCGTGGCCGGATATCGCTTTCCCAACTGTCGGCTGGGCCTTGCGCCACTACCGTGAAACAATGGGGAAAACTAATTTTCCACCTTTTTCAAATCCCATCGATGGCGTTTAATTTTCCCCAGCTGGTTCGTCCGGCAAATGCTTGGCAATCAGCGGCGCCTGAAAGCCGGTGAACACAAGGCTCGCAAGCGTAAAGCCGAATACTTTGAGATTGACCCAGTGTTTTTCACCGCCGCAGGCAGCGTCGCCGGTCAAATCGCAATCGCGCATAAAATATCGCCAGGCAAGTTCATTGGCGATTGCGAGTACGGCGAAAAAGATAGCGTATCTTTTTGTCAATGTGCGCCAGGCGCTGTCGGGAAGATGCAAGGCGCCGTCAAAAACGATTTTCAAAAAATTGCGGTCCGCGATCATGCCGCCGGCAAGGGTCGAGGCAAACAACGTATAAACGATTGTCGGCTTCATGTAGAAGAACAGCTTGTTGTGCAATATAAGGGTGAGCCCGCCCAGAACGCCGACAATAATGCCAGTGACCAGCAGCATCGGCGCAACCCGGCGTTCCTTCCATACTGAATAAACAAAAGCGATAAAATAGGCCGGAAGGAAGAGACCGATGGCGAGATACATTTCCTCGCCTTCTGAGATGGACCAGTCCTGTCCGGCGATGCCACCCAACAATGGCGCTAGACGGCCGCCAAAAAAGTAAGCGATCATGAAAACCGCCAGCGGGCCCATATCTACCGCAAACTTGGCGCGACCGGATAGTCGCTGCTGCTGGCTGGAACTCTCACTCATGCACTACTCCTGAAATTGACTGCGGATTTAAGCTTCTATTCGTCGATGCCGGCAAGCGCGCGCGCGAAACTCTCGGCTCGAAAGCTTTGTAAATCCTCAACGCTTTCGCCAACGCCGACAAAATGGATCGGCAACGCAAAATTATCGGCGAGCGCAACCAGGACGCCGCCGCGCGCCGTCCCGTCAAGCTTGGTCATGACGAGACCAGTGACGCCGGCGATCTCGGAAAAAGCTTGCGCCTGGCTAATCGCGTTTTGCCCGACAGTGGCGTCGAGGACGAGCACAACGTCGTGGGGCGCCGATTCATCGAGTTTTTTTAGAACGCGCACGATTTTTGAGAGCTCGTCCATCAACGCAGTTTTGTTTTGAAGACGCCCCGCCGTATCGATGATCAAGACGTCTGCGCCTGCGGTTTGTGCTTCCTTCACCGCGTCAAAGGCAAGACCGGCGGCATCGGCGCCAACCTCGCGGGCAATCACGGGCGCGCCGGTGCGTGTCCCCCAGACGGTGAGCTGTTCTATGGCGGCGGCGCGAAAGGTGTCTCCCGCCGCCAGCATGACCGAGAGCCCGTCATCTTTAAATTTTTGCGCGAGTTTGCCGATGGTTGTGGTTTTGCCGGCGCCGTTAACGCCGATCATCAAGATCACATGGGGCTTTTTTGTTCGGTCCACGGTCAGCGGTTTTTCGAGTGGCGTCAGCGTTTGGGCAACTTCTTCGGCGAGCGCGGCGTGGATTTCTTCTTCGGTGATTTCCTTGTCGAATTTGTCCTGCGCCAGAGTATCTGTAATACGTTCGGCAGCCTTGACGCCGAGATCGGCGGTGATCAGCAAATCCTGCAGCTCTTCGAGCGTTTCATCATCGAGCCGTCGTTTGGTGAAGATCGACGTGACGCCGTCTGAAAGCTTGGACGACGACTTGGACAGGCCCTCACTAAGCTTCGAAAACCAGCCCGATTTTTTTTCGGCGGGATTTTCTTCTTCCACCTCACCGGCCGAGGGCGCTAGTTCGTCAAGTGCAATCGGCGCCGGAACTTCAATAGGCGCAGCCGGCTGTTCTTGTGCGATTGGCGCTTTTTCAGGTGCGGCCTCATGCGTATTCTCGGGCCCCTTCCCAGCGGGTTGCTCGGGCTCCGGCCGAGGCTGAGGCGCGGAGGGTGGTGGGCTGGCCTCACTGCTGATGCCGTCTACAGACGTTTCATCGTCGGTTTTATTCTTTTTACCGAACAATCCGGAAAAAAACTTATTCGCCATGGGCGCCGCTTTCGGATGCGTGTGTTTTGTTTTTGGGCGGCGTCATCATTTGCAATCGCTCACCGATTAAGGCGCCGCCATCGCGACCCATCAATTTGAGTCGGATAATATCGCCGATCTCATGAGGGCGTGCGCCGATATTAACGCTTGCGAAATTCCCGAGACGCGCCCGACCGCCGCTTTCCATGATCGCGTCTTCCTGGCGTCCGATCAGGCTGTCGAGAAAGGTGTAAAGCGCCGTTTCGCCTTTCGCTCTCAGTCGCGCCGCTCGGTCTTTGACGATGTCCCGCGGCAATTGCGGCATGCGCGCGGCCGGCGTTCCCTCGCGCGGGGAAAACGGGAAGACATGCAGATATTGAAGTCCCGCCTCATCGACGATGGCGAGGCTTTGGTCGAACATTTCTTCGGTTTCCGTGGGAAAGCCGGCGATGATGTCAGCGCCAAAAGTGACGTCGGGCCGCCGCTTGCGAATGTCGGCGCATAAAGAAATTGCCTGCTCGCGGGTGTGGCGGCGTTTCATCCGTTTCAGGATCATATTGTCGCCGGCCTGCAGCGACAGATGGAGATAGGGCGCAACGCGTTCATCGCCAGTTACGCGCTCAAATAGTTCGGTATCGATTTCAGCGCCGTCAACGGAGGAAAGCCGCAGCCGGTACAAATCGGGGACCTCATCGAGAAGCGCGCCAACGAGCCTTCCTAATGTTGGCGCGCCATCAAGATCGTCGCCGTAAGAGGTGATATCGACGCCGGTTAGCACGATCTCACGATGTCCGACGTCAACCAGCCGACGTGCTTGTTCGACAGCGGCGGCAATCGGTACGGACCGGGAATTGCCGCGGCCAAAGGGAATGATGCAGAATGTGCAGCGATGATTGCAACCGTTCTGGATCTGCAAAAAAGCCCGGGCGCGATCGCCGTAGCCATCAATCATGTGTCCAGCAGTCTCGCGCACGGACATGATGTCATTGACACGGATGACCGGTGTTTTTCCAAGGGCAAGTTTTCGCCACTCCGCCGGCTCAAGCTTTTCGTGATTACCGATGACTGCGTCGACCTCGTCCATGGCGGCGAAATCATCGGGTGCGGTTTGAGCGGCGCAGCCGGTTACGATAATGCGGGCGTCGGGGCGAGCGCGTTTTGCCCGGCGAATATTCTGCCGCGCCGTCCGCACGGCTTCATTGGTGACCGCGCAGGTGTTGACGACCACCGCGTCAGCTAGACCTGCGTCATTCGCGAGACGCTGCATAGCGGCGCTTTCGACCGCATTAAGGCGGCAGCCAAGAGAGATGATATCGGTAGCGGCGGACATGAGCGCCTATTTGGGGCAAGTAGGCCTCAAGAACAAGGAGCCGGTTTTTCAGATATTTGCTTGCGCCAAAACCAGTTGAGCATCCTGCGCCGTCGCGACCGCAGACTCGCCATTATCCTCATCCATGGCGATCACATCGCCGAGATAGCGCATGGCTTTATAATACTCGTTTTCTTGCGCGCGAGCGGCGACGACCTGGCGAATTTGCGCCGCGTTTTGCCCGGTGTGATGTTTCAGCGCGTTGAGGATGAGGCCTGCCGCCCCGCCTTTAGGAATGTGGCCGGCGACCGCCATCTGCGCGACAAAATAGGCTTGTTTTAGCGGTGTTGTCGCGTCTTCCGGGCGCATTGCGTCCCGCAATCTCAAGATATGGGCGTCGGTGGTTTTGACATAGAGCCGGGTCTTTTGGTTACCATTTTCGACGACGACGCCATTGATCATCAATTGTTCACCGGGGCGAAGTTTTAAGATCAGGCCGGCCATCATTAGCGCCTCGGTTACTTGAGGCCAGTACACCTATAAATTGCAGGCATTGCAACCATAAATTGAAAAGAAGGCAAGCCCTGACGCTTCCCAGCTAATTTTCCATCGCCAGAATGATCGAAAAGCCGACGACCATAAACAACGCCAACGGGAAGAAAGCGCCGAGTGCGGCGGGAATAACTCCGAGTTTTCCGAGCGCGAGAGACAAGTTTTCGGCAATGAAATAGGTGAAGCCTAAGGCTGAGCCGGAGATCGCTCGCACAAGAAGAACGCCCTGGCGATGTACGCCAAAACCCGCGATCGCGCCAAGCAGCGGCATGACCAATGTCGACATGGGTTTTGCAAAGCGGCTCAGAAAAGACGTCATCGCTTCTCTGGTTTCCGTGTTGTCTTGACGAAGCTGGCGAATTTTTCGCGATAATTCCCCGAGGCTGGTTTGGTCTGCTTTTAAACTAAGGGCAAAAAGGAGTTCCGGGTCGAGGCTGTTTGTCCAAAGCGCATCAGGACTTTCAGTTACATTGAGCGTTACGGCGTCAAGGGTTTTAACGCCAAACAGGCGCCATACGCCCTTTTCATGACGGGCAGCACGCGCTTCGATTACCTTTGAGGCGAGACCATTATCATCGAGATCGTAAATTGTGACATCGGTTAGCAAAACCGCATCGCCAAAACGCGCCGCGCTCTCCGCGCCGATAAATTCATTGTCGAAATTAATACGAATATTTGTTCGCGTGCCGGTGTCTTCCGGCAGATCAAGCGCGTAATCGTTCGCCGCCCAATAATCTAGGGCTTCAGATGATTTTACAGTGACAGTTTCAAAAAAAACAAAATGCGAAATCGCAATTAATCCGCAGGCAAACCCAAATGGAAGCAACACCCGATGCGCTGACATGCCTGCAGCACGCATGACGGTAATCTCGCTAGTGTGGCTCAACCCCGCTAGCGTTACAACGATGCCCAGCAACGCCGCAAAGGGAATAAACTGCGCGATAATTTGGGGTGAGCGAAGTTGGACATAGTGCCAGAGGGACTGCGCCGTCGCGCCTTCAACAGCGAGGATATCACTCGATCGGTTTAAGAGGTCGAGCATCTGCAAGATCAGAACGAAAAAAATCAAAAAGCCGAGAAAACGAACAATGAACATCCGTCCCACATAAAGGGTGAATATGCCCTGTGTTTGGTTCATGATGATTGACCGGCCGGCGGCGGGGCTTCCGCGCCTGCTAGGCGCACGGTATCGGTTTCGCGCCGTGACATGACTTTCGCCGTTCGCGCCTTGTCTATTGAGCCGCTATAAAGCGCCATGGATAGAAACGTGAAAATCGCCAACACGCCCCACATTGATATATAGGGCGATAATTCGCCCTTGGCGGCGACAACTTTACCCCATTCTTCAAGCGTCTCATGATAAACGATTAATATTGCGACGCCGAGCACTGGTTTAAGCGAAGAGGTCTGCCTGCGACCCGTCACCCCCATTGCGATAGCGAGGATCGGCATGATCAAAAACGAGAGCGGATGAATGATCCGCCAATGAAAACCGGCGCGGTATTCATTATATAAAGGGGAAGACTGAGGCGTCTCTGTGCGCAAATGCTGAAGGATTTCGTCAAAGGTCGCCTCGCGCTCGTCGCTCCCGCGCTCCCGGAAGACGCCGATGGCTGGTAGATCAAGTTCAAGATCAAAGGCGTCAAAATTCAACGCCTCAATTTGCTCGCCAAGCGGATCAATAATGACCTGTCGGCCTTGCTGAAGTTTCAGGAGGAGCGAGCGAATGTCAGGGGTTGTCGAAATAGCGCCGTATCGGGCGGTAATTGTTGTTCGTCCGCCATTGCGGTTGCGCCGTTCAAGAAAGATATTTTCTGCGTCTCGGGTCTCAACATTAACCGAGCCGAGGCGGATGGTGACACGGTCGGAGATATCGACAAATTCGCCCGCTGGAATTTTGATGCCTAATGCGCCGCTCGTCACATTAAACCGGATCTGACTATACTCGTACCGAGAATAGGGCTGGATATAGGAAACCAGCAGAAAATCTAGGATGATCAAAAACGCAACCAACAAATAAATCGGACGCAAGAGGCGGCCAAAGGAGGCGCCGCTCGAACTCAACGCGTCTAGCTCACTCGAGAGCGACAGATTTCGAAAGGCGAGCATAACGCCCAGAAAGGTGCCAAGCGGCAGCGCCAGCCCCATATAGTGAGGCACCAGGTTCGCCAGCATTTGCCAGACAACATCCACTGGTCCCTGCTCTGCCAGCACAAAATCAAACAACCGCAGCATATGCTCCAACAGGAGGAGGGCGCCTGCCACGGCCAGCGCCAACAAAAGCGGCGTTGCGACTGTGCGCAGAATATAGCGATCGAGGAGATTCATGGACGGTGTTCGGGTACCGGATGTTTTCTTGGCGCCAGATCGTTAATGAGCCAGCGCAGGCTCATTGTCTGTAGCGAATTCCGGACCACTCGGGAAGATGGCCGTGCATTTTGCCGCTTTTGGATCGCGGGTTGATGACCAATGCGCGCTAATTGTGCAGTCGCTTTGAACAAAAGCACGTTGTAAATCAGTCAAAGCCCCGCCTCGGCGACGACCATGCCGCTGCGCGCCTTCGGGCGCCGCCATGATTGGCGCGAGGGTTAATGCGGTGGTGAGGTGGATAATGTCCTGATTTGACAAAAACCGAGTGCGGCTGAGGAAGAGGGGATTAATTTTGCAGGCGGCCTTCGACCCAGTCCCAAAAAAGCGCTGAGATATCGGCGCCGCCAAAATTGCGCACTTCCTGCACGCCTGTCGGGGAGGTGACATTGATTTCAGTAAGATAGTCGCCAATGACATCGATGCCCGCGAAGATGAGACCGCGCTGTGACAACACCGGGCCAATGCGGTCGCAGATTTCCTGATCGCGCGCGCTCATTTCTATCGCTTCGGCCCGACCGCCGACATGCATGTTGGACCGGGTCTCGCCAGCAGCAGGTACGCGATTAATCGCGCCGACCGCCTCGCCGTCTAGCAGGATGATGCGCTTGTCGCCCTTGGTCACGGATGGCAAGAATTTTTGCGCTATAATTGGTTCAAGGAAGGTTTCGCCGAACAACTCCAAAAGCGCGTTGAAGTTTCCATCATCTGGTTTGATGCGGAAGACGCCGGCGCCGCCATTTCCGTAAAGGGGTTTCAAAATCATATCGCCATGCTCTTTTCGAAAATCGCGGATCGCCTTCATGTCACTGGTGATCAATGTCGGCGGCGTCAGATCCTCAAACTCTGTAACAAAGAGTTTTTCTGGCGCATCGCGAATGGCGCGCGGATCATTCAGGATCAGGACGTCTGGTTGCAAACGTTCAAGGATTTGCGAGGCGGTGATATAGGCCATATCGAACGGTGGATCCTGACGGATCAAGATAACATCGAAAACTTTCAAATCGACTAGGGCTGGGACGGCGAGGCTGACATGATCGCCTTGTGATCGCGCTATCCGATCAATTCGTTGGGCGCGCGCTTTGACGTCGCCGGCATAAAGCTGCAACGTGCCAGGCGCATAGACACTGACTTCGTGGCCGCGTCCATGGGCTTCAAATGCCATATCGAAGCTAGTATCGGCGTTAACATCGACCGCTTCGATCGGGTCCATCTGGATGGCAATTTTTAACATTGAAATCTGACTCTCGGTTGCCCGTGTGTTTGGCGCGGCTTCAGTTTTGAGCGGCGCCGTCCGGCGTCGTCGCTTCTAACACGGTTACATAATTGATGACTTTTTCAGCCTTACCGGTTGCGCTGGCAATCTCAAGCGCTCGGTCGAGCTCGCGCTGATCCTTGGCCGCACCGATCAGGTAAATAATGCCGCCGGATACGGCAATCTTATATCGGGCGCTCACAACATCGTCAGCCGCGACGAGTTTTGCGCGCAACGTCTGGTCAGTTCGCGCGTCAGCGACGCCTTGCAGAAAAGGTGTTTTGTCGCCGATGAAAATTTCGTCGATGACCTGGTCAACACCGCTCGCTTTCCACGCATTGGCGATCAGTTTGTCACGGCCGTCTTCGGACCGCATTGAACCGGTCAGCAATAGGCGTCCCTCAAACAGGGTGATATCGACGTCGGAATAATCATGGTTCCGATCCGAAAAGAGAACGCCTTTGATTTGTGCGTTGCCGCCGAGATCTGAAAAACTCTGATCGAGGTTTCGACTCGAGGCGCATGCAGCAAGCGTTAAAAAAGCAAAAGCGCAAAGCGCCGCGCGGGTAATGGATGAAAACATCTTGGGTACTCCTATCGAATAAGGCCTTTAGGCCATCAAGCTCACTCGTTCTTGAGGCCGTTTGCACGGGAAGAAAACTCCATCACGCACGGTCCATCCACGCGCCGGCAATGTGGCGCCAGCGCCAGCC
Source organism: Hyphococcus sp. (assembly GCA_021776345.1). GTDB lineage: Bacteria > Pseudomonadota > Alphaproteobacteria > Caulobacterales > Parvularculaceae > Hyphococcus. The sequence continues at coordinate 2,599 of JAJFGC010000055.1, read as the reverse complement.
GGAAACAGCGATGATATCATAACGCATATCGCATTGTGCAAGATGAGGGTTTTTAGCCAGAAACATGGAGGCGGCGCCACTGACCCGATGGGTGTTGGCGTCGCTGACGGCAGAGATTGCATCATCGAGCGCGGCGCGGGCTTTTACCTCAGCGAATACGAGTAGATTGCCGCGCTTGGCGACGAGGTCGATCTCCCCGCCATGGGTTTTGAAGCGACGAGCAAGGACGCCAAAGCCCTTAAGCCGCAAGATAAGTTCTGCAAAAATTTCGCCGCGCCGGCCTGCGGCTTCAGCGCGGCGTTTTTTATCGCCCCTGTTCATGCGCCATCTTTCAGCGCCAGCGCCCGTTGATAGGCTGCCTTGCGCGCCGCGCCCAGGGCCTTCGCCGCCTCAGCCGCGGCGTCTTTAACACTCATTGTGGTGAGAGCGTCCTTGAGAACTGCATCGAGAGCTTCCGGCGTCGTTGCGCTGATCTCCGGCGGAAAGACGAGAACGACAATTTCTCCTTTCGGCGGCGCCTCCTCATAAAAATCAGACAGTGTGGTTAGTGTGTCCTCGCGGAATTCTTCGTGGAGTTTTGTCAGTTCGCGAGCAACAACGCCGCGCCGGTCGCCGAACGCATCGGCCATTGCCTTGAGGCTGGTCGCGAGCCGCGGGCCGGATTCATAAAAAACCAGAGTTGCATTGATGGCGGCGAGGTTTGCAAAAGCTTTGTCCCGGGCTCCTGATTTTGACGGGGGAAAGCCGGCGAAGAAAAAATGATCGCTCGGCGCGCCGCCCGCGCTCAAGGCGGCCATCGCGGCGGATGGGCCGGGGATAGGGTAAAAATCTATCCCGGCGTCGCGCGCCTCGCGCACGAGCTTGTAGCCTGGGTCGGAAATCAGCGGTGTGCCCGCATCCGAGACGAGGGCAATCGCAGCCCCGTCTTGCAGTTTTTTAATAATCCTCGGGCGCATCCGCACTGCGTTGTGATCGTGATAGGCCTCGCGGGGCGTTTCAATCCCATAGGCATTACAAAGCTTTGCGGTCTGGCGGGTGTCTTCGCACAGAATAAGATCAGCCGCCTTCAGGGTTTCGACGGCCCTGTAAGTCATATCGGCGAGATTGCCGATCGGCGTCGCCGTCACATAAAGGCCGGGATTGAGCGTTATCGAATCTTTGTGCATCAGGCCACGATTGGCCTTATCGGCGACGCCCGTCAATCAGCTGTTCATCAATGGCGTGTTTACGGGGCGGTCAGCGGCGGCTAATCTCCGCGCTGGATTCAGGGATTAATGAGGCGGGATTTCATGCAGGTTGATTTTGGGGCGGTGTTTCGGGCGGGCCTTTTTACTATTAGCGCTATAGCGCTTGTCGCTTGCGCGTCGACGCCGACCCGGTCAGGACCGCCGGTTATTGCGCAGCCTGACCGCCCGGAGATTGAACCCGAGCCGCTGCCGGAATTTCAACAAGAAGCCCGGCGCTATGACCGGCGAGGGTTTGTTGAGCCGCGCCATATGGACGGCGACGAACCGGTCAGAGTTGGATTGTTGCTGCCTTTCACCGCAAACAGCACGGTGGCCCAGAAAGTGGCGTCAGCAATGTTTGACGCGGCGCAGCTGGCTGCCTTTGATGCTGGCGATGAGCATTTTCTGCTGATTCCAAAAGACACCAAGGGGACGGCCGACGGCGCCGCGGATGCGGCGCGATCGGCATTGGCTGACGGCGCTGAGATTATCCTCGGCCCATTGTTTTCTGAATCGGTCGAGGCGGCCGCTGTGGTCACCCGCGCGGCCGAAGCGCCAATGATTGCATTTTCCTCTGATATCCAGTCGGGGGGCAACGGCGTTTATCTCCTCAGCTTCCCGCCTGAACTCGAAATCGAACGGATCACGGAATATGCGGTCAGCCAGGAGCTCACGCGGTTCGGCGTTCTGGCGCCCATGACGAAATATGGAAACCGCGTTTCCGGCGCCTTTGCCGAAGAGGTGTTCGTGCGTGGCGGCGTCATCGTCCATGAAGAGCGCTATCAGCAAGAACCTGATGCGATGCTTGAGCCGGCAAAACGGCTTGCGCGGTATTCACAAGAGATTGTGCCGCTGGAATTGCGCCATGAATACAAAGGCGACGCGAAGCCTACTGAAAACAGCAGCGCCGGTTATACGCAAGGCTATCAAGCGGTTCTGATGCCTGAACAGGGAACGCTGTTGCGTGCGCTGGCGCCGCTTCTGCCTTACTACAATGTCGATATTACCCGGGTGAAATTGCTTGGGATTTCTGCCTGGAAAAACCCTCGGCTGACCCGCGAGCCGGCCTTGCGCGGCGGCTGGTTTGCTGCGCCCGACCCGGAAATTACGCGTAACTTTGAAAACCGCTTTGCCGGGGCCTTTGGCGCTCCGCCGCCGCGGCTTGCGTCGCTCGCTTACGATGCGTCCTTGTTGGCCGCGCGGTTGGCGACGACCGACCGCCGCCGCCGCCGTTTTTCAGAAGAGGCGATTACCGACCCTAATGGTTATTTTGGCGCTGACGGGCTTTTCCGTCTCAACGCGAATGGTTCGGTCGAGCGTGGCCTCGCGATTCTGGAAATTCAGCCCGGTGGCATTCAGGTGGTCGATCCGGC
>JAJFGC010000054.1 GCA_021776345.1 Hyphococcus sp. | reverse complement strand
TAGCGGCGGATTTTTGGCCGGGGCTTTGGGTCATGCGCTTTTGCGTCCAACATCGTATTGTTCACAAACTATACCGTCACGACCTATAGGCCAATCAATTAAAGGCAAGAGAGAAATTGGCGAAACTGCAGCGCATGCTCTAGATACGGGCTCATGCGCATTCCCTCCCCGCTTCTTAAAGGCACGCTGATCAAACGCTATAAGCGTTTCCTTGCGGATATTGCCCTCGATAGCGGCGAAGAGATCACCGCCCATTGCGCCAATCCCGGCTCGATGATGGCGGTTGCGATCGAAGGCGCGCCGGTCTGGGTCAGCGAGCATCATGGCAAAGGCCGCAAGCTTCCCTATTCCTGGGAAATGACGAAACTCGGCGAAACGCTCATCCCAATCAACACGTCAAACCCAAACAAGATTGTCGAAGAGGCAATTGAGGCAGGCGTCATTCCCGAACTTACCGGTTACGGCAATCATCGCCGAGAGGTGAAATATGGCGAGGCCAGCCGCATCGATTTTCTGCTCGACGGCGGCAGGCGGAAAGAACCCTGCTATGTCGAGGTCAAAAACGTTCACCTCTCACGCCAGTCGGGCCTTGCCGAATTTCCCGATTCGGTGACCAAGCGCGGCGCCAAACACCTTCAAGAGCTGATGCGGGTTAAGAAAGAAGGCGCCAGGGCCGTCATGCTGTTCATTGTTCAACGCAGCGATTGCACGCGCCTCCAACCTGCCCGCGATCTCGACCCGGTTTATGCGCAAACCCTGGACTCGGCGGAGGAAGCGGGTGTTGAGCTACTCTGTTATGATTGTGAAGTAACCCTCAGCGAAGTCGTTTTGAGAAAACCGCTGGAAATTGACCGTTGAGATCAAATCCGTTCAAGATTTTTGATTGAACACGCGCACTATCCGCACTTCAAAAGATAATGTGAGGCCTTATGCGATTGTTTGCTTTTGTTACTGTTCTTGCTGCATCTACCGCCGCATTTGCCCAATCAATTCCCGCACAGGAGAAGCTTGCGCTAACGCCCATCAATGTCATTCCCATGGATTGTGATTGCGTATTGGAAAACCAGACGCTGCTGATGGCCGATGGTGTTATTGTCGATGTCGGCGCGGCAGACGAACTCAATATCCCTGAAGGGTTTAAGGAAGTTGATGGCATGGGCCGTTACATCATGCCCGGCCTTAGCGATATGCATGTGCATTTCCGCGACTCCGACGAGAGCGCCCTGTTAAACTACTTGCATGCTGGCATTACATTAGTGCGCGAAATGAACGGGCGGCCTTTTTTTGCTGGAATGGCGCGACGCTATCTTGGCAAACGAAATGCTCGGCCCGCAGATGATTGTTGCCAGCCCAACAATGGCCAATCGCAGTTCGCCGCGCGACGGGTTTCCAACACCTGAAACGCCCGTCGCCGCGAATGCACGCATAAAAGAGTTTGCCGATGCGGGATATGACCTCGTCAAAGTATATAGTTTTCTGGACCGCGATATCTTCTTTGCAGTTATGAAGGCTGGTAAAAAATACGGCATAGAAATTGCCGGCCACATTCCGATCAGCGTTACCCTGGATGAAGCGCTTAATGTCGGCTTTCGATCCAACGAACATCTAACCGGCTATTTTGACGTCACGGCTACCGAGGAAGGCATGGCGTTAGATGGCGAAGATTTTCGCGGCATCTTCTTTGCCGCGCCGATCGATAAGAAAAAACTGAAAAACTATGCAAAAGCGACGGCCGAGGCCGGTATGTGGAACACGCCGACGATTATGTGGTTTTCAAAAAACAACGCCAATCGCCGCGCAAGGGACGCCTGGGCTACTCCGACGCTTCGCCAGCTTGGCGAAAAGAACCGGCTCCATGTGCTCGCCGCGCTTCACAAAGTCGGCGCAAACCTCATGCTCGGGACTGATTCTGACGATGGCGATCAGCTCTTTGCAACGGCAATCTATGAAGAGCTTATGCTGGCTGTCGAGGCCGGTCTCTCGCCTTACGAAGCACTCTATTTGTCAACAACCGCGCCGGCCGACTATCTCGGTCTTGACGATGTCGGTTTTGTCAAACCTAGGTTTCAGGCCGATCTGATTACATTGACATGCAACCCATTAGCAGAAATCCGGTGCATTCAGTATATTGACTGGGTCTTCGTCGATGGGCGGTATGTCGAATAAAATGATAATTTGCCTGCCGGTCATTGAGTGCTAGAGAAGACGCCAACATCGTTAGATTAAGAAGACCATGACCGAACTCGCCATCGAAGAAGAAATCAACGCCAGCGCCAATGATATCAAAATTCATGGGCCCGAAGGCTTTGACGGCATGCGCAAGGCAGGCCGCCTTGCGGCAGAGTGCCTTGATATGCTTACCGAACATGTCGAGCCCGGCGTCACCACCGAATATCTCGACACTCTCGTGCGAGAGATGGTTCTCGACAATGGCGCCTTGTCTGCGACCATCGGCTATCGCGGCTATCGCCACGCGACCTGTATTTCCCTCAATCATGTGATCTGTCACGGCATCCCGGGGCCAAAGGCCCTGAAGAATGGCGACATCATGAATATTGATGTGACGGTCATTGTTGATGGCTGGCATGGCGACACCAGCCGCATGTATTACGCCGGCGAACCGAAGGTAAAGGCGCGCCGCCTGGTTGAGACCACTTATGAGGCCATGATGGCGGGGATCAATGCGGTCAAACCTGGCGCTACACTGCGTGACATTGGTAAAGCCATTCAAACTCTTGGAGAAGGTCAAGGGTTTTCGATTGTTCGAGATTTTTGTGGCCATGGATTGGGGCAAGTGTTTCATTCGCCGCCCAATGTCGTTCACTATGCGGAATTTAAAGACCGTTGGGGCGGTATTCATCGCGCCGCCGAGACGCCGATCACGCCGGGCATGTTTTTCACCATCGAACCGATGATTAATGACGGCAAACCGGATGTAAAAGTCATGAAAGATGGCTGGACTGCAGTCAGCCGCGACAAGTCGCTCTCCGCGCAGTTCGAACATTCAATTGGCGTTACGGCTGATGGCTTCGAGATTTTTACACAATCGCCGAAGGGGCTGCACTGCCCGCCTTATGTATAATGGCCGACGGCGCGACAAAGTCATCTAACCATGCCGCCGGCCACCGTGAACGACTGCGCGCGCGGTTTAAAAAAGCCGGTGTCGACGGCGTTCAGGATTACGAGCTGCTGGAGCTTGTGCTTTTTCGCGCCATTCCTCGCCGTGACGTCAAACCATTGGCGAAAGACCTTCTCGCCAAATTCGGCGGATTTGCTGAAACACTGGCGGCGCCAATTGAGCGCCTGGTCGAAGTCAAAGGCATTTCCGAAAATGTCGCCCATGACCTCAAGATCGTCCATGCGGCGTCGATCAAACTTAGCCAAGAGCGCGTGCTGAAACGTCCGGTCATTTCCTCATGGAACGACCTGCTCTCTTATTGCCGCGCCGCAATGGCGGACGAAAAAACGGAACTCTTTCGCATTCTTTTTCTCGACAAGAAAAATATTTTAATCGCCGATGAAGTCCAGCAACGCGGCACGGTCGATCATACGCCGGTTTATCCGCGCGA
>JAJFGC010000053.1 GCA_021776345.1 Hyphococcus sp. | reverse complement strand
GCCCGCCATTTCAGACTCGTCATTGGCCAGGGCCAAAAGACCGCGCGTCACATAAACATGTCCGGGCAGCGCCATCGCGTTCACAACCGGACTGTCGAGGATCGTTAGTTTTAACTGTGCATTCGGTTGCTCTGATGCGGCGACAAGCCGGTCAAAGACTCGTTGCACATATGATTTCAATTGCGGATCATCGATCTCGCCGCCAAACGCCGCGAGAATTTGCGGATGCTGTTGTTCACCGATCGCCTGTTCCTGCGCCGGCGACAAACCAAGAGGCCCGCCTGTCGATGAACAGGCGGCCATCGCCGCTGCAGCACAAGCAATCGCCGCTTTTTTTAATGTTGAAAAAATATATCCCATGGTCCCGCTCCGTGTCACAGTTACGAGAGCCCCTATGCCAACCCCGAAAGACAGGCCCCCTTCGTCACACCTCAAACGCCGCGAGGATGCAGAAAGTTCCAAACAGGGCTTGTCTGACGTTAGCGAGAATCGCGCCGCCAGGCCTCCATGGCCTGACTGATCGCGAAGGTTTCGCGATATTTCGGGGAATCTGACGGTCGCGGCGCGCGGTCGCGCGTCAGCTCCATGATCTCGGCAAGCTTGTTGTGGGCCGCGCCCGACTGGCCCGCGCCGATATAGGCGTGCAGTTCGATCAGCGCATCCGACAGCGGGTCATGCGCGCGGATGACGAAATAAGGTTCATCCTCCGCAAGGTCGTCATAGCAATCAAACTGAGATGGATTGGCTTTTGATCCTGTAGGCGCGGTCATGGCTGAGGTTCCTTGTACATTCAACGAAACTCTTTGAGCATAAAACAAATATGATTCGCACGCTGGAATATCGCATTCCTTGCATGGCGGCGCTATAGACCAAGCTCGCTCAGGCTTGGGTGATCATGCGGACGATGCCCTTGCGGCCAATGGAAGAGACGATCAACTTCCGCAATTTTCAAATCGTTTATGCTCGCAAACCGCTTCGTCATCAGGCCTTGCTCGTCAAACACCCAATTCTCATTGCCATAGGCGCGGAACCACTGCCCGGCGCTGTCGCGATACTCATAAGCATATCGGACCGATATTCTGTCGTCTTTGAACGCAAAAAGTTCTTTGATGAGCCGGTATTCCAGTTCCGTACGCCACTTGCGGGTCAGGAAATGGACAATTTCGGCGCGCCCATTGATGAAGAGATCGCGATTGCGCCATGCGCTGTCTTCAGAATAAGCGAGTGAGACGTTTTCCGGATCGCGGCTGTTCCAGCCATTTTCAGCGAGCCGAACTTTTTCTGTCGCAGTCTCGTGCGTAAAGGGTGGGATCGGCAGACGCATGACTGGTGTTCCTTTCTACAAATAACTGAGTCGGCGGCGGCCGAACATTTCCGTTCGGCCGCCAATAGGCATTAGAGGTCTTTGACGGCTTTGTGCTTAATTGTCGGCCATTTCTTTTCCGCATTCGCGAGAATTTTCTCTGGGTTCTTTTTGTACTTTGCGAAGATCTCCGCATTGACGAAAAGATAGAGTTTGCCGTCTACAATATCGGCGAAACGCGGATCGCCATCGAACTTTTTGCCGAGGGCAACAGCGAAAGCGCAAAAACCGCCATATTTCGGCATATAGTTTTCAGGCGCTGCTTTAAAACGCCGGGCGGATTCCGCCGTTGCAAAATAATATGCAACACCGTCTTCTACGATGGTGTGAACCGCGTCTCCTTCCACGACAGTGTTGGACGTAGAAAGCGCGACAGCATCAACGCCATGCAAACCGAGGGGTGCGCCGCTCGTGGTAATGCCTGTTGAAACATTGTGTTCATCGGCAGCCAAACTTGGCGTCGCAGCGGCAAACGCCAGGAATGCAGCAGCAATGGTGGCTTTAATTGAATTGGTCATTTTAGTCTTCCTTTCCGTGGGGCAATAGCTTTACGTATTTGTCCGCACTACTGGCGCTATCACCGTCAATATTTCTCAGTATGCGGATATAGGAATGCAACTTGTGGGGTTTTGTTTGCCCGGCCGGCTTGTGAGTCAGAGGAGGAAGCCGGCCGGGACTCTTCGCTGTCCGTTGGGGGAAGCGGACAGCTGGGGGGCGTTAGTTGCGATATGCAGCGTTGATCGCCTTCACCGTGTTCTCGGTATTGTTGATCGCGCTTGCAATCATTCGGAAATTGGTGAGCGAAGCGCTGTAGCCATCATAGTGTTCGGTTATGGCGCCAGCTGTTGCATCGGTAACGACCATGACTTCGAAACCACGTTCAATCAACCCTCGCATATGCGACTCCGTGCAGAGATTTGACGACATACCGGCGAGGATCACTTTATTGACACCGGCTTTGCGAAGCTGCAGCGCGAGATCATTGGTATCCGGTCCATATACTTTATGCGGACTGGTAACGACCGTTTTGCCATTGTTGATATATGGCTTGTAACGTTCGAGCCAATCAGCACCGGAGCCCTCGAAACCTTCAAGAGTAAGCGCATGCGGTCTGTCAAACATACCGATATTGTGCATCAGTGTTTCGAGCGTGCCTTCAAATTTCCATTTGTGATCGTGCTCATAATAATAGTGCGGCGAGACAAAAACCGGCATCCCAGTTTCGTCGGCGGCTTTGAACAAAGCTTCTAGGTTCTCGACAGTGCCGTTCTCTGTGATGCTTTTTCCGACGACGCCCCAGGTCACTCCTTTGGGCGATAGGAAATCAATTTGCGGATCAGTGATAACAATTGCCGTGCTTCCTTCGGCGATAACAAAACCAGGCTCGGGAAAACCATCATTTTGTGGCGGCGTTGTGGCGGTAGCTGCACGAGACGGCGCAGCTTCTGCTTGCACTACAGACATCAAGGCCATTCCAGGGCCAACGATTACGGCGAGAAGCGCCAGAAATGTCACAGCCGTTAACACAAGTGAACCAATGTCGGTGCAGCGACCGTAAAAATTACGAAGTATGTTGTTCATTTCTCCCTCCATGCCTCTATCGAGGCTGTTGCGATTGAAGCGTATGGACCAGGTGGGTCCGTGTGCTGTGATCGATAACAGTAACCGATCAGTAAACGTTAGATAACGAAAGGTTACCGATCTGTCAATGTGTTAATTTGATTCAACGTAGGTTTTTTTTGTTTTTTTCAGTGATTTTTCTCTATCCTACTGACAATAAAAGATTAAATTCACACCGCTTGCAAATAGACTGCGAGCTCCTATATTTACCGATCTGTTATTGTGTAGCTAAAAGAGAGAAGCTATGAGCGCATCGAAACGTGACGAGCTTGTACAAAAAGCGCTGCAGGCATTTTACAGCGGCGGCTTCCATGCGATCG
>JAJFGC010000052.1 GCA_021776345.1 Hyphococcus sp. | reverse complement strand
TGCTTGCCCGAGAGATCTATGACCGCATTGTCAAACAGCGTGGTTCCAATGAGGTGGCGCTGGTTACTGGCGAAGAGAAAATCATCCCCTCCAATCCGCGCTACTGGGTCGCCACGGTCGAGGCGATGCCGCTCGAGCGCGAAGTTGATTTCCTGGCCATCGACGAAATTCAGCTTGCGGCGGACCCGGAACGCGGGCGCATCTTTACATCGCGCCTGTTGCACGCCCGCGGCATGTCAGAGACTTTGTTTCTCGGCTCCGACACCATGCGACCGGTGCTTCAAAATTTGTTTCGCAATATCCAGTTTCTCGCGCGTGAACGGTTTTCACGGCTAACCTACATCGGTCCCAAAAAAGTCACGCGACTGCCCCGACGCACCGCCATTGTCGGTTTTTCAACTGATACGGTCTACGCCATTGCCGAGTTAATCCGTAGGCAGAGGGGCGGCGCCGCAGTGGTTATGGGCGCGCTTTCCCCGCGAACGCGCAACGCACAAGCTGAGCTCTACCAATCCGGCGAGGTGGATTTTCTCGTTGCGACCGACGCGATCGGCATGGGCCTCAACATGGATATTGACCATGTCGCCTTCGCCGCCACACGTAAATTCGACGGATTGCGGCCCCGCAGCCTGTACCCCGCAGAACTCGCTCAAATTGCTGGCCGCGCTGGACGACACATTAATGACGGGACTTTTGGCGTCACCGCTGATTGCGGATCCCTCGACGAGGATATCGTCGAGGCGATCGAGAATCATCGGTTTGAACCGGTGAAGGCGCTTCAATGGCGCTCCGAGCAGATCGACTTATCTTCCCTTTCCGCATTGCGCCGGTCGCTTGAACGCCCACCGCCGAGGCCGCAACTTGTTCGTTCCCGCCGCGAAGATGATGAAGACGCATTTTATCATCTGATCAGGAATGATGACATTCGCAAAATCGCCAGCGGCGGGGCGGCGCTGACAACACTTTGGGACATCTGTCAAATTCCCGATTTCCGAAAGATTTCAACCGACCAGCATGCAAAGCTTCTGGGCGATCTTTATTTGATGCTGATGCGTGATGGCCGGATTGGCGATGACTGGCTAGGGCCCCGTGTTAATCGGCTTGATCGCAGCGACGGCGATATCGACTCGCTTTCTTCGCGCATCGCTCACATTCGCACCTGGACATATCTCTCCCATCGGGCTGGCTGGTTTGAAAACGCCGCTTATTGGCAAGAGCGTACGCGCGCGATAGAAGACAGATTATCGGATGCGCTGCATGAGAAATTGACGCAGCGTTTTGTTGACCGGCGCACCTCTACTCTTTTAAAGCGGTTAAAGGATGATGAGCCGCTCCTTGCTGGCGTTACCGACGATGGAGAAGTGATTGTGGAAGGCCAATTTATAGGCCGATTGCTGGGATTTGAGTTTATTGTCGATCCACGTGCGACCAGCGTGGAGGCAAAATCCCTGCGCGCGGCGGGCGAGAAAGCCCTGGGGCCGGTTTTGGCGGCCCGCGCCGCCGCCCTTGCTAATGCAACCGCTGAAGAGCTCACCCTCTCCGAGGACGGCGCCGTCTGGTGGCGTTCTGCACAGGTTGCAAAGCTGCAAAAAGGCCCGACCCCGTTGCGGCCTGATGTTATTGTCTCAGGGCTTTCGGATATCTCGCCCAATATGCGCGGGCGGGTTGAAGACCGCCTCAAGGATTTTGTCAGCGCCAAGATTGAGGGCCTGTTAGGGCCGCTTGTGGCCCTGCAGACCGCAGCCAACACCGAGGGCGAAAACGCGCTTGAAGGGTTGGCAAAAGGCGTCGCCTACCGGCTTGTTGAAAATTTCGGCGCCACATCGCGCACCCAGTTCGGCGAAGATCTGAAAAAGATCGACCAGAAAGAACGCGGCAAGCTCCGTAAGCTTGGCATGCGTTTTGGCGAATATACTTTGTTTACGCCAGCACTCTTGAAACCGGCGCCATCCGCTTTGCTGGTCCTGCTATGGGCGTTATGGATCGACCGCAAACCGAACGAGACAGCGGCGCCGAAAGCAGGACTTGTCTCGCTTGAGATGAATGAAAGCCTGCCCCACGCCTATTATTATGCCGCCGGGTATCGCCCGTCCGGCAAACGCGCTGTGCGCATTGATATGCTGGAACGTCTGGCCGGGCTTATTCGCACGGCGCGCAACGAGGCGAAAACCCGCGAAGGATTCGAGGCGACATCGCAAATGATGTCGCTCGTTGGCTGTTCCGGCGAAGATTTCGAAGCGATCATGCGTTCCCTCGGATTGCGCAAGACAATCATTAAACGCAAAGTTGAAACGCCAGCGGCTCCAAACCAGCCGGTCCCAGAGGTGGCGGTCCCAGTGTCAGCGTCACCAGAGCAAGCAACCCAAGACAATGACGCCGCAACGGCGCCGATACTGGCGACGCCGGAAACATCAACTGAATCAGAAACCGATGCGCCGCCATCGGAGCCGGTTTTGACAGAAGCTGAAATTGTTACGCCCCAAGCTGCATCAACAGACGAGGCGTCGATTGACAACAAGCCGTCCGACCAACCGACAGAGGCGCTGGCCGATGCGCCAACGGAAATAGAACAAACAGCGACGCGGCAAATCGCGACAGATAACGCATCAGTGCCTACCGCCGCCGCTGAGCCGGAAGAAATAGAAATCGCGCTATGGAGACCGGCGCCGCGAAAAATCTACACAAAGCCAAAACGTGAGCCGAAACCTGCAGCAAAGCCTGGGGCTAAGCCTGGGGCTAAGCCTGCTGGCAAGCCGGATGCGCGGCGCAAAGGCAAAAACCCACAAGCCGGGAAGTTCCAGCATGCTGGCCGCAGCCCGAAAAGCAATGGCCCTATGCATGAACCGCGTCATCGCAAGGTCGCCGACCCGAATTCACCGTTTGCGGTCCTTGCCGGGCTGAAGTCTGAACTCTCCGCCGCCAGCAAAAATAATAAGGCAAAAAAACCAGAGAAGGCTGAATGAGCGGGGACGACGCGGGGCCGCTCTCTCAACGTGTCGATCAGTGGCTATGGCACGCCCGATTTTTCAAAACGCGCACTTTAGCGGCAAAATTTGTTCAGGACCGTAATGTAAGGGTAACGCGCGACGAGACGGCAATGCGTGCGGAAAAGCCGAGTTTCTTAATCCTGCCGGCCGATATTTTGGTGTTTACCCGCAATGACCATTTACGCATCATACAAATTGACGCCCTTGCCTCGCGGCGAGGCCCGGCGGCTGAGGCGCGAACACTCTATACGGATCAATCCCCACCGCGCCCGCCAAAAGAAGAGCGGGCAACCGGACCCTTTACCCGAGAAAAAGGCGCCGGCAGACCGACCAAAAAAGACCGGCGCGTCCTCGATACGCTGAAGCAAACGACATAGACGGATCAGTATATTATGTTCAAAAACCCCTTTTCCAAAAACAAAAAACAACCGGCCGCAGAACGTGACCGGGCAGCGCCTTTGCAGCTCGCGATTGCGGCATTGCTTGTCGAGGCCGCCAGAGCTGATGACCATTATGATGATCGCGAACGCCGTATCGTCGATCGATCATTGCAGTCTCAATTCAACCTGTCGCAAGATGAGGCTGAAAAGATCCGCATTGCGGGCGAGGCGGCGCAAGCGGACGCCCTAGATATTCAACGCTTCACGCGGGTCGCCAAGGAAATGCCTGCTGAGGACAAAATCACTTTTCTCGAAATGCTATGGGAAATCATCCTCTCTGACGGCGAGAAGGATCCGTTTGAGGACACCCTGATGCGGCGGATTTGTGGGCTCATCTATGTCGAGGACCGGATGAGCGGCGAAGCCCGTGCCCGTGTTGCAGCCAGACTCGGCACTGAGTAAGGATTTCTGGTCTGTTGAACGCTTGCGTCCCGGCGTTGAGCGGGTAAAGAAGACCCAAAACCAAGCTCTGGAGCATTTTTACGATGACTTATGTGGTGACCGACGCCTGCATCAAATGCAAATACACGGACTGTGTGGAAGTATGCCCGGTGGATTGCTTCTACGAGGGCGAGAACATGCTGGTTATTCACCCCGATGAATGCATTGATTGCGGTGTTTGCGAACCGGAATGCCCCGCCGAAGCGATTATCCCGGATACTGAGGGCGAGGCCGACAAATGGCTTGAACTCAACACCAAGTTTGCCGCCGCCTGGCCGAATATCACCCAAAAGCTCGATCCAATGCCGGACGCGGACAAATTTGCCGAAGAAAAAGGCAAGCTGGAGAAATATTTCAGCGAGAAGCCCGGCGAAGGCTCTTAGGCACGGAATATCTCGCTGCTGCGGCAAACCGTGCAGGTCGCCGAAAGCCGTGGCGAATCTTGAAATTTTATGCTATATTCGTGATTGAATTATGGAATGCAGCGCGGTTCTTATCTCGGCCTTAACGCTTGAAAGAAACCACATAAACCTCTGAATCAAAAGTGATTTTGGTTCTCCGTTACTTTCGGAGGAGGCTCCTGTGACCTGTGGAAATCATATCCTGGCGGTTGGCGCTCGATTAGATTTCTCACAGTGGTTTTCTTGTTGATTGGCCAGCGATCCGCACCGAAAACAGCTTTTGCCGTCGCCTCGATGAGGCGTCAGGCCTCGTAGAAAGAGACAACTCATGGCGACGAAGAAAACGACCAAGAAAAAAGCCCCGGCGGCAAAAAGAGCGAAGAAAAAAGCCCCGGCCAAGAAAAAGGCAGTAAAAAAGGCTGCCCCGGCGAAGAAAAAAGCGACCGCTAAGGCCCCCGCGAAGAAAAAAGCCACGGCCAAGAAAGCGACTGCGAAAAAACCAGCGGTGAAGAAGGCCCCAGCCAAAAAAGCCGCCAGCAAGACGGCACGGAAAACGGCGGCGAAGAAAGCCGCCCCGGCCAAGAAAAAGGCTGTAAAAAAAGCGCCGGCGAAAAAAACCGCCGCCAAAAGTACGGCGAAGAAAAAAGCGGCAACCAAAAAAACCGCCGCGAAAGCCGCGCCAGCGCCCAAACCAAAACCAAGAAAGAAGGCCAATGTTGGCCAGGCGCCGCGCAAGAAAACCGTCGCAGCCTCCATTCCTGTGCCAACGCAGATTATCCCAAAAGAAGCCCCGCAGGCCGACGCCAAAGCCTCGCAAGATGCAGAAGCGTCATCGGCGGCGAAGCAGGATTACAAAGTCAACGATCAGATCGTTTATCCCGCCCATGGCGTTGGCAAGATCGTCACTCTGGAAAAACAGGAAGTCGCAGGGATCAAAATCGAACTGTTCGTGATCAATTTTGATCAGGAAAAAATGCGGCTGCGCGTTCCGACCGGCAAAGCAAAAGTTGCGGGCATGCGTCCTTTGTCGAGCGAAAAAGTGATCAAAAATGCCGTCGAGACCCTAAAAGGGCGAGCACGGATCAAACGCACCATGTGGAGCCGGCGCGCGCAGGAATATGACGCCAAGATCAATTCCGGTGATATCAAACTTGTCGCTGAAGTTGTGCGCGATCTTTTCCGCGCCGATGACCAGCCGGAACAAAGCTATTCCGAGCGACAATTGTTTGAACAGGCGCTTGATCGTATGGCGAGAGAAGTCGCCGCGGTCCGTAAGGTCGATCTCGGCAAAGCGATTGAAGAGCTTGATGGCGTACTTCAGAAAAAAGCACGTACCGCGGCAGCCGCGGCGGCGGCCGCAGCGGAAGCCAGCGCCTAAATCAGCTCAATCTGCTTTCGGTGTTTCAAGTCGATAGACGGACCGTTGATGCGATTGACAAAGCCGCGAATGCGCAACGTAGCGCCTTCGAACAATGCAATGTCGAAATCATTTTTCTTCCAGCGCTGATAGGCCCGTGACGGGGCGCTGGCGGTAAAGTCGGTTTTATAGTCATCGCCGAAATTGAGGTAGAAGCGTCCGCGCGCTCTGACCGCGCGCAGGACAGTTCCCTCGATCAGATTATAGGCTCCAATCGCAGTCTCAGCGCTTTGAGCATTATGTATTTTGTAGAACTGCCGGGACCACAGGCCTCGCCGCGACCGCCGCGCCTCATTTTCCAGCGCCAATAATTCGTCGATGGTGGTATGATCATCAGTCTGCGGCGCAACGCGCGCGGCGCCGGCGCTGATCAAGAGATGTTGCAAACTTTGCTTATCATCGACGCGACGTGCGATGACAACACGTCCGCCCCATCTGGTTTTCGCCGCCACATCCACGATCTCTAGCGCGGCGCCAGCCAAAAGCTGCGCAAGACGTTGCTTTGCACCTTCGAAATACGGCGCCGACCTGGCGCCGAGTGCATATTCGGAAGGCGCTATAATATTCGCCAGGTGAAACTCCTGACCGTCAATGGAAAACCGGTCGCCGGCAAGCGCCGCCGTATTCTGCTCTTGCCCAATAGAAGGCGACACAACCATCGTCGCCATCCCCGTTAGGAACGAGCGTCGCCTCATCCGGTCCGATGAACGCGCACTTTTGATGTCGTCATGCGCCCTTCCCCGTCAACAACGCTAACATCATAAAAACCTGAACGGTTCGGGCGCCAGACGGCCCGCCCGCTGATCTCCTCGCGCTGCAACGGCTCGCCATCGACATACCAGCGATAGTCTGGCGCGCCGCCCCGCGCCGCCAGGGCGAACCCGCGCGCATCATCGTTGACGAACACCTCGACGCCTGGACGTGGGAAAATAATCTGTGGCGGCGCCTGCGACGATGGGCGAGACAAACGCGCCATGGCGTCGCCGATCATTTCATCATCGACATCGTCAATGTCATTCAGCAAGGACTCACCATTACGCTCCAGCATATCGAACGCTTCGAACAGCAGCGGCGCCGCCGCCTTGCGTCCGGTCCATCCCGGTCGTGGCGAGCCATCCGCATGGCCGACCCACGCGACGACGGTAAACCCGCCGCCATGCCCCGCAGTCCAGGCGTCACGAAAGCCGTAAGACGTCCCTGTCTTAAACGCGACCCGTGTCGCCGCCTTGGATAGCTTTGACGGTGCTCTGCCCTCGAGCGATGGCGCGTCGGCAAGAATAGCGCTGACGCGATTGGCCGTATCTTCAGAAAAAAGCGTGTAGGATTCTTGCGACGCCACGCTTTCGTCTTGTTTCCAATTCAGAGGTTTGACCTCTCCGCCGTCGCCAAGTGCTGCGTAGAGCGTGGCAATCTCGCGCGCGGTCACGCCTGCGCCGCCAAGCGCCAGCGCAAGGCCCGGTTTTTTATCGGCACGGGTCGGCATTCGCAAGTTGACGCCCGCCGCTTTTAACACTGCCGAAAATCGCGCGGCGCCAATTCGCTCCAACGCCGATACGGCAGGGATATTCAACGAATGCTGCAAGGCCTCGCGCACCCGCACCTCGCCGCGGAAGCTACGGTCAAAATTTTCCGGTGAGTAATCGCCAAAGGCGCGGGGCATATCGTCGATCACCGATGCAGCCCCGATCGCGCCATCTTCAAAAGCCAGGCCATAAATAAAAGGCTTCAGTGTCGAGCCCGGTGAGCGGGCCGCATCGGTTAAATCAATCCAGCCGCCTTTCGCGTCCAAACTGGAAGACCCGACAGCGGCGCGCACAGCCCTCGTTTTATTGTCGACAATCAGGAGCGAGGCCGTCGCATCATCATCGAATTGTTCAACATAAGACGCCACTAATGCCTCGGCGCGCGCCTGCAGAACCGCGTCAAGCGTGGAGTGCACTACACCGGATAATGGCGCATCAGCGCCAAGACGCCGGCTGGCGTGATAGGCAAGACGAGGAAATGGTTTGCGCGCGCTTGGCAGCGTTGCCTCGATTGCCTCATCCGCACGCGTTTGAGAAACAATACCAGCGGTCGCCAGTTTTTCCAGAATGACCGCCCGAGCAGCACTCGCATTTTTCTTTTTTAAATCAGGACGGCGCGCCTCCGGCGCCTGAGGCAATGCGATCAACAATGCCTGCTCGGCATCGGTAAGCCGTGACGGCTCCTTACCAAAATAAAGCAGGCTCGCCGCCCGCACGCCTTCGATATTGCCGCCATAAGGCGCCAGCGTCAGATAGAGCTCCAATATCTCGTCTTTGGAGAGCCTCCGCTCGATCTGCAGCGCCCGGAGCATTTCGATCGCTTTCGATCCAAACGTCCTCGGTCGCGGTTCAAGCAACCTTGCGGCTTGCATCGTAATAGTTGAGGCGCCTGAAACAATTCGCCCTGACTTTGCCGAAGAAAAGCCTGCGCGAAATAGCGCAGCAGGGTCGATGCCAGCATGGCGACGGAACCGTTTGTCTTCAATCAGGATCAATCGCTCAAGAAATATCGGATCGATTTCGTCAAGGTTGGCGGCAAAACGCCACCGCCCCTCTTCCGTCGCAAAAGCATGCAACCATCGGCCATCCTTATCGACAACTAATGGGGAGAGCGCCTCCGCCTTTTCTAATGGAGGCGGTAGCGCAAGATCGGCGACGGCGATCACAAGGATCGCCGCCAACGCGCTGATGAAAGGCGCGCTTGATATGGTCCGCCTCAACCTCACTGCGCCGCAGCGATGGTCACGCGGCCGTTGCTTGTCCGTGCGAACACACCGGGGCGGTACATATCCTCAATAATGGCCCCGGGCGTAACATATGATCCCGGCGTTACTGCGCGGACAACATAGGCGAGCGTAAACCGCGTCCGCCCTCGAACCTGCACCGCAGCGACAAACCGGTCGTCACGGGCCTCAGCGACACGGGGATAGTCGATTGAGCCGATCCACTTATAAGGGCCGCTTCGCCCTTGCCCGCCGCCATCTTCTGGATTCAAAATTGTCTCAATTTCAAAACCAGCCGGCAGGAGATCGGCGATGATCGCGGGATGCAGTTTTTCATCCTGCGCCCGACCGCTAATCACAACGACAAAGCGATCGTTTTGGCGCGCCGTCGAAAGATCGGCAGGGCGCCCTTGTCGCGTGGCAAAACGCTTGGTCAACTCAAAGCCTTGATTGACCGCTGGCGGCGCCGCTTTTGGTGACCCCGCAATCGTCAGGGAGCGATAGATCGTTCCCTCACCGTCATTGCGATACTCAATACCGTCCGCCATTGCGGTCAGCGATGGCGTAAAGGAACGCACCTGCCGCTGATCTTCTAATGCTTCACCATTAACGGCGACAGTGATCGGCCCTGCCGCACGCAAGACGGCCTGCGAAGCGATCAGCACATAGGCTTTTTCCTGAGTGTGCATGCGGTTTGGATCTTTCATGAACCCAAGGAACTGATCCGTCAGCGCTTCAATCTTATCGCTTTGCCCGGCTTCTGCTGCGAGCGCCAGAACGCCCGCCGCATCGCGAAGCTTGGTTTGATAATAATCGCCGGTATTGTCCCAGCCGAGGGCCTCGCCGGCTTTCTTGAACGCACTGTTTGCCCTCGCCCGGTCTCCCATCATCGCGAGCGCAGCCCCGATATGGGCCCGCGCCAACGGGCTTGGCGTATCGTCAAGCAGTGTGTCATGGAAGTATCGCAGATCCGAAAGATCGGCCCGGCCCGCCCTTGCCAAGACGTAGAGCGCATAGGCGGCGGAGCGGCGTCGCAAAAATTCGCGACTGTCATTTGAGCCGGCGCCGTCATAGACATTGGTCTGGTAGCTTGCCGGATACCAGCTATCGACGCGTGCAATACCCGCGAGGGAATCATACGCGCTGTCCAAAGCCTGCTGCGGCACACCATAGCCTTCATTCTTCGCGCGATAGATAAAGTCGGTCACATAAGGGCCAAGCCATGGATTGGCGTAGCTGTCACCGACCCGCCAGAGACCGAAAGCGCCTTCATGGCCTTGCCGGTTGAGGAGTTTGTTCACTGCCTTTTGAACCCGCGGGCGAACCTCTCGTTCAGGACCACGCCCTGCCGCTTCTCCGAGCAAGTCGACAAAGAGGAGCGGAAACGCAGAACTCGTCAATTGCTCCGTACACCCATAAGGATCTCGATAAAGCGCATCGAGGAGCGGACCGGGCTCAATCCCGCGCAAGGGCGAGAATGAAGCAGTCACATCTGCCGAGCCATCGACAAAAGGCGACAGGACAGCCGCGTTAAGAGCAAATGTCTCTCCAGGCGCCAGCGCTGACGTGCGAACCTCCGTCACCGGGAAATAAGGTGTTCGCGACTGGATCGGGTAAGAGCGCGACACTTTGAAGTCGTTCGGCCCCTCAACCATGAGATTGACGGCGCCAATGCCAACTTCGCCGGTTTCAATTGGAAACTCCGCCGTCTGTTTTTCACCCTTGGCGAGCGTGAAATTTTGCGTCGCTTCAAGCCCGACGGGACTTTTTCCGGTCAGAGTCACTTTATAGTCGCCTGCGGCGCCATCGACATTATCGATCAAGAGAGTGGCCGTCGCTTTATCGCCTGGCGCAAGGAACCGCGGCAACGTAAGCTCTGCAGGCACAAGGTCGCGCACCGTCATCGGCTCGGCACCCGCACCGATTTTATCCTTCGACCAGGCAACCGCCATTACCCGCAATTCGCCGTTAAAGTCGGGGACTTCAATCGGCGCAATCACTTTGCCGTTGGCGCCGACCGTCAACACGCCTGTGAACAACGCAACCGACTTTGTCGGTACGACCGTCAGGCCCTCGCCGCCAAGCTGGTCGCCGCCAAAGCGTGCTGCCGCACCTAAATTAGCGTGGAGGATGCGGCCATAATCGTCACGAATATCAACGCCGAGGCGTTTCTTGCCGTAATAATAATCGACCGGATCGGGCGACTTGAATTTTGTCAGACGTAATATGCCTTCATCCACGGCCGAGACCGTCATCATGACCTTGGCGCCGGAAGTTGCGCCCTTGACGGTGATTGGCAGATCCAATTTCTGACGTGGACGAAAGACTTCCGGATCGTCAATCGCGACCTCTAATTTACGTGCGGACATATCAAATGGCACATAGGTCACCGCCATGGCCCGACGCGGCACCGGACGATCGCCGGGATCTCGCGGCGTCACAACCGTCGCCAGCACATAAAACCCCGCGCCCCAGGAGGCGTCCGTGTCGATGATGATTTCGCGGCCTTTCTTCGCCACTTTCATGCGGTCAACGAGATGCACCCTGTCGGTTGCAATCGCGACAATCGCCTCGCCATCATAAGGCGCATTGAGATAGAGCCGCGCCCGACTTCCCGGCGTCACTTTGTCGTTTTGCAGCGTCATCACCGCCTGATCAGGCGTTTCGGCGCCTGCCGCATAAGAGCGCCAGCCGACATAAAACTGAATTGCCGTCGCCTCCTTGCCGCCGGCTCGCGTCGCCGTCAGACGATAAGACCCTTGATCGAGTTTTTGCGAGACGAGCTTGGCGAGCTCATCACCCCCGGTTTTGCCGCGACCTTCCGCAACCAGAATATCGCGATAGGATCGACGCCAGCGCCAGCGTCCATTGTCGCGATACCAATCATACCAGTAGTCTTCTTCTACAAGCTTCCACTCAAGCTCACCGTCAACGACATTGCCTTCCCAATCGAGAAGGACGCTATCGATCGCAACTTCGTCATCCAGACCGAAATTATACTTATCGCCGGAAAGTTTGAGACCGACATAATAATCGTCGGGGCGCACCGGAATGCGCGCGCTTTCGCGAACCACACGGCCGCCGGGCTCAACAACGCCAACAACAAGATCGGCGCGCATCGGCGCGCCATAGCCTTTAGGGGCGTCTTTGACATTCAGCGCAATCGTCGCCTTGCCTTCGCCATCCGTCGTTGTGTTCGCGAGCCTGATAAACCGCTCCTCAAAGCGACCATCAACAGGCCCGAAGCGGAAGCCAGAAAAATCCGGGAACGGATTAGGCGCAAGACGCAACCGCGCCTCCGCCTCTACCGGCAAACCGCTAGCCGGCGCGCCGTAAAGATATCGACTATCGACGGTCACGTTTCGCGTTTCACCCGGTCGGATTGGCGTCTTGTCATCGGTTTCGATTTTCACTTCGAGCCGTTGAGGCACAAAATCTTCAACCGAGAATGTTTCCGATCCGATGATCCGGTCGCTACCGTCAGCCTTGACTTCAATACGCCATATGCCGCGTGCGGCAGACTCCGGCACAACATAGCTAAATGAGAAGCCGCCAATGCTTAGTTCTTCTACGCGGCGCGTGTCAGCTTCCGTATAGTTCGGCCGGCGTATCGTAACGGTCAGCGGACGATCTTCGATCGCGCGCCCTGCTGGCCCTCGAATAAGCCCCGAGACATGCGCGGTCTCACCCGGGCGATAAATACCACGGTCGAGATAGACAAAGCCATCGACCTTGGCCGGGGCAGAACGACCGCCGACATTGCGGTCGGTCAAATCCAGCGGCGAGCGGCTAAGGTCCAGCGCTGCAAAATCATCCTGCGGCCCATAGGCCATAATCATCCGCGGCGTCAGCGGATAGTCGCCATTAACAGCAGCGCCGTCGAAACGCGCGCGTCCATCGGCATTGGAAATTGCTGTACTGAGGATGTCATTATTGGTCGCTATCAACGACAATTCCACGCCGACGACAGGCCGGGCAGTCGAGAGCGAGCGCACAAAGACGTCAACACCGTCAGCGCCGGAGTAGGTCGTGAGCGCCATGTCGGTGAACATGATCCAGCGCCAGGCCTGCGCTGTGCGGCGTTGATCGGCGCCGTCGGAGACGTCTTTCAGGCGAACAAAATAAGCGCCGGGTTTTAAATTGCCGAGGGCTGCCCCTAGCGCAAATACACTCGTCGCGGTTTCATTGCGGTCACCCGGCGTTGCGATTTCGCCTTTGAAAACCTCAACGCCAATATCCTCGCCGTTTTCCTGTTCCCAGACATAGGAAGATCTGTCTTCGCCAGACGCTTCCCCGGCAACGATACTCTTGCGAGCAAGCGACCGGTCGGACACGCGAAAGACCGAGACTTCAACTTTTTCGACATTGACTGTTTCAACGCCGACGCCGTCCGCTTCCAGTCGCGGCAGAATAACCCCGTCCCCGGCAAAGCCCACATAAGCAGGCTTGTCGCCAAAGGCGATTGTCACCTCTTCGGAACGCTCAAGCTTGTTGTCTTTTTTGCTTGGCAGTCCGCTGCGCAGTCGCGCGGTATAATCCTCATCAAAATTAAGCCCGCTTATGCAAAGCGATGACCCATTAACCTTGATCGCCGCGCCAGTGTCTGGCTGAAGACGGAAAAAATCACCGTAATTCGTCTTGCCGCTGTCATCGAGGTCTTGCGTAAACTGAAAGCACGCCTTCGGCAGATCGCCGCCTGTATCGAGAATCAGCCGGCGATAGGCAAAGCCTTTGACGATCTCCTGTTTAGGCCGCTTGGCATTGTCGTCGCGGCGACGTTGAAACGGCAGACGCGGCCCCTCATTGGCTTTGCGCGGATCGGCCGCAACTACCTGTTGGCTATTTGGCTTCTCTTTTGAGCCTGAATCTGGCGCGATCGCCCGACCGAGCAGCAATCCTGCTGCGAATGCCCCCAAAACTCCTGCCGCAATCAATGCGGCGCCCTTACGCGCCATAGGTTCCGTCCTTTTCCTCTAGCGCCCGCAGCGCAAAAATCCTCGCCGTTAATTATGGCGGTTAATCAGCGGAAGGAAAACGATTCCAAGACAATTTCGAGAATTTTAGAAGATTGACCGCAAGAAAGGTGTTTGTGCGCTGCGAAATTGGCTAGCTTGCGCCAAAGTGACCCCGTAGCTCAGTAGGATAGAGCATCAGATTCCTAATCTGGGGGCCGCAGGTTCGAATCCTGCCGGGGTCGCCAGGTGTTTGCCTAAGTCTGTTCAAAATCCCTACGCGCAGCCCAGGTCAATTCATTCCCCACAGACGTCGTCAAAGCTGCTGGCTAGGAGCATGCACGGCAACGCGACCGCAATGATGCGCGTCCGCCCCGCAGGACGCGCCGCCAGAGTATTAGTTTAATAACACTTCGTAATGGGTTTTTAATCAGTTGCTTACTTTCGCGGCGCGAAAACCCTCAATTCTTATCTTTTTCAAAAAACCACAGACCCGCCCAACCGTGCAAATGACACGACTTGTTTAGTATATTCTGTTCATGTTCGCTAATTCTTATCGGAGACAACACTTATGGAACCAGTATGAGAACCGCGCGCCCTCAATTTGTCGATGGAACCCATGCGAACAGCGCGGTGATCGACTCTGTTCCAAAAACCGCATGGAAACTACCTTTTGTCGAAAGCCTTTCCGCCAAAGGCGTCGCTCGACATCTTTATCTCATTCCGTTCGATGTTCTCGTCATTGTTTTCATCAGCCAGACAATGCTGCCCGGATGGGCGGTCGTTCCACTCGCCGCCGTCAATTTCGGCACCTGGTGGTGTTATTACCGGATCCCGCAATTCTTGCGGACGGTTTCCGGCGATGAAGGCCAGAGCATTCTAATCCCCGGTCCTATCGTCGAGTATTTCGCGAAGTTCATCAACTCATGTGGCTTGCACCATCGCGCCCACTACGGCGCGATGCTCGCCATGATGGCGGGCTTCCACGCCACCATGAGCGGGACACTCTGGGATCAGTCCGTTCCGAAAGAAACGGCCCTTACACTCGCGTGGTCGGCCTATGGAATACTGCTTGCTGTCGACGCCGCCATGTACCGCATCAGTCTCCGCACGCTACAGGAACTGCGCCGAGACAAACTGCAGGAAGCCAATCGCTACACGCAGGAGTTGCGCCGCTCGAATGACGATCTCGAGCAGTTCGCTTATATTGCCTCCCATGATCTGCGCGCACCGCTTCGCGCAATTCTCAACATTGCCTCATGGATCCGCGAAGACTTGTGCAATCAGTGCAGCCAAGACACCATGAAGCATCTCAATCTGCTTGAGCGCCGCATCAATCGGTTTGATCAATTGCTGAACGACCTGCTTCAGTACGCTCGCATCGGGCGTGAGGAGACAAAAAAAGAAACCATCGATCTCGCCATCCTTGCACAGGAAATCTTCGAAGGGCTTAACCTAGACGGGCGCCATGCTTTCTCGATATCTAGTGAGCATTTTCTGATCGAGGATCACCGCATCCCATTTGAAATGCTTCTCTCCAATCTTATCAGCAACGCGCTAAAACATCACGATGGCGACAACTGCAGGATTTGGGCGTCGTTTTCAGTTGACGGCGATACGCTCGTGATCAAAATAGAAGACGACGGTCCAGGAATTCCCGCAGAATATCGCGAGAAGATATTTCAAATTTTCACAACGCTGACGTCGCGTGATCAAAAAGAGGCTTCAGGTATGGGACTTGCGATCGTCACAAAGATCATCATGCACAAAAAAGGTGAAATCAGCATCGGCGATAGTGAACATGGGGGTGCAGCGTTTACGATCCGCCTCCCGCTGGAAAGCTGCAAACAAGAATTTGACACCTGATAGTGACCGGACCATCCGGCGATAGCATTCGCTAAAACGCTGAAAGTTTCTATTCTTCTGGTTTTACGAACCGAACGAAATAATTCTCGACCAGTCCTTCAACCGCCTTCTCGTCCGCCAGTTCAAAGCCCACGAACTCGATTTCCGAGATCACGCCTGCTTTGCCGAAGCGTACATGGGATTTGTGGTCCGGCCGCGGTTCACCCGGCATGATGTCGTATTCAACAAGAATAAGCGAACCGCCCGGCTTCAACGCCGCATAGACGGTGCGCATAATCGCCTCTCGGTCGCTGAAATAATGGTAGGTGTCCGCGATAAATGCAACGTCTACAGAGTTTTTCGGCAAGGTCACATCATCTTCGCGGCCAAGTACGGGCGTGATGTTGTCGGCGCTTAGATCCGTGGCGCGTTGATTAATGAGATCGAGGAAAAGCGGCTCAATGTCCTCTGCGAAAATGCGCCCATCGGCGCCAACTTCATCAGCGAATAAAATGGAATAAAGACCCGTGCCGGCGCCGATATCGGCGACCCAGTCGCCCTCTTTCAGACCTACGGCCTCAACCACAGCTTCTCTCGCGGAGTAAAGCTCGCGGCTGCCGACCTCCATGCGTTCCAGCCAGACGTCGAGGTTGGTTTCCGCTGTGTCCGCGACCGTTGCCGGGGCAATGTCGCCAGCATTAGTGTCGCCGCCGCCCGGGCCGGAACACGCCGCCAGCGCAAAACCCATAACCAAAAAAATATGCCCGCGCCGGTACATCGTATACTCATGCCTTCCCATCGTTGAGCCGTCTACGGCCTTGTTGTTTCACTAAATTGCCGTTGCGGTCAAACGTCATTTCGTCAGTATATCAGGGTATTGGCGCACCGAAACTCCATTTATCGGCAATCGACAGCCGTGCCGGAGGGTTGAATTGTCCAGAAAGCAAAAACGTCCGAGCAATCAAGCTCGGGCGTTTTCATGTAATCATCAGAAAGGTCAAAACCTCTTGGCAAGCCTGGCGGCAAGGTAGCCCCCCCGTGAGGCGTGCTGTATAAAAATAAATGGCCTCGCCCCTGAAAAGAAAATTTCAGAAACAAAAAAACCGCCCTAGAGGGCGGCTTTTTTAAACATATAAAAAACGGGCAAAATCTACTTAGCAGGCCTGGCGGCGACTTACTCTCCCACGCCTTAAGACGAAGTACCATCAGCGCTGGGGACTTTAACGACCGAGTTCGGGATGGGATCGGGTGGAAGCTCCCCGCTATAACCACCGGGCCGGCTAAAAAGATTTTGATGCGAGATGTCAATTTTTGTCTAATGCAGCGCTGGAAAACAGTTCGTAGACGAACCGTTCGCCGCGCATGAGTCAGCTTTCCAAATGATTTTGACTGCCAAAGACAATCAAAACATGAGGACGATCAAGCCAATCGTACAATTAGTATCGGTAAGCTTCACACATTGCTGTGCTTCCACACCCGACCTATCTACGTGGTGGTCTTCCACGGTTGTCATGGGTATTTTTGTTTCGAGGTCGGTTTCCCGCTTAGATGCTTTCAGCGGTTATCCGTTCAATACATAGCTACCCAGCTGCGCCATTGGCATGACGACTGGTCCACCAGAGGTATGTCCATCCCGGTCCTCTCGTACTAAGGACAGCTCCTCTCAATATTCCTACACCCACGGCAGATAGGGACCGAACTGTCTCACGACGTTCTAAACCCAGCTCACGTACCGCTTTAATTG
>JAJFGC010000051.1 GCA_021776345.1 Hyphococcus sp. | reverse complement strand
CATCTTTTGTCAGTTGGTAGCTCAACCCGCCGCGGCCATATTCGGAGATCTGAAAGCCGCTATTTAACCCAAAGCCAATCCGGTTTCGGATAAAGCCCGATTCACGGAAGTCTGTTCGCTGATTAAATGCGGAGGCGCCGGCGGCAACATTTCGCCCCAAGAAGTAGGGCTGTGTGAATTGGAGATCGACTGTTCTCGTACGCGAACTCGCTTGCCCGCGAAAACGCAAAAGTTGGCCGCGCCCCATAAGATTGCGCTCTTCAATCGAGAGGTCGATAATAAAATTCTCTGTCGACGAGACGCCAACGCCAACACTAAATGCGCCGGTTGCCCGTTCTTGAACATTGACATCGAGCTCGGTTCGATCCGGCGCAGACCCGGGCTTTTCTTCAATCGTTACATCACCGAAGAAGCCCAGAGACCTCACCCGCGCGCGCGAGCGATCAACCAGTACTCGGTTAAATGGATCGCCCTCGGAAATCCTCACTTCGCGGCGAATGACCTTATCAAGTGTGCGGGAATTACCCTTAATATTGATGCGCTCGACGTAAACCCGCGGTCCCTCATTCACTTCAAAAGTGATGTCCATCGTGTTTGAGTCGGTATGGCGGCTGAGGCGCGGGTTAACGTCAACAAATGCGTATCCCGTGGACCCGGTAGCGAAGGTGATAGATTCAACCGCGGTGTCAATTTTCTCTGAGTCGAAGATTGTCCCGGTTTTGATGGGGACAAAATTAACAAGGACGTCCTCATCAAGTTTGGCCAGAGAGGTTCGAACCTTAACTTCGCCAACAGTATATTGTGGTCCCTCGTCGACGGTGAAGGTTATGAAGAAATCTTTGCGGTCTGGCGTCAGCTCGGCAACGGCGGATACCACCGTAAAGTCGGCATAGCCATTACGGCCATAATGTTGACGAAGGAGCTCGCGCTCAAATTCCAATCGATCCGGGTCGTAATTGTCGTTACTCGTAAAGAACCGCCACCAGCGGCTTTCTTTTGTTAAGACAACGCCGCGCAACTCATTATCTGTATATATTGTGTTCCCGACGAAATTGACTTTCGCGATGCCTGTTTTCGGGCCTTCGTCAACTTCGTAAATAACATCGATACGGTTCTGGTCGAGCGGCGTCACCTTGGGCGTTACGGTCGCCGCGAACCGACCCTTCGCCCGATAGAGTTCAATAATTCTTTGAGCATCAGCCTGAACTTTTGACCGCGTATAGATCGTTCGCGGCGCAAGCTGAATTTCCTCGGTAATTTTGTCTTCTTTGACGCGCCGATTGCCTTCGAAAATAACCCGGTTGACGATCGGATTTTCTTTAACATCAATAAGCAACGCGCCGTTTTCTTGCATTTCGAGAACGACGTCGGAAAAAAGACCCGTATTAAAAAGCGTCTTAAGCGATAGATCGAGCAATTCCTGCTCGGCCGGCATCCCCGGCTGCAATGGCAAATAGGAGGCGACAGTATCAGCCTCGATACGCTGATTACCTCGAACCGCGATCCCTTGTATAATTGGAGCGGATTGGTCCGAGAATAGAGCGTTTTCGGTCGCATTCTGCGGCTGCGCATGGGCAATGCCCAATACGCTTGCGACCAATACCCCTATATATAAAAAAGCGCGATTTGCGCCGCCCCCCGGCTTATTCAAACTCATGCTGACGCCCTAGCTGAATGACGAGATCAGATTGTTGATGTCGTTCCACGTTACAAAAATCATGAGCGACGCCAGCAAGACGATGCCCACGCGAAAACCGACCGCCTGTGCCCGCACTCCCAATGGGCGGCCTGCTATCGCCTCGTAGGCGTAGTACAATAGATGGCCGCCGTCGAGAACCGGCACCGGTAAAAGATTTAAGAAGCCAATCGACACTGATACAACCGCCGCGAGTGAAATGAAGTCGACCAAACTCACCTTGAGCATGGTCCAAAAGCTTGGCTTCTCACTATAGCCTGACTCGTCAAAGCCCGACATGACCGATTGCCCGGCATATTGAGCCATCTTTATGGGCCCGCCGAGCTGGTCGGCATTTTCTTTTCCCATAATAATTTTGCCCAAAAATCGGATAGTTACGCTCAAAACCCGGCCAAGTTCTTTAACGCCCTCAACCACGGACTCGAAAAATCCATATTTTTTGAAAGTTATCGCATTGGCATCGGGGCGAACGCCCAGGAGCCACCGTTCGATTTCATTGCCATAGCGGTCAATGTCTTCAATCCGGCGCGGGGTCACCTCAACAGCGATTCGCTGGCCATCACGTTCTATTTCAAATTGCAGCGGATCGCCGCCGCTCAACAAAACGATGTCGTAAATTGGCTTGAATGTGGTGAGTTCGCGGCCGTCGATAGAAACAATACGATCGCCGGCCTCAAGACCAGCGTCCCCGGCGGCTGAATCAGCAATGACCTCGCCGAGCACCGGCTCATAAAAATCACGGCCAAAGGTCATGAAAAGCCCTGCGAAAATCGCAACGGCAAGAATGAAGTTGGCGAAGGGACCAGCCGCGACAATCGCAGCGCGGGCCCATATAGGCTTGAAGTGAAAACACACTGCGCGTTCTTCAGGCGTCATCGACTGGGCGAGTTCGTCTTCCTGGCCGGGACGCGGAAACTGTGTTGTCGCTGGCGCGCTTTGCTTGTTCGTAACTTCAGGAGACGCTTGTGAGGCTGGATTTAAGTCGCCGAAAAATTTGACATATCCGCCGAGTGGTAATGCCGCTATGCGCCACTCAGTACCCTTCCTGTCGACCCATCGTAAAAGCGTTTTGCCAAATCCGATTGAAAACACATCAACGCGCACGCCCAACAATCTGGCGATGGAGAAATGCCCATATTCATGGATGAAAATAATGATTGTGAGCAACGCCAGAAAGGCGATGATCGTCAGCGGTAATATCAACAGTGATTGCAATTCCATGGCCCTCGCCGAACTTTACCCTTCGCGTTTTATGCGGCCGCTTTGGCGGCAACGCAGCCTTCCGCCAGACGGCGCGCCTGCCCGTCAGCCGCCATCGCCTCTTCAAGCGTGGTAAGCGAAGCAGGGTGATTCTGCCGGCTGACGCTTTCCAGTACCTGCTCGGTAATTGCGGCGATATCAAGAAATTTGACATGCCCCTCGAGAAAAGCCGCGACCGCGACCTCATTAGCGGCATTGAGGCTCGCCGGCATGATCCCCCCCGCTTTAACTGCCTCACGGGCTATGCGCAGCGCTGGAAACCGTTCAAGATCAGGGGCTTCAAACGTCAATTTAGCAATTTCAGCGAAGTCCAGTTTGGCGCTTGGGCTTGGGGTACGGTCCGGCCAGGCGAGCGTGGAGGCGATCGGCGTGCGCATATCCGGCGTCCCGAGCTGCGCCAGCACCGAGCCGTCGACATATTCAACCATAGAATGAATGACCGATTGCGGATGAACCAGGATCTCGATCTGCTCGTGATCGACAGGAAAAATATGCACCGCCTCGATCAGCTCCAGCCCCTTGTTCATCATCGTCGCGGAATCGACGGAAATCTTCGCACCCATCGACCAGTTCGGATGCGCGACAGCCTGCGCGGGGGTCGCCGACGCCATGGCCTGCTTTTCCCATGTGCGGAACGGACCGCCGGATGCGGTAAGGATCAACCGTGAAACTCGATGCGGTCTTTCAAAATCGAAGACTTGAAAGATCGCGTTATGCTCGCTGTCCACAGGCAACAACGCGCCGCCAGCCTTTTTGATCGCGGCTGTGACGACATCACCGGCGCACACAAGGCATTCTTTATTCGCCAACGCGACATCAGCGCCGCGCATCGCAGCCTTTAGCGTTGGACGCAAACCCGCTGCACCGACAATTGCAGCCATTACCCAATCGGCATCGCGCTCGGCCGCTTCTTCAATTGCAGCCGGGCCGGCGCCGACCTCAATGTCGGTATCGCTCAGCGCCGACCTCAGATCGTCGCCTTTCGTTGCATCTGCGACGGCAACAAATTTCGGTTTAAATTTACGCGCCTGTTCCGCCAGCGCTTCAACATTTCGGTTGGCTGTGAGCGCTTCAATTTCGATCTCCGCCTCGCCGCGCCCCAATGCGAAATCAAGAAGATCGAGTGTCGAGACACCGACTGAGCCTGTCGAGCCAAGGATTGTTATACGTCGCGGACGCGCCGCGCCGTCACTTTTAATGTGATTATCAGCCACTCTTATCCGTCCCTACCCCGCCTGAGCGAAAAGCATATAGAGAAAATACCCGCCCGTCATCGCTACTGTCGCGAAAATCATGCCGTCTAGCCGGTCCAAAGCGCCGCCATGGCCCGGAATAAACCCCGATATATCCTTCACTCCGAAATTGCGCTTTAGCGCAGATTCCGCAAGATCGCCAAGGACAGAAGCCGCACCCAAGGCGCCGCCGCCTAAAGTACTGAGGACAAGCGCCGCAGGGCCAAACAGATACGTCCCGGCCGCCAGCCCTAAAAGCGCACCGCCTACAATGCCGCCGCCAATGCCTGCCCAGGTTTTGGATGGCGACAGCGCGTAGCTGATCTTTGGCCCCCCGATTAACTTACCAAAAATAAAGGCGCCGGTGTCTGCGGCCCAGACCGTGAGGAAGAGGATCAAAGTGAGCGCCCGTCCGAACTCAGGGTTCATGCGAATCCAGATGAGGGCAATGCACGGCATGATAATATAAGGCGCGGCGATCGCGGACCAAAAACCGAGGCCGATATTTTTGCGCGCCAGAACAAACGCAACGATGCCGCTGATCGCCGATAAGATTAAAGCTGGCCCAAACGCAGACGCTGCCGCTGCAAACATGGTGAGCGCGGCGCCAATTGCTAACCCGTAAAAACTTGCTGAGAATTCCCGGCGCTCGACCATGCGCGTCCATTCAAAAACCATAATGATGCACAAGAAAGCGATGAGCCCGGCAAACATGCGTCCGCCCAAGTAGATCGAGGTCAGCACGAGCGGAATCAGAATGACCGACGAAGCAATGCGCCACACGAGCGACCGGGTTGATGACGGCGCTTTCGTATCGAGCTTGTCGCGCGCTGGCGCCACTCCGTTCACGCAGCCCCGCCGACACCGCCATAGCGGCGCTCGCGTCCGCAGTATTCATCAATGGCGGCCGCGAATACAGCCGCATTAAAGTCCGGCCAGAGCGTATCGACGAATATATATTCAGCATACGCGGCTTGCCATATCAGAAAGTTTGAGGTGCGCATTTCACCGCTCGTGCGAATAACGAGATCAGGCTCCGGCGTTTCGCTCGTATCGAGGTATTTCGCAAATTCCGCCTCACCAACCTCGCGCGCTTTCACGTCACCGCGTCTCACCGCCTCAGCAAAGACGCGCGCGGCGCGGACAATTTCGTCACGGCCGCCATAATTAAACGCAATTTGCAGCGTGAACTTTGAATTCGCAGCGGTTTCGCGCTCCGCCCGGCGCGCCAGGGCTTTTATTTCCGGCGTTAAATTTTCTTTGTCGCCGATGATACGAACGCGAACGCCCTCTTTCTTTAGAGTCGGCAGATCGTCGAGAATGAACTTCTTTAACAGGCCCATCAGATCGCGCACTTCGCCAGCCGGCCGGCGCCAGTTTTCTGTCGAAAACGAATAGAGGGTCAGGCAGGTGAGGTGCATATCGCGCGCCGCTTCAACCGCGCGCCGCGCCGCCTCTACGCCTTCGCGATGGCCCGCAGACCTTGGCAAGCCACGCGCCTTCGCCCAGCGCCCATTGCCGTCCATGATGATCGCAACATGTTTTGGCCAACGGTTTTTATTACCGGTGGAGGGCGCGTCTTCGGTCGATACAGGCGTCGCGCTCACAATCTGCCTCTTCCGTCTAGTATGATTTTGTCCCGCCGACATTCCGTCTGCGGAATGTTCGTTTGTAGAAGGAATGACAG
>JAJFGC010000006.1 GCA_021776345.1 Hyphococcus sp. | reverse complement strand
GGCGTGATCGGCTGGAACACCTATCGCCAGTTTGAACTGTATTATGCGGTGGGCGGCCTTGGTGCGGTGCTGCATACCATCAATCCGCGCCTCGGACCGGAGAACGCTGCTTTCGTCATCAATCATGCGGAAGATGATTATTTGTTTTATGATAGCACCTTTGCGCCATTGGTGGTCGCACTGCGGTCCGGCCTTAAAACAGTTAAAGGCTGCTTTTTGTTGACTGATGCCGAGCATGCCGGCGAGGCAGGTGCGGGCGCGTCAACCTATGAAGAATTCATTGCCAACGAGAATGATGAGATAGTCTGGCCGGAATTTGACGAAAACACCGCGGTCACAATGTGCTATACATCCGGCACTACAGGAGATCCCAAAGGCGTCGTCTATTCGCACCGGGCGCTCGTCCTGCAATCATTCGCGGCCTGTCTGCCGACAGCAATGTGCATTGAGGAGGGCGACACGCTTCTCCCCATCGTACCAATGTTCCATGTTAATGCTTGGAATACGCCTTATTCTTGTCTGATGACGGGGATCAAGCAGGTTTATCCTGGTCCTCGGCTTGACGGGGAAGGTCTTTACGAACTTCTCGAGGCGGAGAAAGTAACTTATTGCGCGGGCGTGCCGACGGTGTGGCTCGGTCTTTTGCAGTATCTTCAGAAAACCGGGAAAGAGTTGCCCTATCTTAAGAAAGGGTTGTCCGGCGGGTCGGGGCTGCCGGAAGTATTGATTCGCGGCTATGAAAAATACGGTGTCGAGCTGCAACAAGGATGGGGCATGACCGAAATGTCGCCTATTGGAACAGTCAATGTTCTACCGCCAAAAGTGAACGCGCTGCCTCCAGACGAACGTATCAAGTATCAACTCAAAGCGGGCAGAGCGCTGCCATTTGTCGATATGCGGATCGTCTCGGAAGACGGGGAGATTCTCCCCCATGACGGCGCATCGGATGGGCGCTTGCAAGTGCGTGGGCCCTGGGTCGTTGGGCAATACTATAAAGCCGATCAGCCAACATTGACGGAAGATGGTTGGTTTGACACTGGCGACGTCGCGATTATTGATCCCGACGGGTTCTTGCAAATCACTGACCGCTCCAAGGATGTGATCAAGACCGGCGGCGAATGGGTGTCCTCAATCGACATCGAAAATGCGGCGCTGCTTCATGATGGCGTTGCGCAGGCCGGCGTCATCGGCGTTTACCATCCCAAATGGCAAGAGCGCCCGCTATTGGTTGTCGTCAAGGCTGAAGGCGCTGATCCGTCACCGGATGAAATCATAGAATTCCTGAAGCCGAAGCTCGATAAAATAGCCTTGCCGGATGCGGTGGAATTTGTTGATGAAATTCCACTTGGGGCAACGGGCAAGGTGTTGAAGACCGAGCTTCGCAAGATTTTCAAAGGGTATGAGCTGCCAGCGTAATGCTAGTCGACGCCAAGGCCGTGCTTGACCGCATAAAGCGCTGCTTGCGTGCGGTCGTCGACGCCGAGTTTCGAAAGCACGACGCTGACATAACCCTTAACGGTGCCTTCAGTCAGATTTAGACCATAGGCGATCGCTTTGTTGCTTTTGCCGCCAGCGATTTCCATCAAAATATCAAGCTCGCGCGGCGTTAAATCTTCGTGCGGCAGCCGTTCACCGCTAGCGCGTCGTAACAATTGTTTCTGAACAGCCGGATGAAAAACTGGTGCGCCTTGATGCGCGCTTCTGATTGACCACAAGAGCTCATCTTTAGAAACGTCTTTTAAGAGGTACCCCATCACGCCGGCGTCAATCGCTTGCTGTAACCGAAGGTCATCGCCGAGGGTGCTCGTTAGAAGAACAACTCTTGCCGGTGAGTTATTTTCTTGGAGCTTTGCAGCCGCTTCAATACCGCTCATGCCGGGCAGGGCGACGTCCATCAACACGACATCGGGTGAAGCTTTTTCAATCAGAGACAGTGCGTCTTCTGCGTCCCTCGCTTCGCCGACTATATTGATTGTTTCTTCGTCGCTGAACAGCGTGCGTAAGCCCTCGCGGACGATCACATGATCGTCCACGATCACGACAGTGATCGTTTGTGATGGGCTCATGCCCTAGTCTCTCTCTCCGATAGCCATTTTAGGGCAAGGTAAAGCGGACCTCAACGCATACGCCGCCATCGGGCCTGTTTTGCACCGAAATTTGACCGCCAGCGGCAGCGGATCGGTTTCTCATGCTCTCAAGTCCAATATGGGTAGAGCTTGGGCTTTCGATCCCTGAAGAGGGGATGCCACAACCATTATCCTCAATGCGAAAGCACGCCTTTACCCCTTGTTTCTTAAGAGAAATATTCAACAGATCGGCCTGTCCGTGACGGAACGCATTTGCCATCGCCTCTTGTGCAATGCGCAATAGTGTTTCAGTCCACAAAATGTCGAGCTTAAGCGTTTCGTCAATCTGAATGTCAATTCTGGCCGTTTCCGGCGCGACTAAAGACGCATGACGGTTCAGCGCAGCCGCAAGGCCATTGCGCACGGCGAAGGCCGCCATTGAGCCTTCGGTATCGCCGCCAAGGCCTTGCAATTGTGTCAGCAAGACTTTCATTTCCCGTTGCGCAAGGCTGGCGATATCAAGCATTCGATTGACGCGTGCTTCACCTTCTGACTGGTTTTTTTCAAATCCGGGAGAAATCGATTGCCCAACCAGAGACATAGAAAAGATCAACTGGCTGATATTGTCATGAAGATCGCGGGCCAGGCGTTGTCGCTCTTTAAGGGCGGCATAGTGCTTTTCCCGCTCATAGGATTGCGCGTTGTTAATGGCGATTGCTGCGTGGCGGGCAAAAACTTCGAGCATGCGCATATCATTGTCGCCAAAGCGTTTTGGCGGCCCGGCGCCAATGCCGAAAGTGCCGATGATGTCACCGCGCCATAAAATTGGCAT
Source organism: Hyphococcus sp. (assembly GCA_021776345.1). Taxonomy (GTDB): domain Bacteria; phylum Pseudomonadota; class Alphaproteobacteria; order Caulobacterales; family Parvularculaceae; genus Hyphococcus. The sequence continues at coordinate 2,401 of JAJFGC010000006.1, read as the reverse complement.
GCCGACCACGCTGTCTTCATCCATGCCCTCCAGTTGAGGCGTTGAAATCGCGCCATAGCGCTCGATAAGCACCGGGGCTCTATCGCGATAGACTTGACCAGCGAGACCTTCTCCGGGGTGGGCAACAGACCCGAGTTCTTCTTTGGGCATTTTGTAAATTGCTTCGATTCGAACGTAGTTGTGCTTTAAGTCCACCAACCCAATAGAGCCACGATCTGCGTGAAGCAGCTCGCAGGCTTTCTGAACAATCATGGTCAATAACGGGCGAAGCTCCAGCTCACCCGAAATGACCTCGATCATCTCGCGCAGGTGATCTTTGTCGATCATTGTGCGGTTATCGTCTGTCACAGGCGGCTCATCTGTAATTTCAATTGGATAGTTGTCTCTCCCTGCCAAAAGTCAGGTCGATGGATCGATCAATTGCAGCACCGAACAAGGCCATTCGCAAGCCGCAGAATAGAGACGCAGTCCTTATGTGGAGCCTATCAGCCGCTAAAGGCTGGTTTCGAAACCATGGACGGAGAAAACCGCCCGAGGAAAAGCAGAAAATCCATGGAACGGATTGCTGATTTTACTGACGCAACCCTGATTATGTCCGGCGTTGCTATTTGCGCGGAACAAGTGTTGCTCGGCCTACCGCTTTTGGCTTGATTGCGGTTTTTCGCCTAAAATGGCGCTTCGCCGCAATTGTCTCGCGGACGAAGATCGGATAGGCGTTGGACGCAAATTCCAATATGGCGGAGGCCTAAGGCGTGACGGGAAAACTGGCGGTTGTTTTTGGCGGATCTGGCTTTGTCGGTCGCAATGTAGTGCGCGAGCTTGCAAAGCGGGGCTGGCGTGTCCGGGTTGCTGTTCGGCGTCCACATCTGGCGCAGTTTTTGCGGCCGATGGGAGCGGTCGGGCAAATTCAGCTAAAGCAGGCGAATATTCGTCATCGCCCATCAATCGCCGATGCGCTGACCGACGCTGACGCTGTGATTAATCTTGTCGGCATCTTGCACCAAAAAGGCGCCCAAAAATTTGATACAGTGCAAGCAGGAGGCTCCGCCGCCATTGCGCAACTTGCGGCCGAGGCGGGCGTCGAGACATTTATTCAGGTTTCTGCAATTGGCGCTGATGCCGAGAGCGATAGTCTCTATGCGCGGACAAAAGGCGAAGCTGAAAATGCGGTGCGCGACGCAATCGCGTCCGCCACAATCATGAGGCCCTCAATTGTCTTTGGGCAGGAAGATGAGTTCTTCAACAAATTCGCGACAATGGCGCAGATGTCGCCAGCGCTTCCACTGATCGGCGGCGGCGAGACTAAATTCCAGCCAATTTATGTTGACGATGTCGCGGACGCGGTTTGCGATGCGCTTGTTATGCCTGAGGCAAAGGGCCGTATCTTTGAGCTTGGCGGCCCGCGCATTTACACGTTCAAAGAACTTTTGGAATTGATGCTAACGGAGATCGGTCACAAACGGATGCTAGCGCCCGTTCCGTTCCCGATTGCTACATTGATTGGCCTGGTTGGTGAAATCGCAGGCATGGCCCCCTTTGTTGAGCCGCCATTGACGCGGGATCAGGTCAAACTTCTAAAGCGAGACAATATCGTTGACCAAAGCGGTGATGTCGGAACACTCAATGATTTCGACATCAAGCCGCATACGGTGGAGTCAATTCTTCCGACTTATATGATGCCCTATCGAAAATATGGGCAATTTGCCGAGAAGGTAGCTTAAGACTCATATCCGTTCGGATTATTGCTCTGCCATCTCCAGTGATCGGCGCACATATCATCAATGGTTTTTTCTGCGCCCCAGCCCAGCAGTTTTTTCGCACGTCCCGGATTTGCGTATATTTCAGCAACATCGCCGTCGCGCCGCTCAGCGATTTCGTAGGGGATATCGCGGTTGGAAGAGCGTTTAAAGGCCGCGACTGCTTCCAGCACTGAATATCCTGCGCCGGTTCCAAGATTTATATCGAGCGCGCCGCCCTCATCCCGGGCCACTAAATAATCAAGCGCCGCCAAGTGCCCGCGCGCAAGATCGCTGACATGAATATAGTCACGCACGCCCGTGCCGTCCTTGGTGGGGTAGTCGTCGCCAAAAACAATTAGCTTTTCACGGCGGCCCACGGCGACTTGCGCAATGAACGGAAAAAGATTGTTGGGAATCCCGTTCGGATCTTCGCCAATGCGGCCTGAAGGGTGAGCGCCAACAGGATTAAAATATCGAAGATTCACAATACGCCATTGATCGTCGGCGCGCGCGAGGTCTTTCAGGATCTCTTCGATGAAAAGCTTCGTGCGTCCGTAAGGATTGGTGGCGCCAGTCTCGCCGTTTTCATCGACCGGGTTGTCGTTGAGCTCGCCATAGACGGTCGCTGATGATGAAAATACAATGGTCTTTGCTCCAGCGGC
>JAJFGC010000050.1 GCA_021776345.1 Hyphococcus sp. | reverse complement strand
TGTAACGATGTTCCGGCAGTGCACGTTCAAGCAGCGGGTTGAAAACTTTCGCCAGCCCAAAGAGATCCCAAGGCAGGCCCGTTGCTACTGGAGGAACAAAGCCCCACGCGTCGCTTTGGCACATGATATTGTAAAGATGCGTCGTCCCGGACCGCCAGTGGCCAAGGATAAATACCGGGGCGGGTATATCCTCAATTTGCGGCAATCGACTTTCCATAATCAGTTTCTCGGCCGTTGAAAACGGCCATCTGCCGACCGCCGCGAGACCAATCAGCGCGCCGCTGCCGACTTTCGCCGGCAGGCCTGAGCGACCGGCGACCGCAGCCAACGTTCCGAGATTTGCACCGCTTAAGGGATGGGCCATAATTTGAAAACGCGTTCCAAGTGTTAACAGACGGTTGCCTTTAGCCCAGCAGCCAGCGCATATCCATCATGACCACGTGTTTTTTACACTATATCGTGTCGCGGCGCCTTAAAATCAGCCAATTCGCAGCCTATGATTAACTAAGCTATGACATGGTGAGCAAAGTCTTAACGGGCGGCGCCGGCATGTCACACATAGCGTAACTTCAGCCGTCGCAGACAGGTAGCGTCAAGAGGTCAGCGAGCAGTTTCTTGAGGTCGTTCAGTTATTTTGCCTTAAAGGCGGTTGTTGCGTTCGCTTGCGTCTGGGCGGCGGCGCCGATGGCTATGGCCGAGCAAAATTACACCGTAGAGATTCAGGGCGCGCCTAATGGCCTTAAAGAGAAGCTCCAACTCCTATCAAGGCTCGAAAAAGGCCTTCGTGACTACCCTACTTCTGCTTCCCTTCGGCGCGCCGCGCTCCGGGATGTCGAGGCGTTTAATGAGGCCCTCAAGGCTGCGGGATATTATGCTGGGGATACAAGGTTTACATTGAAGCCGGCAGAAAGCGGCGAGAAAATTGTTGTCGCGTTTTCAATTGACGCTGGACCAGCCTTCAAGATCATTAAATACGAAATCCTTTACCAGGATGATGCTGAGGGCCGCCCGAAAACCCTTGAGGACGCCGCGATCAAAGCTGACGGGTCAGCAACAGGCGCTGACTTGCGTGATTTGCAGCTTTCCTTCCTTAATTATCTTTGGGAGAGTGGATATCCTTCGGCAGAGATATCAACCAGGCGCGCGATCGCAGATTTAAATACAAATACGGCGCATGCCGTTTTTATTTTCAAAAGCGGACCAAAGGCGCGCTTTGGCGAGGTTCGCCCCTCAGGGCTTGAAAAAACTGACCCGAGCTACGTCAACAAGCTGATTACGTGGGAGCCCGGCGACGAATATGAGCGATCGAAGATCATCGGCTATCGGGATCGGCTGGCCGAGACCGGATTATTTTCTAACATAGACATTGGCGTCGGCGCGCCAACAGCTGAAGGCATCGCACCGATTATTGTGGAGCTTCAAGAACGTCAACGCCGAACTATTGGCGCCGGCGCCTCGTTTAATACCTCGGAAGGCCTGGGCGGGCGGCTTTTCTTCGAAAACCGCAATGTTTTCAGCAAAGGTGAAAGTTTCCGGATCGAGGCCAATGGCTCTTCGGTTGAACAGTCCCTTAACTTTACTGTGGACAAACCTCTACCGGAATTGCCTGGAAATATTTTTGCCAACATTGAATTTTCTAATGAAACAACTGACGCATTTGATGCGCGCTCGTTGCGTTTGTCTGGAGGCGTTGCAAAACGCTGGTTTGATGACCGGCTTATAACGCGCGGCGCCCTTGCGCTGGAAACGTCGAAGGTTAAGGCAGATGGTGAAGAAGAGCGTACCTATTTTATATCGGCTCCCCTATCAGTATTATGGGATTCAGAGGATGATATCCTCAACCCGACAGACGGTTTCCGCACAAGCCTCGTTGTAACACCTTACACCGGATCGGACACATTCACACAGGTCAAGTGGTCAGCCCGATCACGGATTAATTTTGGCGATCACGACCGGTTTACTCTTGCCGGGCGCGCCTCGCTTGGCGCCACTTTTGATAACACGCTTGAAGGCACACCGCTAAACAAACGCTTCTTTGCCGGCGGCGGTGGTTCTGTACGAGGCTTTGGATTTCAGGAAGCTGGTCCGCTTGATACAGAAAGCGACCCGATCGGCGGCTTATCGCTGATTGAGAGCGCAATCGAATTGCGTGGCCGCGTCTCAAAGAACATTCAACTTGCCGGTTTTGTTGACGCCGGTACAGTTTCGAGCAGCAACCTCCCCGATTTCAATGAGGATTTTTTCATCGGTTATGGCGGCGGCGTCCGATATCTCTCAACCATCGGCCCCATACGCCTTGACGTCGCGTTCCCGACAAACAAACGCGACAGTGATCGTAGCTTTCAACTTTATATCGCACTGGGACAATCGTTTTAATGAAACGGACATTGCTCATATTAGTTGGCTTCCTGGCCGTCATCGTGGTGACGAGCGTTGCCGCGATCACAATTTTGTTCACCACGTCTGCTGGTCAAAGCTTTATTATCGCAAGAGTTGAGCCAATCTTGGAGGACACCCTAGGCGGCGATGTCAAAATTAGCTCCCTTAAGGGCGATTTGCCCGGGAATATATTGGTTTCGAATATCATCCTTAGTGATGAACAAGGTCACTGGGCAACCATTGACGAGCTTGAAATCACATGGCGGCCATTTCGGTTATTCCAAAAGAAAATCGATATCGAGAAAATTGACATCAGATCAGCTACCTTGCTTCGTCCACCACCAGAACAAACAGATGAATTCGACGACGACCCGCAGCGTTTCTCGCTGCAATTGCCAAGTGATTTGCCAACCGTGAAAATCGATGCGCTCACGGTTACAAATTTCCGTAGCAAACTGGAAGGCGCGAACGGACAATTTTCCGGAATCGGCACTATTGATATTGGCGGCAGGCAAATTGTTGCGCATTTATCGCTGAAAAGTATCAGCAACACCGACGTGTTGGCCATCGATGTAGACTTACGCCCAGACGCCAACCGATTTTACATTGATGGGGTTATCACATCGGAAGAAGCTGGCCTGATTGCAACGCTTGCACAAATTGATGGGCCCCTCAAAATAGAAATCGAAAGCGATGCTTCTGTCGATGACGCCCGCATAAAACTAGTTGGCGCAATCGGAGCCTATGGTGACATCAACGCAACGCTATCGGGCGATCTCAACAAGATTGTCTCCGCCAAACTGGTTGGCGTTTTCAACGCAGGAGCAACGTTTGACGAAATTGAGGAGCTTGCCGGGCCGGTCAATTTTGATGTCGGCATTGAGGAGCGCGGAAGAGGCGGCGCCATAACTATATATACGCTTACCAGCGCCGTCGGCGAAATTACCGGCGCCATTGATTGGATAAATTCTCGCGCCGCATTGAAAGATTTTTCAGTGAGTGTGAACGTGATTTTTGCTGAAGGTTATCGCAATAGCCTACAAAAATTCGTCGGCAGTGACGCTTCGTTCTCAGGTCAAATTCAACGACAGCGACAGCGCTTTGCCATAGAAGGAACGCTTTCATCCCCAAATGGCGTGATCAACATAGCAGAGGGGACGACAGACCTTCAAAATCAGTTTGCCGGGATAGTCAGAGCAATGCTGTCCGAAAGTGACGCCCACCCTCTCCTCCAGTCGCCGATCGATCTGTCTGTAATTCTTGACATTGACAGAGATAAAGAAGCACGGGCGCGAAGCCTGTCTGTCAACATCGAGAACGGGTCGTCACTCAGTGGCGCCGGCATTTACGATTTTGTTGACAGTGAAATTGATTTTGATGGAGAAATCACACTCGCACCAGCGTTGATCTCATCGCTCATTCCATCAATCAACCCCGCAGGGAATGTCAGTGCCGACCTCACGCTTTCCGGTCAACCAAATCGCTTCACCATCAACGTGAATGGCGAAACGCCGGTTATTAACATTGGCGATGGCCAAGCGCCGCCGTTGATCATTGAGGCGGCATTTGCCGGCCTGCCAAGTCTGCCGACTGGGGATATCAAAGCGCGCGCGGTCAATGGCGCGGGGTTTTTAAACGCAACAGTGAGATCGTCTGAGAACGGTCAGATTGCTGTCCCCGAAGTCATCTATCGCGGCGACGGATTCGCCTTAAAAGGCGACGGTTCCTTTTCACCAATAACAGATTCAATCACCTTGGCGCTCACCTATGAGGGAGACAATGACGCTCAACCATGGCCCGGTCTTCAACTAACAGGCGATGTGCAAGCATCAGGCGTGATTGCCCGGGCTCGCAAACAAACAGACCTGACTTTATCCGCCAATCGAGTAGCGACCCCTTCTCTCGGCCTGTCCAATCTTCAAATAACAGCAAAAGGTGCGCCAACTAAAATTAGTGTTACAGCAACCGCAGAAGAGCTCACCACGACACAAACCGGCCCCATTGAACAATTCAGAGCTGAAGCAACCGCGGACATCAGCGGTGATCCAAAGGTTATTCTGACGATGCTGAATGGGCTCGCTGTTAACAACAGATTCTCGCTCAGCGCGCCGACTGAGATTAAGGTGAGTGATGAGCTCACAGTTGATAACTTCAGACTGAATTGGGGGCGCATCGGGCGTATCGCATTAGATGGTGAATTTTCGTCAACGCGATGGCGTGCTACATCAAGTCTAAACGACGTCAACATCCCTGGCGCCGACGGAATTGTCAGCGCAGATATATATCTTGATACAAATGAACCCTTTCCAAGCCGAGGCGCTCTCGTTTTGCAATCATTGCTTGCACGAGCGCCAGAAGAATCCATCAAAATGGGCTTTGTCTGGAACGGAGAACAAGTGACGTTTAAAAGCGCGTCGGATGAGGATGCGCTCGAAATGAATGTTTCTATTCCCGCGACGCTTTCGAGGACGCCTACAATCACCGTTGCCACGGGCGGCGCACTCAACGGATATATACGGTATGACGGGCAGATTAGTCCTATTGCCGCTTATCTACCGGCGGAGTTGCAAACATTGGAAGGCGCCCTCAACGCCAATGTCGATATCAGTGGCACGATAGCAAATCCGGAGTTAATCGGAAAAGCAGCAATCACCGATGGCGCCTATACTGAGCTGCAAACCGGGCTTTCCTTTGATGGCTTAAATACAAAGGCGGAAGCCTCTTATGCCGGCGATCGAAGTTTAGTTCGATTTTCCGGCGGCGCCCGCGGCGCCGGACAAACTGGCGGCGATACAATTTTGATAAACGGCAATATTGAACTTGCAGAAACATCCAGGATGGATCTGACAATTCAGCTTAAAAACGCTGAGCTGTCAGCGCATCCAGTAAGTAATATCCGCGCCAACGGCGTAATTGAAATTTCGGGACCACTCGATAACGTCACCGCTAACGGAGACATTACTATCGAGGAGCTGAACGCAGAAATAATCACCCCGGAAAACACCGGCCTCGCGCCGATTGAAGTTCTCACCTTAGAACAACAAGCAAGTGACCAGGACAACTTCGCAGATAAAACGCCGCAAACTTCCGTCGATTTCACAATAAAAATTAACGCTAACGACCGTATTTTCGTTCGTGGGCGCGGACTTGAAAGTGAATGGTCAGCCGACGTTACGGCGATCGATGATAAGGACACGGCGCTCATTCTAGGTACTTTAACGCTTCGCAAAGGCTGGATCGATTTTTCCGGGCGACGGTTCAATCTGACACGCGGCGGCATTCGTTTTGATAGACTGGCTGCGAACAACCCGCTGCTTGATATTCGCGCTGAATATGAAACGAGTGAAGGCGTGACGGCGATCATTGCCGTGTCGGGCCGTGCGCAAGAGCCAACCATTGCGTTGCTATCGACACCGTCACTACCGCCAGGCGACGTCATGGCGCTCATTCTCTTTGGCAAACCAGCTGGTGAATTGTCCGCGATTGAATCATTGCAGGCCGCGCAAGCGCTGGCCTCGCTTGGCGGCATTGGTCCGTTTGGCGGATCAGGCCTGACCGGGTCGTTACGCAAGGCAACTGGTCTTGACCTTCTGAACTTTGATCTAGATCCTGAAAAAGGCGGCGGCTCATTGACAGTCGGCAAATATGTCACCGACGGATTATTCGTTTCCGCCACCCAAGATGCCCAGGGAGACAACGGCTCGGTTCGGGTCGAATACGAAATTACTGACAGCATCACGGTTGAAACGGAAGTCAAACAAGATGGTGACCAGACGGTGTCGGCTAATTGGAAACTCGATTTTTAATTACGCACCCGTTAGGGGAAAATTTATTAAATGGCCGATAATGATAAATTAATTGGGTTAATTTGATAGGTATCATTTCATGCCACCGAGTGCTGCAGATTTCAGTGTTTCAATGGAAGGTTTGCGCCCAAAATTTCTCAGCAATATGTGCGAACAACAAAAGTTAATGAGTCGATTTTGCGATGCTTTGGCAAACGATCATGACGATGAAGAAGCGCTAGAAGCAATCAGGCTGCTGGTCCATAAAATGCGCGGCACCGGCGCCACGTATTTCTATCCTGAGTTATCACACCTTGCCGGCAACCTTGAAGACCTGATCCAGGACGGTAATTACGATATTAAGACAGTAATCGAGAAAACCAACGAGCTGTTGTCGTTTTGTCGCAAGCTTCAACGACCGGATGCGGAAAATTAGGCTTCGCCTAGCGCCGCCAAATATAAATCTAGCATTGCTTCCTGCTCTTGGCGGTCGGCTCTGTCCATTTTGCGAATACGCACAACTTGGCGCAGGGTTTTAACGTCGTAGCCATCGCCTTTAGCTTCGGCGTAAACTTCCTTGACGTCATTCATGATCGTGGCTTTTTCTTCTTCCAGCCGCTCAACACGCTCGATAAATGACCGCAAACGGTCCGCTGCGATAGTTGATACGCCTTCTACACTTGCTGATCCGTCCGCCACGTTGCCATGCTCCCAATTATACTAGGCATACGGATTTTATCCGTATGATTAGACTATAGGGATAGGAAAACGCACGCGAATCGCCAAGCGTCAAATCATCAAATGGGGAAAATTAAATCTCTTGACCTTCAAGTTCACGGCGCAAAGACCGCGCCCGCCGCCGAACATCTTCGTCATGCGGATTCCACTCGAGCACTTTCTGATACATCTCATATGCTTCGCGTTTTTCCCCCGAAGCGAATAAAATGCCAGCCAGTATGGTGCGGACCTGAAAATGGCGCGGCTCAAGCTCCAGCACCTGTGAGAAATCGTGAATGGCGCCGCTCTGGTCGTTCAATGACAGCCTCACGCGCCCGCGCAGGGCATATCCTTGTGCAAAATTCGGCGCCAAGCCGACCACATGATCAAGGAGCGCGAGGGCAAGATCATCGGCGCCTTCCTCGGCGCTAAGTTCTGCACGGGCAAATAGAAGATCAACCGTATCGCTGGGCGCGTCAGACCAGATATCGATGATACGCCTGACATTTTCTTCCGCCCTGACTGCGTCGCCGATTCTCAGCTCTTCGAACAAGAGATCAAGGCGCTTATCGGTCTGATCAGCGGCAGCCGAAGCAAAAAACGCAAAGCTTGGCAGAATCAATAAAATTAGCCTTCGCATGTGCGAAAGCTTAAGCAACAATCCATTAAATTCCAAGGAAGAAGGCTAAACTGGCTAACCTTGGCGGGCTTTAAACCGCTTTTGGGTCTTGTTGATGACATAAACGCGCCCCTTCCGCCGGATCACACGGCAGTCTTTATGGCGTTTTTTCAATGACTTAAGGGACGAACGGACTTTCATCGGGCTTGCCTTCAATTGAGCGGAAAACGGGGGATAGTCAAAGCCTGAGCCGCTGTCAACCGCCGACAAGCGCAGGACGAGCAGGTGACTGCGCGGACAGCTAGACGCAGAAGCATGGCGAGCGATAGTTTGCTCCCATGAGCCCGATCCAATCCTGCCTTGTCATCGGCGCCGGGGACGATACTGGCGGCGCCATCGCCAAAGCGTTCGCCCGGGAAGGTATGACCGTATGCCTCGTTCGACGGCCCCGCCATAGGGATGCATTAGATAAGCTCGCTCAAAGCATTATCGCCAGCGGCGGGCAGGCTGTCGCCTTACCAGCTGATGCCCGCGATGAAGATGCGATGGTTGCGCTCGTCGAAAAAATTGAAACTAAAATTGCCCCCCTTGACGTCGCTATTTTCAATATCGGCGCGAATGTGAACTTCTCGATTACCGAGACGACCGCGCAAGTTTACCGAAAAGTATGGGAGATGGCTTGTTTTGCCGGCTATCTGATGGGCCGGGAAGCCGCAAAGCGAATGATACAACGCGGACGCGGCACGATCATTTTCACGGGCGCGACAGCCAGCATTCGCGGCGGCGATGGCTACGCGGCATTCGCCGGCGCCAAACATGGGCTGCGCGCCCTCGCACAATCCATGGCGCGTGAGTTGGGTCCGAAAAACATTCATGTCGTCCACACGATTATCGACGGTATGATCGATTCCAACTTTATTCGTGAGAACGTACCAGGCGTCGACAAATTTCGAAGCGAGGACACGATCCTTTCACCTGACGCTATCGCCGAAAACTATGTCTGGCTGCATAAGCAGCCGCGTTCCGCTTGGACCCACGAATTAGACTTACGGCCATGGCGCGAGAAGTGGTGAGCTAGCTCAATGATTAGTGTAGATTTTGTTTTCGATTTTGGCAGCCCGAACGCTTATTTAGCGCATCAGCTATTGCCGCAAATCGAAGAACGCACCGGTGCGACCTTCAATTATGTCCCGTGCCTTCTTGGCGGCATTTTCAAGGCGAGTGGAAATCAGTCACCGTTTTTTGCCTTTGCCGGTATTCAAGGAAAGCTCGCCTATGAGGAACTTGAGATACGACGGTTCATCAAAAAGCATGGGCTCACCAAATTCGTGATGAACCCGCATTTCCCCATCAATACCCTCCTCCTCATGCGCGGCGCTATCGTCGCCCATGAGGAGGAGCGCCTTCGCGACTATGTTGAAGCAGGCTTTCGCCATATGTGGGAAGAACCAAAAAAGATGGACGCCCCCGAAGTATTCGTTTCTGCGATGTCGGAAGCGGGCTTTGACGGCAACGCACTGCTTGAGCGCACAAAAGATCCTGCTGTTAAAGCCAAGCTGATAGAGAACACCACCCACGCAGTTGAACGCGGCGCTTTTGGCGTTCCGACATTTTATGTTGGCGAGGAGATGTTTTTTGGCAAGGATCGGCTTGGCCAGGTCGAAGAGGCAATTCTTGACGCTGGATAAGGTCAGCGCGCGCTAACGCGCCGCTGACCAGCGTGCACATCGGCAGTGAGCCTATCGACGCCGATCGGGTAGACGCCTTTTGCGCCCAACACCCAAGCCGTCATATTGCAGAAGATCCGAACAAACGCATCATCCAGCACATTAAGCCCGCCGGTATAGGCGCCGAATGCCGGCATGATCAGGCGAACGCCATCGGCCGCAAAGCACCGTCGTCGCAGAACCCTCCCCTCACTAACGACACGCGCGCAAGGGTGCAGGTGACCAGCAATTTCCCCGACTTGATCGCCTGGCAATGGCTCATGTCGAAAAATCAAGGACCCGATCTGCGCTTCAACTTCACTCGCCGCCGCGAACCGCGCTGATGGCTCCGGATCGTGATTGCCGAGTATCCAGAGCCAATCAGCCTGTTCCAACATACCCGTAAGCAACGCCGCATCGCATTGATCCATACGAAACTCAGCGTCACGATCGTGAAATGCATCGCCGAGGGAAATCACCCGCTTCGGCTGATATCGCTGAATGAGCGCGCCGACACGGTTTAGCGTTGTCCTTGTGTCATAGGGCGGCAGAAAAGCACCCCTTGCGGCGAAGCTTGAACCTTTTTCAAAATGAAGGTCGGAGACAATGAGAGTGGCTTCACGCGCCCAAAACAAACAACCCAGGGGATCGGCCGTCAGCTTTTCTCCGCATATTATTATTTGCGTTGGCGATTGCATTGCTATGACATTACGCTGATCCCATTGCCTCGGCAATGAGCGTGTCGGACGCGGATTTCAACATTTCCTCGCTTGCGTCTTTCGCCACGGTCTCCCGACTGATCTCCAACATTACCGGCACCGCAAGTGGCGACACGCGATCCAGCTGCGATATTTTCAATCGCCTTTTCACGCGGGCGAGCAGCGCCTGCAATCGGCCAAGATCGAGAAACCCGCCTGATGCATCATCCCAGGCTGCGCGCATTAAAAGATGGTCAGGCTCGTGTTCGCGCAAAACATCATAGATGAGGTCCGCCGAAAACGAGATCTGCCGTCCTGTTTTTTCCTGACCAGGGTGCTTGCGCTCAATCAGCCCGGCAATTATTGCACAATTCCTGAATGTACGTTTCATCAAGATCGCTTCCGCAAGCCAGCTTTCAAGATCGTCACCGAGCATATCCTCATCAAAGAGCGCATTCAAATCGATATCGCTCATGTCCTGCCGACACCAGATCGACAGCGCATACTCGGTTGGCGCAAAGCCAATGGGCTGTTTACCAAGGCGTTCAAGACGACGGGTTAAGAGCATCGCAAGCGTTTGATGGGCAAGCCATCCATCAAACGGGTAACACACCATGAAAAACCGATCCTGATAAGGAAAGGTTTCAATTAGAAGCTCATCAGGCTTTGGGATACATGCGACCTCCTGTTGCTTTTCCAACCAAAAGCGCACCTGGTCGGGATACGCATCCCAAGTCTTGGTGTCATAGAGCATATCGCGCACACGCCCCGCCAGATATGTCGACCAAGGAAATTTGTTGCCCATCCAGCTTGGGATGCGTGGGTTCTCCCCAACCGCACGCGAGACAACGGCGTCATTTCCCTCGATATGGTCAAGCCGCAGCACCTCTCCCGCGAAATAAAAAACGTCTCTCGGCGCCATCCCTTCGAAAAACCACTCTTCCGCTGTGCCAAGCTTACGGCCAGGCCGTTTCGGTCCCTTGCCGCTGGCAAGCCTTACATTTAATGTCGCCGCTTCAACGATTGTCCCCACATTCATGCGATATTGCTGCGC
>JAJFGC010000049.1 GCA_021776345.1 Hyphococcus sp. | reverse complement strand
TGATCCGGAACGCGAAAAGTCACTTCTTTTTACTACAGAACACCGGGAAATTTCACGCAAAGTGGCGGAAGCGTCGATTGTTCTTTTAAAGAACGAGGAAAGTATTTTGCCTTTGATGTCCGGAGAGAAAATAGCGCTTATCGGTGCGCTCGCCGACGACAAGGATTCTCCCCTTGGAAACTGGCGCGCGCAGGCCGAAAAAGGCATGGCTGTCTCCGTACGGGAAGCGTTTAAAGCCGCGGGATTAGATTTCGAATATGCGCAAGGCGCAGAAGTTGAAATTGGTGAGGCAAGTTTTCCAGCCGAAGTCGTCGTTAACCTCACCGATAAAAGCGGATTCGGCGAGGCCGTTAAAATTGCGAAGGGCGCCGATAAGGTCGTTCTTGTGTTGGGCGAAGGCGCTTACCAATCTGGAGAGGGGCGAAGTCGCGCCGATATTGGTTTACCGGGTGTTCAGCAGGAATTACTGGAAACCGTGCATAAGGCAAACCCGAATATCATCGTTGTCGTGATGAGCGGTCGTCCGCTTGTATTGACGTGGGCGGATGAAAACATTCCGGCGATTGTGCAGGCATGGCATCTCGGCCATGAATCTGGTCACGCAATTACTGACGTCCTGACGGGAGCCGTGAATCCCAGCGGCAAGCTGCCTATGACGTTCCCGCGGTCGGTTGGGCAAATCCCGATCTATTACAATCATCTCAATACGGGGCGCCCGGGTCCGCTCGAGGCGGTGTTTTGGTCACATTACACGGACGAACAGAACGCACCGCTTTATCCGTTCGGTCATGGGATGGCTTACACACAATTTGAGTACACGAAGTTGCGCATCCGTGAAAAAGATGAAGGCATGGAGGTGTCCGTCCGTGTTCAGAACATAGGTGATCGTGACGGGAAAGAAGTCGTGCAGCTTTATATCCATGATCGTGTGGCGAGTGTTAGTCGCCCCGAAAAAGAACTTAAGGGCTTCCAGAAGATTTCGCTTAGTGCTGGTGAGCGCAAGTCCTTAACATTCGTACTTACAGAAAAAGAGCTGGGCTTTTACAATGGCAAGGGCGAGTTCATCATTGAGGCCGGCGCATTCGACATTTTTGTGGGCGGGTCATCAGCGGGCGGATTGTCAGGAAATTTCCATTATTCCGGCGGTTAAGCGCCTTGTATGCAGATTGATATCGACATTGCGTTGGTGTGCGCCGCCGGATCAGGGGGCGCTGCTGTTGCGTAATTGCAACAAGGCAAAAGGTGCAATTAATTCCCATCCACCGCACCAGGTTTCCTATCCGCCGCACGACGATTGTGAAAGGCAGCCTATCAAACCAATCTCAAAAAAAGTGTAAAATAATAATTGGGAGGTCCAATGTCGCTGAATTCGGCGCTTATAAGGCCGATGCTTGTGGTCCTAAGCGGGGTGCTGCTGCAATCGTGCGGCGGTGCGGCAGATGACAGCGATGGATTAACCTCACAGCAATGGGAAACGGTCTGGGTCGATAATTTCGACGGTGATGTTTTGGATCGAGCCAAATGGACGCCTGAGCAATCCTGCTGGGGCGGCGGCAACAACGAACGGCAGTGCTATACTGATCGGCCTGGAAATGTTCGCGTTGATAATGGCGTTCTTCGCCTGATTGCTCAGGCTGAAACTTATACCGGCCCAGCATATCCGACGCATTATGAGCCACTTAGCGAAGAGCAACATAGCCAGAAATACACATCGGGCAAGGTAATTACCCACGGCATTGCCGACTGGAGATATGGACGCTTTTCCGCGCGTATAAAGTTACCTGCAGGGCAGGGGCCGTGGACGGCGTTTTGGATGATGCCAACTGATAGCGTCTATGGCGGCTGGCCGCTTTCAGGTGAAATCGACATCATGGAGTCGGTCAATCTGGAGACGCAGTGCGATGAATGCGTGAACGGGCTTGAGCGGCGCACGTCTGGTGCGATTCATTTCGGCGGGACCCGTCCAGATAATACTTACCTCTTCTTCAAGGACGAGAATGAGGAGGCGTCTAGTCCAGCAGAAGAGTGGCATGTCTATACACTTGAATGGGCAGAAGGTGTTTTACAGTGGTTCGTCGACGGTAAAATCGTCATGCGGCTCACCGAAGACGAATGGTATACGGCTTCAAAAGCGGCTGACGGTAATCCATTTGCGCCGTTTGATCAGCCTTTCTATCTAAATCTCAACTTGGCTGTTGGCGGAAACCTTTCCGAATACGCAAATGATGGCGGCGTTGATGAATCGGTATTTCCGGCGGAAATGTTGGTCGACTGGGTGCGGGTCGAAAAATGCGCAGGCGACATGGAAACGGGTCTCGCCTGTTTATCAAATCAGAAGTGGGAAGGCGCGCCATTCGGGCCATCTGAAAATCGAGCGTCATAAGATGACGCGAAACACAGCATATGAAACCTATGATCGGGAGGGAAAAAGATGAGAATCATGAAATCAAATAGCGAGGCCAAGTTGTCGATGATGCTTTTGGGCGGCGTTTCAGCGCTGGCGCTTGCGCAACCGGCGCTTGCGCAAGACGAAGAGGATGGCAACAGCGCGCTGCAAGAAGACGTCATCATCGTTACAGGAATTCGCAGTAGTTTGCAGGCTTCTTCTGAAGTTAAACGCAATTCACGAGGTGTTGTAGATGCCATCACGGCGGACGATATTGGCAAGTTTCCCGATACAAACCTCGCCGAGTCTCTGCAGCGGATCACCGGCGTTTCCATCAATCGTTCACTCGGTGAAGGAAGCCAGGTCACCGTCCGGGGGTTCGGTCCTGACTTTAACCTAGTTCTTTTGAACGGGCGTCAGATGCCGTCGGCCTTCCTTGAGGGTAGTGCGCCGTCTTCGCGAAGTTTCGATTTTGGCAATCTTGCCTCGGAGGGCATTGCAGGTGTTACGGTTTACAAAACCGGCCGCGCGGCTGTTCCGACAGGTGGTATTGGCTCCACACTGAATATTTTGACGGCTCGCCCGCTTGACGCGCCTGGTATGCGATTCTCACTGGGCGCCAAAGCTGTGTTGGATAATTCCAACACGACGATTTCTGATAAATCAGTCACGCCGGAAGTGTCGGGGATTTTCTCCAACACATTTGCTGACGGAAAAATCGGCGTCGCCATTGCTGGTAGTTATCAGGATCGCGAATCTGGCCAGGCGCAGGTCGGCACGACGAGTGGTTGGCGCGGCGCATTTCTGGGGTCTGAAAATAACTGGGGCACGCTTCCACAGCCGCCAAATGATACTCAAGTAACCAATCGACCCGGACCGACTGACGTTTATTCGACTCCACAAAACGTGAATTATCAGCTTGCAAGTTTTGAGCGTGAGCGGATCAATGGCCAGGCGGCGTTGCAATTCCGTCCAGTCAACAACCTGACTGCTACGCTTGATTATTTCTATACACGTCGCGAAGTCTCTGCTGAGAAGCACGATCTTTCTGTTTGGTTTAATCATGGCGATACGACAAGTGCATGGACAGACGGCCCGATTGCCAGCCCTATATTTTACAATGAAGATTTCGGCGATGGTGGTTCCGACCTCTCCATGGGCGCTGCGGCGGACGGCTCCAAAAGTGAAAACAATTCTTTCGGGGCCAATATCGAATGGGATGCGACTGAGCGGCTTAGCTTTGGCGTTGACTTCCATACGTCGAGCGCTGAATCCGGCCAAAATAGTCCGTTCGGAACTAGCGGCACCGTTTCCACGGCTGATTTCCAGTTAAGGAGCCAGGCCGTAAACTTTGAAAATGAAATTCCAGTCTTGGGGCTGGGATTTCAGACGCCGTTCACAGACATCGATCCTTCTAGGATGATTGCGACCGGATCAACGTTTCAAAACAGCTTCATCCGCACTGATATTGATCAGGGCCAATTTTTCGGATCATATGATTTTGATACTGCGATCGTAACGAGTGTGGATTTTGGCGCGACTTATACGAAGAATAATGTGCGTTCCGCCTTTGCCAACAATCAATCTGATACCTGGGGTGGCGTTGGCACAGCCGACGACCTTCCAGACGATATTTTTGAACGTGTTAATTTAGCAAGTAATTTTGACCAGTTCACCGGATCCGACCTAACACAGCAGGACTTCTTGATTTTTGATGTTGATCGCTGGGTCGAAATCGTCAACGGGCTTGACGGTCGATGCGGTGACGACGGGATTTGCCGATCCGACGATTTTCTGATCGACCGGCGCATTGAAGAAGAAAGTTGGGCCGGTTTCCTGGAAGTTACTTCTGATTTCGAACTAGGCGCCATGCCAGCGCAAATTATTGGCGGCGTGCGCTATGAAACCACCGATGTTGTATCGCCGGCACAAGTAACTGTTCCAACGGGTGCGCAATGGGTTGCAGCGAACGAATTCAGCCTTATCGGGCTTGATGATCCCAACAATGTTGTGGTTCAAGAATTTACCGGCCAATACGACTACTGGCTGCCGGCGGTCGATTTCCAAATTGATCCTATCGAGAACGTCAAGTTGAGAGCTTCCTACAGCCACACGCTCACGCGACCAGGTTATGGTGACATCGCGGGCGGCTTGACGGTTGGACAGCTATTCCGGATTGATGGTGGAAATGGTACGAACGGCAATACCAATCTACTGCCGTTTCTCTCGCGCAATATAGATGTATCGGCCGAATGGTATTATGATGAAGGCTCCTATATTTCAGCGGGATTCTTTCACAAGGACGTTGAAAATTTCATTGGTTCAGGCGTGGTTACGCAAACGCCGTTTGATGTTGTAACGCCCTTCGGCGGCGCGCGTTATAATGCAGCAAATGCGGCGACAGGCGGCAACGACGATCTCGTTGCCATTCGGCAATGGATTTTTGAAAACGCCGATCCCTCAACATTTGAAATTACCGGAACCGATACAAGTGGTAACTTCACTGGCAATATTTTCGGTGTTGCCAGCGAAGACCCCGTGCTTGCATTTGATATTGCTACACCGGTAAACCAGGAAGATGCAAAAATTCATGGTTGGGAATTTGCCATTCAACACATCTTTGGCGAATCTGGTTTTGGCGCGATTGCAAACTATACAATCGTGGATGGGGATGTGGAGTTTGACGTTTTACAAGTCCCATCGAGCGGCGACCCGCAATTTGCGCTAACTGGGCTCAGCGACTCCTATAATCTGATCGGTTTCTATGACAAAAACGGCTTACAGGCGCGCGTTGCTTACAACTGGCGGGGAAAATTCCTGACGTCGACGACTGGCGTTAGCGGCACCCCCAACAACCCGTTGTTCGTCGAAGATTTCGGACAGCTCGATTTCAGCGCCAGCTACGAAGTTCGCGAGGGCGTCACACTATTTGTAGAAGGTATCAATGTTCTGAATGCGACGGGCCGTACCGTCGGCAGGGCGCCAGCGTATCTAAATTTCGCAACTCAAACGGGGTCGCGGTATAATTTTGGCGCCCGCTATACATTCTAGCCTTGCCGCCGGAGCGTTTTCCCTCCCGAAGAGACTCTGGCTTGCATTGCTGAAAAATGGTGCCACGCTCGCGAAATTCTGTGAGCGTGGTATCTTCTTTTTGGGAAGGCGATCATCTTTTAGGATAAGGGCGTGTCAGATAACACTATAAAACATATCGTTATCGTCGGCGGCGGAACGGCTGGCTGGTTGACGGCAGGCATCCTCGCGTCTGATCACCGTGCGGCGCATGAAGATGGTTTGCGCATTACGCTTATTGAGTCGCCGAACATTCCTATTCTCGGTGTCGGCGAGGGAACCTGGCCAAGTCTGCCTGATACGCTCCATCGCATCGGGATTAATGAGACGGATTTTATCCGGGAATGCAATGCGAGCTTCAAACAAGGATCGCGTTTTGACGGCTGGGTCACTGGGGCGTCCGATGATTTCTATTTTCATCCGTTTGAAGCGCCTCCGAATTCTGATGATGTCGATCCGCTCGCCTTGTGGCGTGCGGCGCCGGCTGGGACTCCATTCGCGCAAGCCGTGAATTTTCAGCCTGCAGTTTGTCTTGAAGGAAAAGCGCCAAAGCAGATTGTGACACCGGAATTTGCCGCCGTTGCAAATTACGCTTATCATCTGGACGCGCCCGCCTTTGCTGATCTCTTGCGTGGTCACTGCACTAAACAATTGGGCGTCCGTCTTTTGACAGACGATGTTGTCGAGATTCACACGACAGAAAAAGACGGAATATCAGCGCTTACAACGAAAGATAATGGCGACCTGGCAGCCGATTTGTATATCGATTGCACTGGCTCCAAAGCCCTATTGATCGGTGAGGCGCTTGGCGTTGAAACGAAAGATGCATCCGACGTTCTCTTCAATGATCGCGCATTAGCAATTCAGGCGCCTTATAGTAAAAATGATGAGCCCATTGCGTCTCAAACCACGGGAACGGCGCTGCGCGCGGGTTGGGTTTGGGACATCGCTTTACAAACGCGGCGCGGCATTGGCTATGTTTATTCGTCAAGGCATACCAATGATGATGAGGCACGGTCGGAACTTGCAGAATATTTAAAGGCAAAAGCGCCAGACAGCGACGTTACCGGCAGCGATGCACGGCTTATCAAATTCCGGTCCGCTTATCGTCAAACGCCATGGGTAGATAACGTTGTCGCCGTCGGCATGTCCCAGGGATTTGTTGAGCCGCTGGAAGCCTCAGCGATCGTGATGATTGAACTATCAGCGACAATGATCAGCGATATTCTGCCTGCGCGATGCGATACCATGGAACCGGCGAGGCGTCGGTTTAATGAACGGTTTTCTTATCGATGGGCGCGGATCATCGATTTTTTGAAATTGCATTACGTGCTTAGTCAGCGAACTGAGCAATACTGGGCAGATCATCGGGATATGGCGACATGGACTGATCGCCTGACAGGTTTGTTGGAACAATGGCGGCATGAACCGCCGTCACGGGAAGATTTTACGCAAGCATTGGAGATTTTTCCCGCGGCGAGTTACGCTTATGTTCTTTATGGAATGGGCTTTGAAACAGCGCCGCGACAAACATGGCGACGAAAAGACATGGCGGAAATTGTAACGCAGCATGCGAATGATATCCGCTCAAAGCAGAATAAACTTCTCGGTGGCCTTCCGACCAATCGAGAATTGGTGGATCACATAAACGCTCGTGGGTTGAGCGCGGTTTGATAGGGCGAGGCATTTTATGGCCAAACATGTGCAACTAAATAACATAGATCATGCTGATTTGCGCGTGCAGACGGGGTATAATGCGGCGCTGGGCGATAACGTAATGGCCTGCCCAGTATTCCCTTACGAATTTAGAAACCTACAGCCGCACTATCCAATTGTATTTTCCAAAGATGGCGTTACTGGCGGTTTCAGGCCTTTGGCGCTATTTGGGTTTGAAGAGGGCGAAAATCTTTTTCTGACCAACGGAAATAAATGGGACACGGACTATATTCCGCTCGCCATACGCATGAAGCCATTTTTAATCGGTTTTTCCGGCGATGCTGCAGGCGGAAGCCAGATGGAAGTTCACATCGATCTAGAACACCCTCGAGTAAGCGAAACCGAAGGTGAACGTCTTTTCCTCGAGCATGGCGGGCATGCGCCTTTCCTGCAGGACGCGGCCAAAACACTTGGTGAAGTCCACGATGGCGAACAGTCAGTAGCAAAATTTTCCACAATGCTTGATGAGCTTCAGTTACTTGAACCTTTTACACTCGACGTCGAGTTAGATGACGGCTCGAAAGGCCAATTGACAGGATATTATGTGATTGCAGAGGAGGCGCTCTACGACCTAGACGCAGAAGCGCTGGGGCGCCTGCAAACTGCCGGGTATTTGCAGCCCCTATACATGGCGGTGGCGGCTCTTTCTCAGTTTCGCAATCTCATTGATCGCCGCAACATTAAAACAGCTGGGAAATAAGACTTGAGTACTTGCGCGCATAAGGTGGACGGCCTGTCAGTGGGAACACCGGCGCGCGAAATCACTGTTGCTCATGAAAAATTTTCTATTAGCGACTTGGCGAATGCGACCGATCCTATTATTTTGCGTGGGTTTGTTAATAACTGGCCGGCGGTTCGAGCGGCGAAGACTTCGAGCGACGATCTGGTCTCTTACCTAATGCAGTTTGATAGGGGCGCCGTAGTATCGGTGTCTGCTGGTGCGGCTTCACTCGACGGGCGTCTTTTTTACAACGAAGACTATAGTGGGATGAATGTTGATCGCGGAAACGCAAAATTCGGTGAAGTCTTGCGCCAGGTTTGCGATCATGGTTCGGCGTCACCGCCGCCATTGATCTATCTTGCGTCTGCAGACGTTGATGAATGTTTGCCCGATTTTCGCGACGAAAATGATTTGGATTTTGGTCGTTACAAGCCGGTTATCAGCGTATGGATCGGAACGAAAACGCGCGTTGCGGCGCATAACGACCTTCCTCTCAATATTGCCTGTGTAGTTGCCGGCAAAAGGCGGTTCACTTTGTTTCCGCCGGAACAGATTACAAATCTATATATCGGCCCATTCGAACTGACTCCGGCAGGGCGCCCAATCAGTTTTGTCGATTTTGCGGCGCCGGACCTCGATCGGTTTCCGCGTTTCGCCCGTGCCATGGAGGCGGCGCAGATTGCGGAGCTGGACGCCGGCGATGCGCTTTTCCTTCCGTCCATGTGGTGGCACCACGTAGAAGCGCTCGGAAGCTTCAATATCCTTGTCAATTTTTGGTGGCGAACTGTTCCGGCATATTTGGGCACGCCCGAGGATGTGTTGACCCACGCCATGCTTACTATCCGCGATCTGCCGCCGGAGCAGAAAAAAGCCTGGCGCGAGAAGTTTGACCATTATGTATTCGATTTTGACCCGGTCGAGTACGACCATATCCCAGAAAAAGCCCGTGGCGTCCTTGCGCCAATAACAAAAGACAACGCGCGCCGGATAAGAGCGACTTTGTTGAACCGACTGAACAGGTGAGGCGCAGATGACCGAAAAAATGAAGCGCAAAAAAATTATCATCGCCGGCGGCGGGACCGCCGGTTGGATGATGGCCGCCGCTATGGGCAAGGTTCTTCAAAAAGTTGTAGACGTAACGCTCATCGAATCTGATGCAATCGGAACTGTCGGCGTCGGCGAAGCAACGATCCCAACTCTGGTCTCATACAATCGCCTTTTACGCATTGATGAAGCCGAATTCATGAAAGCAGTCGGTGGGACATTCAAGCTTGGTATCGCTTTTGAAAACTGGACAGACCTTAATCATCGCTACATCCATTCCTTTGGCGTGACCGGCAAGGATCATTGGACGGCGGGGTTTCAGCATTTTTGGCGCCGCGGTCGTGAAATGGGAATCGCGAAGCAATTCGGCGAATACTGTCTTGAGCTGATCGCGGCCGAGCGCGAACGCTTCGCCCATTTGCCAGACCTCGGTCTGAACTATGCTTTTCATATCGACTCAACAGCGTTTGCTGCGTTTCTTCGGACGATGGCCGAGGAACACGACGTCAAACGCAAGGAAGGCATCATTAAAGATGTTCATCTAACCGATGCCGGCGACATCAAGAGCTTG
>JAJFGC010000048.1 GCA_021776345.1 Hyphococcus sp. | reverse complement strand
TCGATAACGTATTGAAAAACTTAAACCTTGTGCGCCTAGCATTAATTCGGGAAAATACAAAGCGTTGCGCGCGTCGCCCTTTCAACGGATCGCCGTTTGTGCGTTTTGAGTGCGTTCACTTTTAAGCCGGGTCAGGTCAATCTAACCATTATGGAAAGTCTTTTAGCAGCGCCATGGCAGATGTGGGCGACGCTGGCGATTATCGGCGTCACCATCGTCATGTATACATTGGACCGGTTCTCCCTCGAACTGGTGTCGGCGGGCGCTATCGTCGCGCTCCTAATCCTGTTTCTCGCCTCGCCGATGATCCGCGACGGCGAAAATCTGTTGACGACGGAGACGCTGCTCTCCGGCTTTGCCAGCCCTGCGCTCTTCGCCATTCTCGGACTCTTGATCATTGGCCAGGGCATGTTCCAATCCGGCGCGCTCGAACATCCAACGGACTTTCTCTTGCGCGCCTTCGACAAACGCCCGCGCGTCATCATCGGCGCGATCTTTATCTTCATCATGGTGATCAGTGCGTTTTTGAACAACACCCCTGTGGTGGTGATGTTCATTCCGATCATGTCGGCGCTGGCGCAGCAGAGCAAAATTCCTGTGGCGCGGTTTATGATGCCGCTGTCGTTCCTGTCTATCTTTGGCGGGATGACGACCATCATCGGCTCATCGACCAACTTGCTGGCCTTGCAGTCCTATCGCGCGACAACCGGCGGCGAGATCGGATTTTTCGAGCTAACCCCCATGGGTCTTATTCTTGCGGCGACCGGCGTCGTCTATTTGCTGGTGTTTGGACGTTGGCTAATCCCGGCACGCGACAATCCGAACCAACAAGCGATCAATGAGCGTGAAGGCAAGCACTTTATCGCGCAGATCGAAATCACTCGCGGCCATCCGCTGATCGGCATCGGCCCGGTCGCCGGGCTATTTGTCGATCTCCCGGACATTACCGTGCGCATGGTGCAGCGACGCGAGAAAGCGATCTTGCCGCCATTTGACGATTTTGCCTTTAAAACTGGGGATGTGGTTATTGTTGCGGCGACGCGGACGTCGCTCACCTCGCTCCTCAAGTCCAATCCGGACATCCTTGAAGGCTTGATGGCCGAGACCTCAATTGCGGATGAGGAGGATGGCTCGGTCCAGCGCTCCACTCAATTGACCATGGTTGAAGCTATTGTGGCGCCGGGCTCAAGGCTGATTGGTCGCTCAATCGCGCAGATCGGCTTTCACGCCCAGACCGATTGCGTCATCCTCGGGATTGAGCGGCGCAGCCGCATGATCCGGACACAGATGAATACGATTCGGCTCGAAGCCGGCGACGTTTTGCTGATTCTTGGCGACATTAACGACATCCGAAATCTTCGCTCTGATCGCGATATCCTGATGCTCGAGTGGTCAATGCAAGGACTTCCCGATCCGCGCAACGCTAGGGTCGCCGCGCTTATCTTTGCCGGCGTGGTTGCCTCGGTCACCAGCGGCATTGCGCCAATCGCCGTCGCGGCGATCACTGGCGCCACTGCGATGGTTGCGCTCGGATGTCTAAATGTGCGCCAAGCCGCGCGCGCCATCGATAAGCGTATTTACCTCCTGATCGGCGCCTCACTCGCCATGGGCGCCGCGCTGGAGCGCACCGGCGGCGCCGCCTTGATTGGCGAAGGGCTCGCCGTCACCGCAGGTCAGTTCGGGCCGACTGTCCTTATCTCCTCGTTTTTTATTCTTTGCGCCACGCTCACCAACGTCCTTTCCAACAACGCCACTGCCGTTCTTTTCACACCAATCGCCGTCAGCGCCGCGCGGCTGGTCGGGATTGACGAGCATATTCTGGTGCTCACGGTCATTTTCGGCTCGAACTGCTCTTTCGCAACGCCGGTTGCATATCAGACCAATCTTCTCGTCATGACCCCCGGTCATTACAAATTTAGCGACTTCATGAGGGTTGGCGGACCGCTCATAATTGTCATCTGGATCGTCTATACAGCGGTGGCGCCATATTATTTTGGCCTCATTTGACACATAAGAAGAACCGATTCATTGCCGTCATGCTAATCGACCGCTAAGATTCATGCCTTAGGATAGGGTTCATGAGTAACGAAGATTTTGCCCGGCGTTTCGGCCTTGAAGGCGGTGAGTTTTATGTCACCTCGCCAGCGCCGTGCCCATATTTGAAGGGCAAGAGCGAACGCAAGGTCTTTTCCTATTTGAGCGGCGGCGGCGCCTCATCGACCAATGCACTGCTGACGCGGCGCGGATTTCGCCGGTCGCAAAACATTATTTATTTGCCCGCCTGTGAAGGCTGCAATGCTTGCGTGCCGGTGCGGATTGTCACCGACGATTTCAAAATGTCGAAATCCCGCAAACGTATTTTGACCCGCAACGCTGATCTCATTCGCCGCATCAAGGCGCCACGCGCGACTGGTGAGCAATTCTCGGTCCTGCGCGGTTATCTCGATGATCGCCATGATGATGGCGGCATGGCCGACATGACAGTGCTTGATTACGCCTCAATGGTCGAAGAGACCGCCGTCGATACGATGATCGTTGAATATCGCCTGCGCGATGCCGCCACTGGCGACGAGCGTCTGATCGGCGTGGCGCTGACAGACCGGCTGACCGACGGGCTTTCAATGGTCTATAGTTTTTTTGAACCGGATGAGGCGATGCGCAGTCTTGGTCGGTTCATGATCCTCGATCATGTCGCCCTCGCCGGTGAGCTTGGTCTGCCTTACGTCTATCTCGGCTACTGGGTCGAGGGCTCTCCGAAAATGGATTACAAGACTGACTTTCAACCGCTGGAAAAACTCACCACGACCGGCTGGGTGCGCATGGACCGTCAGACCTGAAACACTTATACGCCTAATCAGACCAGCAGTTTCTTTTGGCTGCTGACCAACATTTATACCATGGATCGTGCGGGGGCAGATCTAAGGAGTAACCATGATCACCCTCAGTAAAAGTTTGGCCTCAATTACTGCTGGCGTTTTCGCCGCCCTTCTCCTCGTCGGCTGTGGCTCGACCAATGATTATGGCGATGGCATTTTCAGCTATTCAAAAGACCGTTGCCTTGGCTCTCATAATCAATGCCGGAATGAATGCGCGTCAGCGCCGGACCCAAACATCCAATCAGCCTGCATCCAGCGCTGCCAATCATCCCAGAGCCAGTGTTACGCCATGGGCGATGACGGCCGCGGCTCCTCCCTCGCGCAAGACAGCCTGATTGACCGCGCCAAAACCCGCGCCGAGAAAGAAGAAGCCTATGAAAGCTACAAAGCGGGCAAAACCCGCGAACGCGCGGAAGCTGACGCTGATGAGGATATTGTTGAATAATAAGAAGAATTAGGCGACCAATAGCCCTTTGCTGAACTCTGCGGGGGCTTGCCAATGCTGAAAAGACGTCAATTGCTGGCCGGCGGCGTCGCAGGGCTGGCCGCAGGCTGCGAATGTGGCGTGCCCGCCGGCATCGAAGGCGTTGGCGCGGGACTTCAATCACGCGAGCTCAAGATGGTGACGACCTGGCCTAAGGACTTTCCGGGGCTTGGAACCATGGCCGAACG
>JAJFGC010000047.1 GCA_021776345.1 Hyphococcus sp. | reverse complement strand
CGAAATATCAATCGCAGCGCGTGACAACGCCTCGTCCATCGGAATATAGGCGTGACCAAATCTGCGGATGCCGGCGCAATCCCCAAGCGCTTTCGCCGCCGCCTGGCCCATCACAATGCCAACATCTTCAACGGTATGGTGCATGTCGATATGGAGATCGCCCTCGGCGCGGATCTTCAAATCGATCATCGAGTGCTTGGCGAACGCCTCGAGCATATGGTCGAAAAAGCCAATGCCGGTCTCGATATCGTAATCGCCCGAACCGTCCAGCTCGAGGGCAACGAAAATTTCCGTCTCTCGGGTTTTTCGCTCTACAGTGGCCGCGCGCATGGCGCACTCCTTTTAAGATGCCTATTCATTCGCTATGGAACTGCGAATGCATTGATACTTATTGAATATTTGCCCATTCGTCCATTAATGAACTGCACCAGCCACTGGAGATCGACATGAGCGCGCAAGAAATGCACGGCACCACAATATTGGCAGTCCGCCGCGGCGATACGGTTTGTGTTGGCGGCGACGGGCAGGTGAGCCTTGGCCAGACCGTCGTTAAAGGCGACGCCAGAAAAGTACGGCGGCTTGCCGACGGACTGGTGATCGCCGGATTCGCCGGCGCCACCGCAGACGCCTTCACGCTTCTGGAACGGCTTGAATCGAAACTCGAACAATATCCTGATCAGTTGACGCGCGCCTCCGTCGAGCTTGCCAAAGACTGGCGCACCGACCGTTATCTGCGCCGTCTCGAAGCGATGATGATCGTCGCCGACAAAGACGTTACGCTCACACTTTCCGGCGCCGGCGATGTTTTGGAGCCTCAATTTGGCGTCACTGGCATTGGTTCAGGCGGGGATTATGCACGCTCCGCCGCGCGGGCGTTGTTGGAAGAAACCGATCTCGACCCGGAAACAATTGTCCGCAAATCGATGGCGATCGCCGCTTCCATTTGCGTTTACACAAATGACGCACTGACCGTGGAAATACTTTCAAATAATGAAAACTGAAATGAACCCGCCGTTCGATCTTGAAGGTCGAACCTACAATGCTTCCGTCTTTGTTCTCGTCGGGCTTGTGCCGGTGATCCAGAGCCATCACAAAGACCGTTGCCTTTCGCATTGGATTGCCGGGACAAGCCCGGCAATGACGGGCTATAACTAACTTCTGGCTGACGGCGCCAAAAATCATAACGACGATTGTAAAAAAACCATGACTGAATTTTCTCCCCGTGAAATCGTATCTGAACTCGACCGCTATATTGTCGGCCAAGGCGCCGCAAAACGCGCCGTCGCTATTGCACTCAGAAATCGCTGGCGCCGCCGACGCGTGGAGGGCGATCTGCGCGATGAAATCACGCCAAAAAACATCTTGATGATCGGCCCGACCGGCGTCGGTAAAACCGAGATTTCGCGCCGCCTGGCGCGGCTTGCGGGCGCGCCTTTTCTCAAGGTTGAAGCAACGAAATTCACTGAAGTTGGTTATGTCGGCCGTGATGTCGATTCGATTGTTCGCGACCTTGTGGAGATCGCCGTCGGGCTGGTGAAAGAAAATAAACGCGAAGAGGTGAGGGCGGCCGCGCACAAAGCCGCCGAAGACCGCGTCATCGATGCACTGGTCGGCGACAGCGGGACAGACACAACCCGCGAACATTTCCGCAAAAAACTCCGCGATGGTGAGCTTGACGACCGCGAGATCGAAATTGATTTACGCGAGGCGCCGGGCGGCATGCCGAGCTTTGATATTCCCGGCATGCCGGGCTCGCAAATGAGTATGATCAATCTTTCCGAAATGTTCGGCAAAGCATTTCAGGGGCCGCGCGCAACAAAACGCATCAAGTTAAAAGACGCATACGAACCAATCATTGCCGAGGAATCAGACAACCTCCTTGATGATGAGGTAATCGCCAGAGAGGCGGTTGATCTGGCGCAAAATGACGGCATCGTATTTCTCGATGAGATCGACAAAATTGCCCGCGGCGCTGATCGCGGCAGCGCGGATGTCTCGCGTGAAGGTGTGCAGCGCGATCTTCTGCCCCTGATCGAGGGAGCGACCGTCGCCACCAAATACGGACCGGTGAAAACCGACCACATATTGTTCATCGCATCCGGGGCGTTCCATTTATCAAAGCCGTCCGACCTGCTGCCTGAGCTCCAGGGCCGCTTGCCGATCCGGGTCGAACTCGACGCCCTATCACGTGATGATCTTCGGCGCATTCTCGTCGAGCCCGAGGCGAGCCTTATCAAACAATATTGCGCCTTGATGAAGACTGAAGGGGTGACCCTTGATTTCAGTGATGACGCGGCGGATGCGCTCGCCGATGCGGCGGCGGCGGTTAACGCAGGAGTGGAAAATATAGGGGCCCGCCGGCTTGCGACCATCATGGAAACGGTCCTCGACGACGTCTCTTTCACCGCTGCGGACCGCGCTGGCGAGAGCGTTTTGGTGAATGCCGCCTATGTAGAAGAACGCCTCGGCGCGATCACCCGTAATGCCGATCTGTCGAAGTATATCCTTTAGTCCGAAACGGCGCTTACGGTATCGAAACAACTCAAAATCTGCCAGTTTTCAGGCCCGAATCCGGCAACTATCGGTTTTTGCAATCAAATCCGGCAAGGCGGTGAGCGTGGCCGCAAGCGCACACCAGCCGAATTGCCCTGCCATTTGGCAAAAGCGGGCTTTCGTTAAAGTTAATAGCAGGTTAATCTATGGGGTCTGAGGGAGTTAAGGGTGGGGCCCGGCATGGCTGACGGATCGCCGAAAATGTTCAGAAAACGGTCGATGATGTCCTACACGGAGGATGCCGATCCGCGGTTTTCAACCGACACCAATGGCGCCGGTGAAGGCAAAAGACACCGCCTGTCCGACGAAAAGAAAAAACCCGCCGCGAAAGTCGCCTTCACTGGTGAAGAGTGGGGCTTTGGCTATCAGGCAACGGCGACATTTCTGGAAACAGCTCGAAACCGCAAAACGGTGCCGGACGCCGGTTTCGGCGCCATCGACAATGTCCGCGTCGAGCGAGAATTCGAAGAGGCGAGCAAGAACAACGCCTTCGATTATCAAAACCCGATTACCCAGCCGCTGCGCACCAAAGAACAAGCCCTCATGGCGGTGCAGCAAGGGACCGCTGATTTCGCCCTCGTTCCATTTTATAATCCGTATGCGGGCTATGATTATGAGGCGCTGCGCGCCGTCGCCAGCCTTAATCGGTTGCGCGGAATCCAACAAATTGAGGCGACGGACCATTTCTGCCTCGCCGTCCATGAATCTCAACTTTACGATATCGTACAATCGTCACACCCCGGCACCGGATTTTCGTCGCTTCAACGGCGCTTGCGAAAATCATGGGGCGTGGTTGATTCCGATAGCGGCAACCGACCCGGCGATGATTACAATGGCGAGACGCCGCGCGCGGGCCTGCCGATTGATATGGCGGATCAAAAACTGATCCGTGACCGGATTGATGTGGTGTTTGCCGGCCCGGAGGCTGCCCGGCGCTGCAAATCAAAACTCGACGGCCTGCGGTCAATCGGCGTTGAAACCAAGGAAATGCCGCAAACGATTGAGCCGCACCGCGAACTGGCAAAACTGGCGCGCTCCACGATCAACACGGCGCGCCAGACGAATACCGTTTTCGACCCCATTACCGGCGATACGCGCCATTTCTCAAGCCTTGGCGCGGACGCTCAGAACGGCAGTCTGTTCGCTATGGCGCTGCCCTATGAAGTCGCGATGCGCTCGTCCGACTATGTCATCATTGACCACAATATTGACGACGCGCCGCCGCTGAAGACGCGGTTCATGGTCGTCGAAAACAATCCCGATCATTCGCTTTATGAAGACAAGTACCGAACCACAGACGCAAAGACCAAATACTGGACACGACGACTTGCGGCAGTGGCCAATCCAAACGGTGCGTTCGGCCAGGGCTTTTTAAACATGTTCGGCTATTTCGCCGGCCTTGCCGCTTTCGTCTTTATAGCGCTCGGCTTTTATGGCGTCAGCGTTTCTTCCTTTGGTCTCACGGACCTGCCGCCAGCGCTTGCTTGGTTGTCGTCATTGACATCAGCAGGATCGATGGTGCTCGGTGTCGGGCTCGCGCTCGCCGCCTATATGCTGCTTTCTGTACAAGCCACCGGATCGCGGGGCGTGCGCGCCATGTTTTTGTTCCGCCGGGACAAAACGGCGGCGGCGATTGGCGATATTGAAAACTTTTTGCGCAACTTCGGTGTCCGCCACACGGTCGTGCGAATTGATGAGGACAGCGAAGCAAATGCACCGGCTTCAATCGTTCTCGATGTCGAATTTTTCCCGGAAGATTTCAGCTACGGCCCGATCAAAGCGATCACGCACCGCCTGCGCGGTTCCGTTGTTAATGGCGCGTTGAAAAAAGCATTTCAGCGCTGGAAAAATCGGGGCGTTACACTTCTTGCGGTGATGCCGTTTGAGCCTGCGCAAGCGCAATTGCCAAAGCACAAAGCGCGCCGCTGGTGGAGCGAAGCGCTGAACGCATGGGCGGCGGATTTTACCGAAACCATGTTTATTCGCTTCTCTCGGGTCCTATTCTTTTATGGCCTGCCAACATTGCTCGTTGGCTACTTGATCTGGAAGATGGTTCTCAATGGATAGGCTGCGCGCTGACCCTTAAGGTCGTTTTGGCTTAACGGATTTTAAAAACACGTAAAATGCGCCCGACCCGCCATGACGCTGATGGGCTGCGCTCACGCGGTTAATGTGTTGACGGAACGCCTCTTCATTCAGCCAATCGCCGAGCCTTGAGCGCAAGACACCGCCGGTTCGTTTACCTTTCACTTGGCGCGCGCCTTTGCCCGTGATCACCAGGACGCACCGCGCGCCGCGGCGCCGCGCCTCTATTATGAACGCATAAAGCGCCGCCCGCGCCGATGTTTGATTGTGCCCATGCAGATCAAATGTTGCATCGATCGGCAAGCGTCCCCGCGCCGCATGGCGATCAAGCCGCGGGTCACCGGCGGAAAAAAGATCCTGCGTACGCTCTATTTGCGGGCGTTCTTTTCCGGGATGCTGCCTGGACGGGAAGGGCGCTCCCGACGATGGAAAGCCCTTTGCCGGCGACCTGTCGAAGCGATCGCCGAGATCAAGCCCACCGTCCCGCATGGGCGCAACATCACGCACGGTGCGCCGCCACAAATCGCGCTCGTCGGGCGTTAGGTTGCGCTTACTCATTTTGCCGTACGTTTCGGCAGTCGTGCAGCAACGCTGCGCGGCACCAGCACATACATTTCGCCTTGTGCATTCATGGCCCCGGCGATCTCGCCAGCCTCATCGCCTGCACCCCAGAAAACGTCGCCTCTTACGGGCCCGCGAATGGCGCCGCCGGTATCTTGCGCCACCATTAACCGCCTGATCGGCTCGCGACCACCGCCTACAACTGGCTCGATATCAACCCAGATCGGCGCGCCAAGCGCATGATAGCGCCGATCAACCGCAAGACTGCGGCCGGGCGTTAACGCGACGCCTTGAGCACCGGGTGGCCCGAGCCCATCCTGCGGCGCCTCAAGCTCCCGGAAAAAAACGTAAGACCGGTTTTGCTCGCGCAGCTCTACCGCTTCTTCTTCGCTGGCGCTTTCAAGCCATTGCCGGATTGACTGCATGGATATGTCCGCAAGCGGCATGATTTCGCGCTCAACTATAATACGCCCGATCGCGGTATAGGTGTGTCCGTTCTGACCGTCATAGCCGATCCGCAATTCAATCCCGTCTTTGAACCGTAAGCGACCCGATCCCTGTATCTGCAAAAAGAACAAATCATTTGGCGCCATCCACGCGACCGGCGAGGTTGTCTCGTTCAAGGCGCCGTTGTTAATGGCGCGCCTGTCTGCGTAAGGAACAAGGCGATTACCCTCTACCCGTCCGGCGGCGCGACGGCCTGAAAGGTCTTGTCCGAAGTCGCCAAGATTAACGTCGATCAGGTCACCGGGCCGACGAAAGACCGGCGCAGAAAAATAAGCAGACTTTGATCGGGCGGCATCATAAATCGGTTCAAAATACCCCGTGAAAACGCCTTTTGAATTTAACATCTCTTTCTGTCGACGCGCCGGCCCGTCCGGCAGCGGCGCACGCGTTTCGACTATTTGAACGGGCTGGAAATTGTTTTCAAAAAACACCCGCATCGCGCCTTGGGTTACGATTGGGTCTGCATAGCTGCTGTTTTTGATCTGGTCCGCCTCAGCGCAAAGCGGTTTCCAGTCGCCAACCGACCCCGCCAATGAGGCGCTCCCCAGTTGGTCCCCCCAAAACTCCTCTGCGTTTGCCGGCGCATCAGACGCGCGCGTCTGCAAAGCCGAGCATGAGCGCAAAAAGGCCGCGAACGCATCTTCGTGATTATCTTGTTGCCAGCCTTTCAGTTCGTAGAAACTGGCATACCTGAATTCAATTCTGGCCGGGCCATACGCCTCGTCACCAAATTCTTTTTTGTAGAAGGCGGGAATTACCCCGCCAAACACCAATATGGCGGCGAGTGCGGCAAACACGGCGCTCGCTAGCAAAATCAGTCTTATCTGTTTATTATTGAAGGTAATCACAATCCAACGCTCGTCCAGAGACGAGAGAGAGTCTAAGCAGCGCCGCCGGTCGCGACAAGAATCCAATTTGGATCATTGCTGGAATGCTTACGGGAAAACGACCACCGATCCTTAACCAGATCGATACGGTTCGGATCGCCGTCAACAACATTGCCGTCTTTATCTCTTGTGACTCGGACCTGATTGGACGTGAATTCGGTTATCGCAGTCATCCACTGGTCGTCGACACTGCTATCGACGATGGCCGCATGATCAATACCGACGAACTTCAAATCATTAACATGCGCGGCTTCATCACGGGAAATCACGGCTTGCTTAAACGCGTCGTATACAGAATCGCTCAGATAGGGGCGGATCGACTTTAAATCGCCGGCGGCAAAAGCCTCAACGATCATTTCATAGGCGCCGCGTGCGCCGCTGAGATATTCAGATTCATCAAAATCCGGGTCGACATCGCGAAGCACACGCGCATTCGTTGATACAGGCTTGGGCGGTTGCGCTTCTTCGCGGGCATCATCCAGGCTTTGGTCATTTTGGCGCTCACGATTGGCGGCTTTCTGCTGAAGCCCTTCAAGATCATGTTGCTGCTCGTGCCCGGAGCGTGTGCCCATGACCGAAATCAATCGAAAAAGGATAAAGGCGGTTACGCCAACGAGAATAAGGAGTACAGGGTCCATGGGGTCGTTTTTACGCCTAAAATATTAAATTTGCGCGATCCGGTCTTATATAGGGTTGAAAATAAGGAAAACACCACAGGCTTATGCTTTTTATCCTACTCATTCTATTCGTTTTAGGGCCAATTGCGGAGATTTACGTGCTCTTAGCCGCAGGCTCCGCATTTGGCGTCTTTCCGGTCATTGGTGCGTGTCTGGCCACAGCGATTATTGGTGGTTTTGTCATCCGTCTCCAGGGGCTCGCGGCCATCAACAACGCGCGACGCGACCTAAATGCCGGTCAACCGCCAGTATCGGCGGCCATTGATGGGGCGCTACTAGTCGTGGCCGCCCCATTTTTGATGACACCAGGCTTCATCACAGACGCCATTGGTTTTTCCCTGTTAATACCGCCTCTGCGCCATTTTTTGGCGCAGCTTGCGTTGCGGGAAATAAAAAAGCGTATTGACCGCGACAATGCGACGATAACTATCCGCCGTCCCTGAGCGGACCGGGTTGCGGGCGATGGGCCGCGCGTGTAAAGAGCGCCCTCTCATCGACAAATACGGGTTACGCAATGTCCGAAACGCCTCCTAATCAGGATACACCGCCGAATGGCGATAATCAGAACTTACCGTCACTGGTGGTTCTTGCGCAGTATCTGAAAGATCTCTCATTCGAAAACCCTCATGCGCCGGGAAGCTTCCAGGATGCGTCGTCGCCGCAAATGGAAGTCAATGTCGATGTACAAGGCCGCCCGATGGGAACTGACCAATACGAAGTAGCGTTGACGGCGTCGGCGAAGGCCAGTCGCGACGGCCAGGCCGTATTTGTCGCTGAAGCATGTTATGCTGGCGTTTTTGAAATTAAAAATCTGCCGCGCGAACAACTGGAAATGGCGATGCTGGTCGAATGTCCACGGCTTCTATTTCCGTTTATGCGCCAGATCATGGCGGATGCGACACGCAACGGTAATTACCCACCGCTCATGCTTGAGCCAATTGACTTTATGGGCATCTACCTCGCCAACAAGCAACGCACCCAACAAGAAGCAGGCGGCCAGGCTTAACCAGGGTCGTTACCGGCGCGTCGCCAGAAGCAATCGTCGCCAAGTTCCGCCACAAACGCCTCATGCGCTTCACGTTCTGCGGTCGTCACAAGCGGCGCTAATGCTTGTGGTCGCACACGCGCGACGCGTTTGGCCACGCGGCCATTTTGTGTTGTTTGCGACCCCTCATGGTCGTCGCGTTTGAAATCAAGCCCTGCCTGCGCGCCGCCGGTCAGCTCAATATAAACCTCTGCAAGAAGCCGGGAGTCGAGTAACGCGCCGTGTCCGTCGCGTTCGCGCTCCTTCGTATCTATGCCGAAGCGCGAGCAAAGAGCATCGAGGCTTGCGGGCGCGCCGGGGAACTTTCGTCGCGCTAAATGCAATGTATCGATTATTTTATTTTCCATCGTCGCAAGACGCGCGGCTTTCAATTCCGCCTGCAAAAACGGCACGTCAAAGCCAATACCATTATGCGCGATTAATACAGCATCATCGATAAACGCGCGAAAGGCGGGAGCGACCTCTTCGTCAGCAAAGAGGGGTTTATCCTTTAAGAACTCACCCGAGAGACCGTGCACGCGCTGCGCATCTGGCGGCATATCGCGTTCAGGATTGACGTAACTATGGAAGTTACGCCCCGTAATCGCGCCATTGATGAGCTCGATAGCGCCGATCTCAACAATCCGGTGCCCTTCGGAGAATTTAAACCCAGTCGTCTCCAGATCAAAAACAATCTGCCGCATAGCCCCGTCCCAACCCTTATTCTTCATCCTCCGGCGGATAAAGCGTCGTCTTCACCAGCGTTGCAAGCCCGCGCAACGTAAATGGCTTTTGAATATAGCCGGCGCCTTCAATCACATCGAGTTGATCGCGAACCGCCGATTCCGCGTAGGCCGACATGAAGATAACTTTTGACTCAAGGTCGAACTCTTCGCGCGCTTTGGCGACAAAAGACGGTCCATCGAGCACATTCATCATAACATCAGAGATGACGAGATCGAAATCCGCGCCTTCTTCCTCGAAAATTTCGAGCGCGTCTTCGCCGTCCTCGGCCGCAGTAGTTTCATAGCCGCAATCAGAGAGCGTTGCGACGACAAAAGTCCGCACCGAATCTTCATCTTCAACCACCAATATCCGCCCGGCGCCGGTCAAATCTTGCGGTTGGCTTTTTGCTGACGCCGACAATAGCGGCGCCTCTTCGGGTTCTTCACCATCATGGGCGGGCAAGTAGATGCTGAAGACAGCGCCGCCGGCGTCGCTCACAAGCGTTACAGCGCCGCCCATTTGCCGGATCGTGCCGTAGACCGTCGAGAGACCAAGGCCGGTGCCCTTGCCCGGAGCCTTGGTGGTAAAGAACGGGTCGAAAATCTTGTTGGCGATATCAGCCGGCACGCCGGGGCCGGTATCGCTGACCTCGATCATAATATGATCCTGATCGGCAAGGCCGGGCACGGTCAGCGCCTTTAGTTCATCAGCGCTGATGCTCTTTGTTGCGATTTTCAGGGCGCCGCCTTTGGGCGCCATCGCGTCTCTGGCGTTCACTGCAAGGTTCATGATCGCCGTCTCAAGCTGATAGCGATCAACCTTTACCAGTGGCAATCCCCGACCATTGACAAGCTCTAGGCGCACCTTCTCGCCAATAGCGCGCGTGAGAAATCGTGAGAAATCGCGCAAGATTTCCGTTACCGATAATACTTCGCGTTTCAGTGTTTGCTTGCGTGAAAAGGCAAGGAGCTGTTTTGTCGTATTCGCGGCGCGCTGTGCGTTTTCTCGAATCTGCACAAGCTCCGTATAGGACGGATCGCCTGCCGGGTGCTTCAGCATTAACCGTTCGCAATGGCCAAGGACAACTTGCAGGTAGTTGTTGAAATCATGGGCAACCTTGCTGGCGATCTCGCCAATACCGCGTAGCTTTTGATCCTGGGCGTAGTCCTGCTCCATCCTTTTACGGTCGGTAATATCGACAGAATAGAGCAGCAGCTTGCGGGCGCCATAGGCGCCGCGTTTGCGACGCACCGGTCTTGGGTAGAGGGCGAACGTCCGCGCCGCGGCGCCCGATCCAATGGTTGTTTCAACAGCACTGAGCGCCGCACCCGCCTTTGATTTGCGCTTAACCTCTGCAGCCAGCTCATCAAGCGTTTCCGGGCTCAGCAGTTTTGCAAGCGGCGCGTTTTTCTTTGTGCCGCCAAAAACATCCGTGAACGCCTTGTTCGCCTCAACGACCCGGCCCTCGCGATTGACTTCGCCTTCGATGATGGCGATGCCGAATGGCGATTCAGAAATATCGCCGGAGAGCGCCACCTCTTCCGCTTCGTCGGCGCGCTCATCGATGAATAACTCAACACAGGCAAACCCCTCGCCGACGCCGCCGCGACGAAACGCGGTGAAAACGCCGTCGGCCGGATCCGCATCACGCCGTCGGATCAACGCCTTTTCCTCGCTCCGATCGAGACGCCACAGGGCGCGCACCAGATCGCCGGTTTCGCCAAGGACGATATCGTCAATATGGGTTATCGCGCCGCGCTGCGCGCCAAGTTTTTCGCGCATGGCGGCGTTCGCCCAAGGCACCTGGCCTGATTTTTCAACGGCGAAGACCGGTCGCGGCAAGTCAGCATAAGCCGACGCCAGAACATCATGGTCTTCTTCTTCAATCGGCAGATCGCGCAAGCGCCATGCGACATGCTCATCAGAGCCGCGGATCGGGCGAACACT
Source organism: Hyphococcus sp. (assembly GCA_021776345.1). Classification (GTDB taxonomy): domain Bacteria; phylum Pseudomonadota; class Alphaproteobacteria; order Caulobacterales; family Parvularculaceae; genus Hyphococcus. The sequence continues at coordinate 8,116 of JAJFGC010000047.1, read as the reverse complement.
CACCTCAAACCGCCGCCGCCTGCCGCCGCCTTCAAGCCCCATTAGCTGATAGATGGTCTCTTCGGCGGCCTCGCCGCCCTTTGCCGCTCTGCACAGACGGAAAATTTTTGTCGCCTCGGCGCCTTGCTGCGCAAAGAAACGATCAATGCGCGGGGGGAGGCCGGCAGGGCCGCTGACACCCGCTTCTTTGGCCAACGTGAAATAAGCGCGGTTTGCATAAGTCACGACGCCGTCGCGGCGCGTGACAAGACGCGCATCCTGATCCGCATCAAGAACGCGCTCGGCAAGCCCAAGGGCGCCAAGAATTTCAGCGCCAGCAAGCTCAGCCGCTTCTGCCGAGGTTCGCCCGCCGGCTCTTTTCAACATGGCGCCTGCGAGCAGCACCGGCGAAAACATATTGGCTGCCGCCGCCGCAACGAAGATTGCAATAATCAGCGCCAATATACCAGCAAGGACCAATCCGGGCCCGGTCGCCTCCTGTGCCGACAAAACAAAATAAGCGACGGCGCCGACGCCGATAAATACGCAGCCCCACAACAGCCAGAAAGTAGCAATGTGCACCGGGTCGCTCGACCCAGGTTCTTCGCCTGCTTTCGATTTTGGTTTTTTTGCCGCCGCCTCATCCATCATCGCGATGATTTCTGAAGGCCTATGCGGCCTGGGCGAGACGTCCTCTGACGGCGTCAGATCGTCAAGTGCTTCGCCAGCTTTATACTCAATGGAAATAGAGGACAGTTTTGATGATTCCGTATTGGCCACGGGCGCGCTCGATCTCCAGCTGAAGTGATTCGAACGGCGGATTATGAAGAGCTTCGGGGTCAGAGACCACTAGACTTTACGCCAAATTCTAATTGATTTTCCGCAAGGGCCTAGGCGTTTGGCCGCGCCGCCTTGGCCTTGCGCATGATGAAGCCAATAACCCCTGCCACCGCCTCGTAATGCTCAATCGGGATTTGGTCATCAACCTCGACGCTCGCATAGAGCGCACGCGCCAATGGCGGGTTCTCGACTACTGGCACGCCGTGCTCTTCAGCCGCCGCCCGCATCCGCAATGCCGTTTCATCGACACCTTTCGCAAGACAGAGCGGGGCGGCTTCGGCGCCCAATTCATAGTCGAGCGCGACCGCGAAATGGGTCGGGTTCATGATCAAGACCGTTGCGTCTTTGACCGCCGCGACCATGCGCTTGCGGGCGCGGACGTCACGGAGCTGACGCAAGCGGCCTTTGATCTGTGGGTCGCCTTCCGTTTCTTTCAATTCGCGCCGGATTTCGTCCTTTGTCATGCGCAGGCGTTTTTTCCATGAATGGCGCTGAAACGCGTAGTCTAACCCGGCGATGACGATCATCGCCAGCACAGTAAGCCCGACCAATTTCAGGGTCAGGCCTTGCGCGAGCTTCAGAAGCCCTGCGCCATCGGCATACATCGAGATCGCCAGCAACTGCCTGTCCGGCCACAAAGCGACGCAAAGAATGATCGCGACGATGATCAGTTTGCCGACGCCTTTTGCAAAATTAAACAGGCCTGACGGGCCGAAGATGCGTTTGAGCCCGGCGATCGGCGATATTTTCTCCAGGGACGGTTTCATGCGTTCAGTCGTAAAAACTGGGCGCGCTTGACCCGTGTTCGCGAGTATCGCCGCCGCAAAAATAAGCGCGCCAAGGCCGCTAAGCGCCGCCGCCGCTTTGAGCGCAACGCCTGCGAACAGGCCCTGCAAAGCGCCGCCATCGACGACGAAATCATGAGGGTGATCGAGAAAAACTGCGCCCGCCTGCATCAAGCCTTTTGCCGCGGCGCCGGCAAATAGCCAGAGCCCCAGCGCGCCAGCGGCGAGCATCGCAGCAGCAATCATTTCCTGACTTTTTGGCGCGTCGCCTTTTTTACGCGCCTCTTCCAGGCGCTTCGGGGTCGGTTCTTCGGTGCGTTGCGCATTGTCTGGCTTATCGGACATATACCAGCCCTCAAGTTAGAAACTGCGCGAGGAACACCTCAAAGCGTTCCAGAAAGGCGGTCATGATGAGGCCGGTCGTCAGCATCAAGAGCATCAGGCCGAGCGCGAGATTTGCCGGCATCAACATGAAGAACACCTGCGCCTGCGGCATCAAGCGATTGAGGACGCCAGCGCCAACATAAAAAACCAGGCCGAATAAGACGAACGGCGCAGCCAGCCGCAAGCCCAAAGAAAACGCCTGCGACAGCGTATCAACCATCATCGACGACATATCGCCAAAACGTGGCAGAGCGCCCGGCGAAAGCAGCACATAAGAATCCTTCAGCGCTGCAAACATCATATGATGGAGATCCGTCGCGAAAATCATCGTCGTACCAAGGATCGCCAGAAACCCACCGACAATGGCGCCTTGAAGCTCCTGTGTCGGATCAAATATCTGCGCCAGCGACAGGCCCATTTGAAAGGCGATGATCTGACCAGCGACGTTAAGCGCGCTCATCATCACGCGGGCGGATAGCCCTAAAAAACTGCCCGCCAAAACCTCGCCAATAATAATCGCTGACATCGTCCCGAGCCCGCCGCCACGCGCCCAGTCCGGGTAAGCGGGCGCCATTACAGGCGCTATCGCGGCGGTCACCGCAAGCGCCGCCGCAAGGCGGATGCGCGGCGACAAGGAAAAATCGCCAAGGGCGGGCGCCGTCATGAAGAGGGCGCCGACGCGGCAAAAAACAGCGAAGACGATAAAGAGATCAATCGGTAGATCTGCAAGCGATAACGACGCGGCCATTAGCCAGCGCCGATCCCGCCAGTGGCGATGCGCGCGTAAAGCTCCGTTGCAAACCGGCCGAGCGCGCCCCCCATAAAGGGCAGGGAAATCGCAATGACGATAAACATCACAATAATGCGCGGCACGAACACCAGGGTGAGTTCTTGCACCTGGGTCAACGCCTGTAAGAGCGCAATAGAAAGACCCACCGCAAGGCCCGCCAGCATGGCCGGACCCGCAACCAGCAGCGTCACCCAAAACGCTTCACGCGCAATTTCCAAGATTTCAGCGCCGCCCATATTTCCTCGCCTGACCCATGGCTTTTGACCCGGCAAATATTGCCCGGCCCATGGTTAAGGGGGCGTAAGGATTGGGTTAAGCTAGGGTTAAAACGCTTACTCCGCAGCCGCCAGAACCGGTTGATTTTGCTGTGCTTTCGCATTTTTCGCCAGAAGCACCCGGCCAAGTTTTTTTGCCTCGAACGAGTTCGCAAAAGCGCCGTTCTGATAGACCGGCTCGCCGGCAATAATAGTGGCGGCGACGACGCCATCGGAGCGATTGACCATCTGATCATGCTGCAGGACATCGCGATAGATCCGCGTCGCGTTTGCCTCCGCATCATACACCGCGAGCGCTTTTGGATCGATCAGCGTAATGTCCGCTTGCACGCCAAGATCAAGAGTGCCCGCAGCGACCCCAAAAAAGTCCGCCGGATCACGGGTCAGACGTTTTGCCATAAAGGCAACGCCATCTTCTCCGCGCTCTTCATAAGCGATTTTGAGCGCACGCAAATTGACATCATAAAACGCCATATTGGTGAGATGGGCGCCGGAGTCCGCAAAGCCGGGTAAAAATGTTTTGCTCATCGTCAGCTGGCGGAGTTTCTTTTCATCAGCATTAGCGCTCACGGTCCACCAAAAAAGATCGCGGTCAAACAAACGGAAACTATGAAATACAAAATCCGCTTCATCTTCTATCCGCGGAAATTTTTCAAAAGCCGCGCGCTCCTCATCATCACGAGCGCCGTCGCCAGTTTGCTGAAACCGCATCACGCGCCCCGCAAGCTCGGCAAAATTATCGCCTCGCCAAACACCGACTGGTGCGTGCTCGACGAACATTTCTTCCGGCGCACGACGCAGCGCCAAGTCTTCCATCCGCAACAGGCGCTTGATCCGGTCAAGGCTGAAGCCGGACTTGCCCTTACGCCACATCTCTTTGAAATTGCGTTCAAATTCAGGGTCATTATAGAGCGCCTGGCGGCCTTCAGTGTCCTCAATATCGAGCATCGCCAAAGCGCGCAGTTCCGCAATCTCTTCCGCCAGCGGCGTATAAGGCCCGTCGGACCAGACTTTGAAGCGCGCCGCCAGAGATTGCAGCGCGAACTTTCCTTTGAAGATCGGCGAATTCAACAATCTTGCAAGTACGTGTGCTGAACGAATAATATTGCGATCGGAGCGCACATCGAGCGCCGCCACCGCTGTAATTTTCAGCGCCTTTTTGTAAAGCCGGCCGCTCGTCAGCAAAAATGTGCGGAAGACCTTAAGAGGACTTTCGGTAGGCGGTGTCGCCTGCCACACCCGCTCATAACGCCGGACAATATGCGTCAGCCTTTTCAATTCATCATATGACGCATATTGCGACGGGACACGGTGCTGCCGGTTCGGATCATTTGAAAGATAATGAAACGGCAAGCCGTCAGACGAAAACCCTGCATAGCCCTCGTCCATGCCTTTTTCGAGAAGGCGCTCCATCTCGGCCATCTCATCCGCTGTTGGATCGCGAGTGACGGAGGGCGTGACGCCCATCGCTGCAATCCGCAGCATGGAGTAGGGGATCATCGGGACAATATTCGGCCCGAGATTAAGCGTCTCGAGATGAGTGAGATAATCTGCGCTGTCATCCCAGGTGACTTTGTCGGCAACGCGTTTCAGCACCGGCTTTGGAATATTTTCGACCCGGGCAAAACAATCGACAATCGGGTCCTGACCGTTTTCGCGTTGGGCGCCGAAGGCAAGACCGAGGGAACAATTGGAAACGACAACTGTCGTCGTCCCGTGACGCACCGATTCCGGCAGACCAGGCGCTAGCTCAACCTCGAGATCATAGTGGGTGTGAATATCAAGAAGCCCTGGCAACAGCCATAAGCCTTCGCCATCGATCTCTTCCGCAGCATCTGCCGGAAAGCCGATGCCGCGGGCGGCAATTTTGCCGTCTTTGATCGCGATATCGCCGGTCTCAGGCGTCCCGCCTGTTCCGTTAAAAATACGCGCATTGCGAATTATCAAATCGAAATCAGTCATGACACCCTAACTCAGCTGGCAACGCACTTTGTCGCGCGGCCGGCACAGAGGCAAGGATCGCACGCAGCCGTTTGGATCGTCTAATGATTACGGATAAAGGCCGATATCAGATCGGCATACGCAAAATGTCCTGATAGGCTTCGATCACGCGATTGCGCACGGCAATTGCTGTTTCCAGCGTGACTTCTGCGGCGCTGACGGCGGTGACGACATCAATGAGGCTGGCCTCACCGGCGGCAACGGATGTCGCTGCAGCTTCGCCAGCCTTTAGGGTCGATTGCGCGCCTTCAACCGCGTTCGTGACCATCTGGCCGAAGTCGGGCTTTGCCAACTCCATGGCTTGATCTGTGCGCGGCGCTTCGCTGGCGGCTTTTGCCACCTGAGCATAGACTTGCGCTGCGCGAATTGAATCCATGCTCATCGTCTTACTCCAGGATGCGCAGGGTCGACGCGGCCATCGACCGCATCGTATCCATCGCACCAAGATTGGCTTCATAGCTGCGCTGCGCTTCGCGCATATCCATCATCTCCACCAGCGGGTTGACGTTAGGCAAAAGAATATAACCTTCAGCGTTTGCCGCCGGGTGGCTTGGATCAAAGCGCATGGAAAATTCCGACGGATCAAGCGTTACCCGATTGACCTCGACAAGGTCAGCCCCAAGCGCCCTGTCTACATAGGTCGAAAAGACCGGCACCTGCCGACGATAGGGGTCCGTATCTGGCCCCGACGCCGTTGAGTTGGCGTTGGCGAGGTTTTCCGCAACTACGCGCAGCCGCGCAGACTGGGCTCGCAAACCGGCGGCGGAAATCTGCATTGCTGTATTGATGTCATCCATACCCTAAACTCCAACTGGTCTCTTACCGTCCTCTGGCCGCGAGCCGCAGCATCGCCATGCTCTTGCGGTAAAGGCTGGTCGCCAGCGCATATTCCTGGCGCGTTTCTGAAATCTTCATTGCTTGCGTTTCAAGCGACACCTGATTGCCGGTCAGCGAGGCCTCGCCATCGGGCGCTGTTTCCACCCGGTAACCGTCCGAGCGTTGCGCATTCGGCGCGGCCATATGTTTCGGATCGCTCACTCGCATCGCCGCGGCAGAAGTCGCCATTGCCCCGAAATCAGGTTTTTTCAGGTCTTTTGCCGCATAATTTGGCGTATCGGCATTGGCGATATTTTTGGCAATAACCGTCGAGCGCGCGGCCAGAAAATCAAGCCGCGCCGCTAGCCCTGACAGTAGTGGGATTTTTGTTAAATCCATGTCATGCCCTTTGAAAGCGCCTGTTACAGTTCTTAACTTGACGCCTTATGGTTAAGCGTGCGTTGACGTGTTTCAACGAGGCGTCGATTTCTTAACAAATCCTTACGCGGAGAACGTGGAACGTGCCGAAGAAACTAGGTCTGGTGCTGGGCTCTGGCGCCGCGCGCGGCTGGGCGCATGTAGGCGTCCTTAAAGGTTTGAAAGAAATCGGCATCAAGCCTGATGTCATCACGGGTTGCTCGGTCGGGGCACTGGTCGGCGGCGCTCATCTTCTCGGCGCACTTGATGAGTTTCAAAGCTGGGCGCGAACCCTAAAGCCGTTGTCGGCGCTCGAACATTTTACGTTAAAAGTCCGCAGCGGCGGGCTGATCGATACGAAACCGGCCTTCGAGGCGTTTCGCGAATATGACAAAAATATTGAGGATCTGCCAATCCCCTTCGCCGCTGTGGCCGCCGATCTCGGAACCGGCGAAGAGGTCACTCTGACAACCGGGTCGGTTATCGACGCCGCGCGCGCCTCCAGCGCCATTCCCGTTGTATTTCACGCGGTGCTACACGGTAATCGGTGGTTGGTTGACGGCGCGCTCGCCAATCCGGCGCCTGTATCCACAGCGAGAAAGCTCGGCGCCGATATCGTCCTCTCAGTTGATTTGAATGCGGTGCCGCGGGTTCTGGACCGGTTTGAGCCGCGGCCAACCACAGTCCCGGCAGTCATTACCATGCCCGCCCCAAAAAAGCCGGGGATCACCGGCGCGGTCGCCAAACTTATTGATGAAACGCAAGGGGCGATTAAGCGGCAATTTGATTTTGCCAAAGCCCGGGCAGACGCGGCGCCGCATCTTTTTGAAACCGCTTACGCCTCTGCGGATATCTTTCAGATGCACCTGGCCCGCGCACGGGCGCGGATCGACCCGCCTGATATTTTGCTGCGACCGGATATGCGCGACGCAATGCCGACGTCGTTTGATCGCGCCGATGAATTCATCGAAGAGGGGCGGCGCGCCATCCTCGCCCAAAGCGGCAAGCTGGAATCGCTGTTGCAGCTTTGAGGAAAACCGATCCGCAGCGCTTCGTGATACGTAAAGAACGCAACACGAGGCGGGTCGCTTGCTCTATTCACCATCACCTTACCGCGCGCTGATTCTCGGCGCATCCGGCGGCATTGGCGCTGCTCTTACCGGCGCGCTGAAAAATGACCCCTTATGCGAGCACGTAACCGAACTGAGCCGCAGCAAAGACGGCGCCGATCTCACAGACAATGGAGCGCTTGAAAAGATCGCCCAACAATTAAAGGGCAGCGGCGAAGTTTTTGATCTCATTATCAACGCCAGCGGCGTTTTGGAAATTGATGGCTGCGGTCCGGAAAAGGCTTTTCGCGACATCGATCCGGCGGTGATGGCCCGTGCTTTTGAAATCAATTCCATTGGCGCGGCATTGGCGCTGAAACACTTCGCGCCCTTTTTGCGAAAAGATGGGAAATCTGCATTTGCCACGCTGTCCGCCAAGGTTGGGTCCATTGGCGATAATCGTCTTGGCGGCTGGGTGAGTTATCGCGCCTCAAAAGCGGCGTTGAACCAGATCGTGCGATGCGCCGCGATTGAGATCGGCAGAACAAAAAAGAATGCGGTTATCGTCGCGCTTCATCCGGGTACGATCAAAACGCCGCTCACGGAAAAATATGCGAAGGGCCGCTATACGGCCAGTGCTGAGGCATGCGCGCAAAACCTTCTCTGCGTTCTCTCGGTGCTGACGGCTGAAAACTCAGGTGGTTTTTTCGACTATACCGGCAAGGAAATCACCTGGTAGGCGGCCAGGTCAAAGGATCTTCAAAACCGCTTCGGGCGGGC
>JAJFGC010000046.1 GCA_021776345.1 Hyphococcus sp. | reverse complement strand
CAGCTTTCGGGGGGCGAACAGCAACGGGTGGCGATCGCCCGCGCCTTTGTGGTGCGACCGAAAATCCTGTTTGCCGATGAGCCGACGGGCAACCTCGATTCCCGCAGGGGTCAGGAAGTTTTGATGATCCTGCATGACGTCGCGCGTGATCAGGGATGTGCTGTTGTTTTGGTCTCGCACGACCCACGTGCTCAAGAGGTGGCGGACCGCATCTTGTGGCTGGAAGACGGTGCAATCCGTGACCGCAAGTCGGAAAAGCATTCCTGGGTCGAAGATCCGGTCTGCGGGATGCGCGTCGATGAATGGGCAGAGGCGCCGTTTACGGAATACCTTGGCACACGATATCTTTTTTGCTCTGACCGCTGCCTTGAGCGGTTTCAAGCCGAACCCGATCGATATCTGGAGAGCTCGCGATGAATTACAACCCATCACTTGCCAGAAACGGTATCTGGAGCATGGCTGCTCTGGCGGCACTAGGCTCCCCAATTCCTATTCGATATTGTCGCCGCAGAGACGCCGGAGAATAAAGGCAACCTCATCGCAGTTGAAGCTGACAGGCACGACCAAGGCTACGAGGACACCTGGACTACCCTTACCATGATCATGGAGGGCCGGACGCGGGAACGCCGCCTGCGCATTCAGACCCCGGAAGTCGCCAATGAGAGTTCGGGGGATAAATCTCTAGTCGTTTTCGATGCGCCGCGCGACTTGAAGGAAACGGCGTTGCTAGGCCACGCCCGAATCCTGGAAGATGACGATCAATGGCTTATTCTTCCTTCTCTAAAACGCGTGAAGCCCATTTCCGCCGCCTTGGAGATGAATCGAAAATCGAACTTGAAGGTCGTCTTTTCATAGATGCGCCGTCAACAAACCCGTTGTCTTCAATCCGTCGCGATGACTTTCTCACACTTCGAATTGCGCGATATTTCTGTGCGGCGCAATAGACGAAAATAGCGTATTTGATTGAACCGAACATCTCATTCCGAGCTATTTGACAAAATTAGTGTACGCATCGGGAGAAAACTACTAACGTAAAGATGTTTCCTTTACAGATCACATGAAGCAAGCAATGGCGGACGATAATAAATCTGGCCGACCGTTAAAATCCAAGGGCGGATGGCTCGCCGCACTACGCGTCTATTTACTCATATCGGCCGTCGCTCATAGTCTGTGGGAAATCGGCCAGATGCCATTCTATACGCTTTGGGCTGAAGGAACCCGGGCTGAAATAGCGTTTGCAGTTGTTCACTGCACGGCCGGCGACATGATCATTGCAATTACGTCGCTAATTGGCGCGATCGCTTTTGTTGGCTATCGTGATTGGCCAGCCCAACGGTTTAGGCCAGTCGCTATTCTAACGCTGGCCGCCGGGATCAGTTACACGATTTATAGTGAGTGGATTAATGTCGTCGTTAGAAAAAGCTGGGCGTATTCGGACCTAATGCCGACAATATCGCCCTTGGAAACAGGGCTAACGCCACTGTTGCAGTGGGTAATAATCCCAATGCTCGCACTTTTCGCAGTGAAACACGCGTCGTGCTCACCCTGAGCCGACCGCAGTTTATTCGGTCGCCGTTTCTACCCGCGTGCCGTCTGCAGCATATGACGCCAAATAAGCGATAAGCCCTTTGCGTTCATCCGGCTTAGGAATTCCGGCAAAGCCCATTGTCGTTCCTGGGACGATGTCCCGGGGCGATTTTAGATACGCATCAAGCATTTCTAACGTCCACACAAAATTATCCGCCGTCGCCTTCGCCATACCGGGCGAATATCGGAAACCTTCGCTCGTTCCGGCGGCGCGACCGACGACGCCATTGAGCGGTGGGCCGGCGCGGCGCTGTACGTTTTCTCCAACCATATGGCATGCTTGGCATTTGACGAATGAACGCTGTCCCGCGGAGATGATGCTCGGGTCGACGAGGGCTTTGGCGACCTCAATCGCCTGAACCTCTTCCGGCGCCTGCAGCGCAGGATCCTCGGCGGCCGCGACTGCCCAAAATGCGCCGAAAGCACTGGCGGTGAAAATAGTCGCGCCAGTTTGCCACAAAGTTTTCGTTTTCATCGGCGTCTCCAAAACTTTCAATTCGTGGTGAATTTGCATCGCAGTCGCAATGCACGAACGTCATTACATTACACAACATTACGCATAGGTCGCCTTGTTCCCTCATCATCCATCAAAAAATCTGGGCTGCTGTCGTCGTCGGTAGTTGCATGAGCTGTGATTGAAAGATCGCGGTGAGAAAAGAAACGCATCAGCCTGCACAATGTGTCGCAGCGCAATCGTGAGGGAGTACTTTTCCTGAGCCGTATGGATGCTTGTTGAGGCGGTCTTTAGTCAAGGCCCGCGCTGAACGTTACAAACGGGGGCAGTCATGCGCCAATACAAAACCAACACCCGAAATACTGTTACACTTCTCACATCAACTGCAACTGCTGTGATATTATCCGCCTTCGGATCAGCAGCAGCCCAATCAAATTATGTGTGTTCGACCAACAATCTGGATCGTAGCATTGAGATCATTCAACCAACATATGGCAGCGCAGTCTGCAAGGTGCTTTACCGCAAGCCAGACGAGGGGGCGCCCGATCAGTTTCTCTGGCGTTCCAATGACTCCATGGCGTTTTGCGAAGAAAAAGCACAAGAACTGATCACTCGCCTAACTTCGGCGGGGTTCGAATGCTCCCAAGGCGTGCAATTGACAGCAAACGCCGCTGAACAAGCGGTCCGCATGAGAAATGATCAGCCGGTCACAACCGTGCAAAGTTCTGCGCCACCATCCCAAACGTCTCGCGCCGCGCCGCGCGAAAGCACTGATCAGTCCGCGCCTATGGGCGGCGTGCCATACCAGCGTATCTCCGGTCAATCAGACACAAGCTGGCACCTTGCCGGTTATGCGGACGCCACATTCATTGTCAGGGACTTTGACGGGGAAACCACAGCTGATTTTTCGGCTGCTAGATTCAATCCGGCCTTTCATTTTCAGTACAAAGATCTCATTTTGCTCGAAGCAGAAGCGGAGATCTCGATTGATGGAGATGGTGAAACCGAATTGGAGCTTGAATACGCACAAGCCGACATTTTCCTCCATAACAATGCAACCCTTGTTCTCGGGCAGTTTTTGAGCCCCGTTGGACAGTTTCAGGAACGCCTGCATCCCACCTGGATCAACCGGATGGCCAACCCGCCTGCAGGCTTCGGTCATGACGGCGTGCAACCTGCAAGTGACACTGGCGCTATGCTCAGAGGCGGCGTCTCTATCGGGCAAGCGATCGCGACGTACTCCGTCGCCGTCGGCAACGGACCGCGCCTTAGCCACGAAGGCGGCGTGGAATTTGAAGCCAAGGGAGGTGACGATAACGCCAACAAGGCTATTAGCGGCCGCATCGGCTTTCTCCCGCTGCCGTATCTCGAGGTTGGCGGATCGTTCCTTGTCGGGGATGTTTCAGGCACTGCGGAACTGGAAGAAGGCGTCGGAGATGGTCACGGTGATGAGGGCGACGACGATCCCCTCCCCGACAACATGGGCGAACTGCTTCCCACCGACGCCAGGGTGACGTTATGGGGCGCTGACGCGGCGTACACTCGCGGTCCCTGGGATATACGAGCTGAATATCTCAACGCCAAGCGCGATCCTATGAATACCGCATTTGAAGGATCGGTTGGCGTCGAAGCGTTGCCAGAACTCGAGCTCGAAGCCTGGTACGCGCAGATTGCCTACTCTCTCTCGG
>JAJFGC010000045.1 GCA_021776345.1 Hyphococcus sp. | reverse complement strand
CCATTCGTATCGGGTCGGTTTGGCGTCACTTCAAAATCAATCACCGGATCATTGGCGCCGAGCCAGGCGGCAACCGGGTCACCGACCTTGGCCGCGTCCGGCGCTTCAATGATTCCGTCATGATCGTCCCCCAGTTCCATTTCCCGGGCCGAGCACATCATGCCGAAGCTCTCGACGCCGCGAATCTTCGCTTTAGAGAGCGTGACGTCGATGCCGGGCACGTAAGCGCCAACCGGCGCGTAAGCTATCTTAATCCCTGCCCGTGCATTCGGCGCGCCGCAAACAATCAGTTTCTCGCCGTCTTTGGTCGCAACCTTACAGACCTTTAACTTATCTGCGTCGGGATGTTTTTCCGCGTGCACAACTTCGCCGATTGAAAATGCTGCAAGTCGCTCTTGGGGGTTTTCGACGCCCTCAACCTCAAGGCCGACGCCGACCATGGCATCGACGATTTCTTCAAGGCTTGCATCCGTCTTGAGATGTTCTTTAAGCCAACTAAGAGTGAATTTCATTGCGGTCTCCAATCGGTAACCGGGCCAAGGTCCCCGGCAATCGATTTTCGAATTGTTTCAACTTGTAGGTTTGTATAATCAGCAAGCTGGTCCACAACACATTCTTTGGGTGCGAACCATTCCATTGACGCGACATACACATCGACGCTTCGAACGACGCTGTTTCCATTCCATTCAAGCTCGACTGCATCCGGGAATCCAACTCGAATTTCTGGAGTTATTAGGCAAATACCATAATTGTTAGCACCGGGGACATCGTGAACAAGCCAACTAACAGTGATGGCTACATTTGCATCTTTAGATTCGATTGCACCGACGGTAGCTAGAGACCCTGCGACAAGGCCTTTCACATTGTCCGTCTGATCAGCCAGTGGTGGTAACACATCGAAGCATATGTCCTTAGCTTCACCGCCAGCCCAGCCCTGCCCAACTGAAACACGGTACTCCGAAAAGCCGCTAAATGTTTTCACATCTCTTTCGCTAACGTTGTAGGCGCGACTATGGGGGCCGTTGCTAAATGGTTTCGGCCTGCATGGGATCAATCCATCGCTATAAATACTTGGCTGCGTTGCACAGGCAGACAGCCCGAAGCCTACCAAACAAGCCAAGGATAGTTTTGTAATGCTGCTCACCTCGACAACCCAGTCGCCAAATTCGGCTGATCAAGCGGATCAAAGCCATAATGCTCAAGCCAGCGCGCATCGGCGGCGAAAAAATCACGCAAATCCGGAATGCCATATTTCAGCATGGCCAGGCGATCAACGCCCATGCCCCAGGCAAAACCCTGATACTCGTCCGGGTCGAGACCGCAATTTTTAAGCACGTTCTCATGCACCATGCCGCAGCCCAGAATTTCCATCCAGTCCGAGCCTTGCCCGAAACGGATCTCGTTTCCGACACGCTCATAGCCGATGTCCATTTCGGCGGACGGCTCGGTGAAAGGAAAGAAGTGCGGGCGAAAGCGCGTTTTCACATCATCGATTTCAAAATACGTTTTGACGAATGCTTCAAGCGTGCCTTTGAGGTGACCCATATTGGCCTCTTTATCGATCACCAGCCCCTCGACCTGGTGGAACATTGGCGTGTGGGTCTGATCGCTATCACACCGAAACGTCCGTCCAGGGATGATAATCCGGATCGGCGGTTTTTGCGTCATCATGGTGCGGATCTGCACCGGCGATGTATGTGTTCGCAGCAACATGCGGCTGCCGTCTTCCTTCGGCTCGAAGAAAAACGTATCGTGCATTTCACGCGCAGGGTGATCGGAGGGGAAATTCAGCGCCGTGAAATTATGGAAGTCATCTTCAATGTCCGGCCCCTCCGCCACATCAAACCCCATCGCGGAAAAGATCGCGACAATTTCTTCCGTGACTTGAGAAACCGGGTGAATTTTGCCTTGAACTTCAGGACGCACGGGGAGCGTCACGTCAACCTTTTCCGACGCGAGGCGCGCATCAAGGGCGGCTTCTTCCAGTGTTGCTTTCTTCGTCTCAATCGCCTCGGCGATCCGGGTCTTAAGGCCGTTGAGCGCCGGGCCCATTTCCTTCCGTTCTTCCGGGCTCATCTTGCCGAGGGACTTCATCTGTTCGGAAACAACGCCTTTTTTGCCAAGGGCGCCGACGCGCAATTCTTCGAGCGCCGCTTCGGTGTCAGCGGTGGCGATCTTCGCGGTGAGGTCGGATTCCAGTTTCTTGATGTCGTTCATTTTTCTTCTTCGATAATGATTTGTTTTTTTCGAGTATAGAGCCATAAACCAAGCGTAACCGTTCCTCCAATCATTAGACCCTGCATAAGTGCGATTAGGGGCACCAAGAGCGGTGCAAAAATGAATGATACAGTTTCACCTGACGTTGTTTCAGCCGGTACAAAAACACTAATAATCCCGACAAGAAGAAACATCGGGAGGAAAACCATAGTGAGACCAATCGCATGCCCTACAAATACGAATTTGAAGAACGACACCGGCGCCACTTTTCCGTTTCTGACAATCAATTTCATTATCTATTCCTCGCCAACAAAAAAGCGTCACTCGTTTCCGAATGACGCTTAATCGAATTCACATGAAAACGTCACCCGGTTCCTTGGTGGCGAAGGCCGGGGACGGAATATTGCGCTTAAGCGAGCGCCGCTTTCGCTTTTTCCGCCAGGGCCTTGAACGCCTCGGGCTCTCTTACAGCGAGATCAGCGAGAACCTTCCGGTCCACTTCGATCCCGGCGCGGTCGAGCCCGTTAATAAATCGGCCATAAGTGATGCCGGCTTCGCGGGCGGCGGCGTTGATCCGCTGGATCCAGAGCGCGCGGAAATTGCGTTTTTTGGCGCGGCGGTCGCGATAGGCGTACTGGCCGGCCTTTTCTACCGCCTGGTTGGCGATGCGGAACGTGTTTTTACGTCGGCCGCGATAGCCTTTGGCGTTGGTGATTATTTTTCGATGACGGGCGTGGGCGGTGACGCCTCTTTTAACTCGTGACATGGGGCGGCTCCTTACCGGTTATATGGCATGTATTTTTTGACGATCTTCGCGTCGCAATCAGCCAGAATCCTGGTTCCCCGGTTTTGGCGGATTTGTTTGGGCGTGCGTTTGATCATGCCATGGCGTTTACCGGCAGGGCCGGCTTTTACCTTGCCGGAGGCCGTCATTTTAAAGCGCTTTTTCGCGCCTGACTTGGTCTTCATCTTGGGCATTTCGCGTATCCTTGTTATCCCCCAGGACTGCTGGGGACCCTTTCGGGTGCGTTATAAAACCGCCAAGGCATGCCTGTTGGCCCGGCGGTCAGGTGGAAGCGGCGGTTTATAGCGCGAAAACCCTCGGATGCAAGAGCCGCAGGGCGTTTCTTCGCTATTGCAGCAAAAGAAAAAACCCAAACCCAAGGCCAATGGCTGAAACTACCCAGAGAGCCTTTTCGCCCCGCTGGCGGCAGACGACGAACGATATGCTGCATGACACGTTCCTTCGTTGAGCCCTTTAGATATGGCGCTCGACCTCTATCCGATGCAGGCTCTTGGGAACCTGCGCTCAGGCGGCGCCATCAGGCCGGCGCCGCTTGCAGGCGCGATAGCCGGCAGCGATGGCGGCGGCTGGGGTTTCGACGAAAAAGACGTTCTTTCGGTGAGGCCTGCCG
Source organism: Hyphococcus sp. (assembly GCA_021776345.1). Lineage (GTDB taxonomy): Bacteria > Pseudomonadota > Alphaproteobacteria > Caulobacterales > Parvularculaceae > Hyphococcus. The sequence continues at coordinate 6,260 of JAJFGC010000045.1, read as the reverse complement.
GCGCATGATGGAACGCAGTAAATTCCTGTGGTCCGAACACATGTCCAAAATTTGCCGTCGGCAACCTTATTGCGGGCTTCCACCGCGGCCCATCGCTCATCTTCTGTTACAAATCGTTCTGTCATATCGAAAAGTCCCATATTTCACAGCAAAACACTGCCCGTTTCTTGCGGACAAAAGCAGGGCGCCGGCAGCTCAATCTTTAGCCAAATCCGGCAGACCGAACCGACAATTGGATGATCCGGCTGGCGCAGACGCTCAATTGCCTTAAGATCAATCCCAGATTGCGCCTTTGGGAGTCGAGATTGTGCAACGCAGCGCGATTATCATTATTAGCCTATTTACGAGCTTGATTTTTAGCTTGTCAGCGCGCGCCGCGGACCCGGTCGCGGAAATCCCGTACCGCATCGATTATGAAGGCTGGATCACCATCAGCGCCATGGTCAATGGCGAAGGGCCTTATGACTTTGTCGTCGATTCCGGCGCAACCATTACAGCCACTTTTCAAAACCTGGCGGACGATCACGACTTTACACCCGCAGATCGAGACCCGATTCGTATCCTCGGGCTTGCTGGCGCGGAGGCGCTGCCTGCATTTTACATTGGCGCCATAAATGTCGGCGGCCAGGACCTTACTGAGCATGTCGGCGTTGTTCTTCCGAACTGGCGCAGGGGGCGACGCACGCCCGGCGGCGTCTTAGGGCTTGATTTCTTAACCCGCTACAGAGTTTGGGTTGACGCGGACCGACGTGTTATCCGTCTCTATGACAAAAATAACGCTATGTCCGACCTTCCACGCGGTTGGTCAAAAACATCCCTCAAAGGAGATGATTATGGCGCAAGCGGGGGAACGCTCTATAAGATCAGCGTCAACATGCACGGACGGCGCGTCGAATGCATTATCGATCTTGGCGCATCAGGGACAATCATAAACTATTATGCTTTGCGGCGGTTGCTTTCCGGCGTTTTCTTTAATGAATCAAAAAGCACCGGCTTTAGCACTGGCAGCAGGCTGAACGATATTTTTGACAACACGGAAATTGCCCGCAACGTCCGCATCGCTAGAATCAGGATTGCTGGCGCGCAATGGCGCAAGCGCGTCATTCTGGTTTTTGATGCGCTCATCTTTGAAGAGCTCGGCATCAGCAGGAAGCCATATTGCCTGATCGGCTCTGACCTCATGACCGAATATAATTTCATGTTCGATTTCGCCAACGAGAAATTGTATATGGGCCCAAAAGCACGTCGCGTTTCTGCCGATACCGGATAAAAGAGATAAAGTCTGCGGGTGCTATTTTTTCAACACCGACAGAAGATACGGGGTTTCCATGAAATATCTTTCACTGATTGCATGCACGAGCGCCTTGTTGGGCATAGCGCACGCTGATGATTACTCAATCATTCATGCTGGACGATTGCTGGCGGTGCCCGGCGAACCCGCCTTAAACGAACAAAGCGTTGTCATCAAAAATGACAAAATAACAGCTATCCAGTCAGGCTATGTGGACGCAACAGCTATCGGCGCATCGGCAGATGACACCGTTAGCACACATGATTTGACCGACTATTTCGTCATGCCAGGTTTTATCGACAGCCACGTTCACATCACCGGTGAAAACAATCCTAAAGGTCGCCTTCAGGCCGTTGAGATGTCAGATGCGGATCGCGCCATCGCTGGCGCCGGTTATGCCCGAAAGACGCTGGAAGCCGGATTCACAACAGTCCGCGATGTCGGCGCGCGCGGTGGAGACGCCATCTTTGCATTACGAGACGGCATTAATCGGGGCGATATTGTTGGGCCGCGAATCTTTGCATCGGGCAAGACAATCTCCGTCACCGGCGGCCATGGCGACGGCACGCAAGGCTACCGTAACGATGTTGCGGACATTCTTCACTCGTCAGGTGTTTGCGACGGTGTCGGCGATTGCCGGCGCGCGGTGCGCGAACAGGTTCGCAACGGTGCTGATCATATCAAACTGACGGCGACCGCTGGTGTTCTATCAAATACAGCCGCTGGCCTTGAACAGCAATTCTTTGAAGATGAACTCAAAGCCATCATGGATGCATCCCATATGATGGGGCGAAAAGTGACGGCGCACGCTCATGGCGTCAACGGCATTAACGCCGCTTTGCGCGCCGGCGTCGATTCGATCGAACACGGCACCTATCTCGACAATGAATCCATCCGCCTTTTCAAACGCAATAACGCCTATCTCGTGCCAACATTGCTGGCCGGCGCAACCGTTGTCGAATGGGCCAATGATCCCGATACATTCCTTTTGCCGCCGCAACGCGACAAGGCGCTCAAGGTCGGCCACTTGATGCATGACATGGCGCGGCGCGCCCATGATGGCGGCGTTATGATCGCGTTTGGCACAGACACCGGCGTTTCCAAGCATGGCGACAATGGGCGAGAATTCGCGCTTCTCGTGAAAGCAGGCATGACGCCGATGGAAGCAATCCGATCCGCCACCGTTGTCGCCGCGCGCCATCTAGGCCATGACGATCAATTCGGCTCGATTGAGCCTGGAAAACTAGCTGACATCGTCGCCGTTGATGGCGATCCGTTGGCGGATATTACCGAACTTGAAGACGTTGATTTTGTTATGAAAGAGGGCGTCGCGCACAAAACGCCATAGTCGCGAATCTATGATTATCCGGTTACGGCGCGCCAGCGATCGAGGCTGGCTTCGGGCCAGTGATCCTTTTTGCTGTAATATTCGCTGACCGCCGGCTTATCGTCGCCCAAAATTACCCAAGGCTGCTTACTATCCGTATAGATATGGATATCAGGCGGCAGCATGTCTGGATTGTCGAGCGTGCCGACACGAATAAAGCAGACCTTGCCGCCCATACCAGCGTAATGGCTCCATAAAGCAACACAGCATTTTGAACACCGATAAAAGCGTTGGCCCTTGCCACTTTCCGACGGAATTTTTGACGCAAACGGCTCGCCCTTGAGCAGCACAACACGGCTTGCCTCTATCAGCGCGTTCATCGCAAACGCTGCGCCGGATTCACGCTGACACCACCGGCAGTGGCAACAATGAACGAACAGCGGTTCCGAGGTAAGCCGATAGCGCACCGCGCTGCATCCGCACCCGCCCTCGACTTGAAAAATGGCGTCTTCTTGCATGGTCGCCTCCCCGGTTCTCTCTATCAAAGCACATATTAGGAAACAATGATGTCGCTGCAGATGTATTCTTGCGCTCCCCGGCGCAGCATGCTTTGTCACGGCGATGGAAATCCCTGCGCCGCCTAAAGGAAGCGATTCCCCGGCTGTCGAACAGCAACAACCGCAAGAACCTGCTGCCGCACCAGTGTCGTCGCCGCAATCGCGCCGCATGGCGATTGCGCTTTTGCTTGCCGGCGCCCTTTGCGCCGGCATGGGACAAACGATTGTGTTTTCCGTTTTACCGCCCATTGCCAGACAGATTGGCGTTTCAGATTTTCAGGTCGTTTTGATTTTTATGGTCTCAGCCATCGGCTGGGTTTTTTGCGTGCCCCGCTGGGGCAGACTTAGCGACGATGGCGGGCGCAAACCATATATTATACTTGGCCTCGTCGGCTTTGCTGTTTCAATGATTTTATTCGGCGCCTCGATCCGGCTCGGATTGCTCGGTATCTTATCAGGCCTGCCCCTATATATTTTGCTGGTGCTAACCCGGAGCCTTTACGGCATCTTTGGATCAGCCGGACCGCCGGCGGCGCAAGCTTATATTGCCGATCGAACGAATGCGGCAGACCGCACGGCCGGTATTGCAAACTTTTCCGCCGCGTTTGGTCTTGGCGCTATGATCGGGCCGGGCTTTGGGGCTGTCGCTGCAGTTCTTGGCCGCGCGGTGCCGTTTTTCGCAATTGCCGGCCTCGCCGCCATTATGAGCGTCATTGTCTATATTTATCTGCCCGAAAAGTCGTCGCCGAAGGAACGCGTGCAAAAACCCAAAGTCAAACTCAGCGACAAACGGATACGTCCATTTTTGATTTTTGGGCTTGCGTTTGGCGTCGCCAATGCAATCCCGGTACAAACCATTGCATTTTATTTTATGGACGTTCTCGAAGTTTCCACGCAAATGGCGCCGCAGCTTGTCGGCATTGGGTTGATGGTCGGCGCCATGGCGGCGCTGTTCGCGCAACTCGTTATTGTGCAACGCTTTGGGGTTGAGCCTCGCTTATTGATGCGAATAGCACCGCTCCTAATTGTGTTTGGTCACGGCTTGATCTGGACGATGCCGCATTTGGGCCCGGTTATTTTTGGAATGATGCTAGCGGGCTTTGGCGCCGGCCTTGCCATTCCAGGCTTTAACGCCGCCGCATCTCTCGCGGTAACGTCAGACGAGCAAGGCGCCGCGATCGGCCTTGCCGGCGCCGCCGGCGCTTCCGGCTTTAGTATCGCGCCAATCGTCGGGTTCGCGCTATATGGCATTGCGCAAGCCCTGCCCTATATCTGCACAACGATCTTGGGCCTCGTATTATGGGTTTTTGCCTTAACCAGTAAAGCCGTTGGGGAGGCAAGTCCGTCGCGCATGGCGGCAATAGAGCCGACCGAGGCGATCGGCGATCCCGCATCAACGCCGTTGAAGTGAAGATGCTATTCTGCAGCGTCCGCAACTTCTCCGTCGGTGTCGAAGAATAGAATATCGCCGGGCTGGCATTTGAGTTCTTGGCAAATCGCTTCCAGGGTTGAGAACCGAATGGCTTTCGCTTTGCCGGTTTTCAGGATCGACAAATTGGCGATGGTCACACCGACACGTTCTGACAGCTCCGTCAGCGACATGCCGCGGTCGAGTAAAACGCGATCGAGTTTGACCGAAATCGTCATTACACCGTTAAATCCTGTTCTTCTTTCATCCGGGCGCCCTCATGGAAGACTTCCGCAAGGACAAAGACAGCAATGATGGCAAGCCAGGTGATCATCTCGCTGTCGATCTCAACATCAGAATCCGTGATCAGCGACATAAACCCGAAGGCAAACTTAGCGCCCTCTCCGATCAGCAGCGCATAGCCGACGGTGCGGAAGCGCTCGGCATTTTCCTTCACGAAGGGCGAGCCAAACCTTAGGGTTTGCAAAATTTCAAGAAGACGGGTGACGACAAACAGCATGACGCCGAAACCGACGAAATGATACGCGATCTCCATATAATCGCCGGCGCCAACGATAAGGTCGTCGTCGATATCAAGACTGTCAAAACCGCCAATCATCCCGACAACAATGGAAAAGACCGGGACGATAACGATCGCAATTGATAATCCGATAAACGCTATCCAAAGGATAATCCGTGTAATGTGCAACCCCACGGCGAGAATCGACGCCAGTGATCCCTTTCCTATGGCCCGCATAAATAAGTCTCCATCTTCAATCGTCATTAGGTATTGCCGGACAGTCGTGATTGACGCCGGCAAGCATCGTCTCGTGGTGAAAATCGGGCGATTCTCTCTTTAAGCGCGCGGTTAGACTTTCCACAGGCGCTTAAAAGAATGCCACAAAGCAAAGCGCTTTTTGGCATGAGTGGGCAGCTGCACTGGCCTCTTGTGGGGCAGCCGTGGCGAGCCCGATCAGGCTCGCCCCCATAATGGCCGCCATAATGCCGGCGGCCGCGAGATGCATCAATTTTGACATTATGCAACGCCTGCGAAAGAGCCGAGGGCCGTGAAATAGCCAGCACCAATGAGGCTTATCGTAACCAAAACGGCCAGACCGTTGACAATTCCACCAACTCCACCGAAGTTATCTGTTGAGTGTTTGCGAGACATGGGATTTCTCCTTTTCTTTTTTCCCTAGTTGAACCAAAGCAAGTCATTCTGATCTTTTGAGCGGTTTGGGATTTTCCCTGCCGCTCTTTTTTTGTGTTCCGACCTTCGCCGGAGGGTCTTATTTTCCGGTCGTTGCCGGAGGGGTCGTCTTGGTCGCCGGTCTTGCTTTTCTTGCCCTTCCGCCTTTTCTTTTCTTCCAGAAGGGCCTCTGGCCGGTTTTTCCGTTTGCGGCGGTTGATCCGTCGTCTTGTTGATTATCGATATACACTTATCGAATAACGATGCAAGTGTTTTTTCTCGAAAAACGATAAACTTTTGTCGAAAAAGGATAAAAAGATGGTCGAAAAAGCACGAAAATTTAGCTCTGGGACGCTAATTATCGCTTCCCATAACGATGAAAAGATTATAGAAATCAATGAGTTAGTTTCCGCCTACGGAATCGAGGCGGTCTCAGCAAAAAAAATTGGCTTAAATGACCCTGAAGAGACCGGAAAAACCTTCGCTGA
>JAJFGC010000044.1 GCA_021776345.1 Hyphococcus sp. | reverse complement strand
TCGATAAGCGTGCGGATGGTATGGGCGCGGTCATGGGCGGAGATGCCGGTGGTGACGCCGCTTGCCGCCTCGACGGATACCGTGAAGGCGGTGCCGAAGCCGGACCGGTTTTCTTCCTGGGGCACCATCATCGGCAGTGCGAATTTGTCGATCAGCGCGCCAGCCATGGAACAGCAGATGAGGCCGCGGCCTTCTTTGGCGAAAAAGTTCACTTTCTCCGGCGTGACGAAGTCTGCCGCGATCGCAAGGTCGCCTTCGTTTTCGCGGTCTTCATCATCGACAATGATGACGATCTCTCCTGTCTTAAAGGCGATGATTGCTTCAGGCACAGATGCGATCGGCATTAGCGCGCTCCTTCTTTGATAAAGCCGTGTTGAGATAATAAGTCCGTGGTAATTGGCGCACGCACCTGTACGGCTGTCTGCCCGCCGGTGAGACGCTCGATATATTTCGCGAGGATATCGACCTCGAGATTGACGCGGGCCCCGAGCTTTTTCCGGGGCAGGATGATTTTGGCTTGCGTGTAATCAATCAGCGTGACGTTGAACCAATCAGCCCCGGTGTCGACGACGGTGAGGGACGTGCCGTCAATAGCGACATATCCTTTGGTCACGATGTAGCGCATCAGCGACGGATCGGTCTTAACCGTGAGCCACAAGGCGTCATTGTCCGGGCGGAAAGATTTAATGGTCCCGGTCGCATCGACATGACCCTGAACGAAATGCCCGCCAAGACGCGTCGTCGGTAATAGCGAACGCTCAAGATTGACCGGATCGCCGGCGGCAAGATCACCGAGATTGGTCCGCGCCAACGTCTCCGGCGCGAGACCGACAGTGAACTCACTGTCATCAAATTTTGTCACTGTCAGGCAGACGCCGTTGATGGCGATGGAATCGCCGCGGCTGACATCGCCAAGGACGGTCTGCGCCTTGACCGACAGATGAAAGCTGTCAGCGGTTTGCGTGACGCTCGAGACTGTGCCGATTTCTTCGATAAGGCCGGTAAACATCAGCGCGCCTCCGATGTGTTGGCGTCGCGCCAGGCTGGCGTCGCGAGTGATTGGCGGATGCCGTGGAAATGAAAGTCCGGGCCGGTTTGCGCAAGCTGCATGAAGGCAAAACGGTCGGCGTCGGCCAGAGCGTGAACGCCGTTGCCGCCAAAGGCAGGCTTGCCGCCGCCAAAGAGCTTTGGCGCCGCGAACATGTCAATCTCGTCAATCAGGTCAGCGTCAAAGAATGAGCCCAGAACCACGCCGCCGCCTTCGACCAGCACCGAGACGATCTCGCGCGTATAGAGCGCGGCAAGAAGCTCGCCTGGATCGGGGCGGCCATTGTCGTCTTCAGAAAGGATGAGCGTTTCAACACCCATCTCCGCAAAAGCGGCGAGACGATCCGCTGGCGCTGCATTCGTCGTCGCGAGGAGGGCGCTGCCACGAGCAACATTGCCGGTGCGCTCATAGACTTTGGCGCCGGGTGAGGTGCGCGCGGTCGTATCGAGCACAACGCGCAAAGGATAGGAAACATCGTCGCCGAGCCGTGCGGTTAAGCTCGGATCATCGGCGATCACCGTATTGGCGCCGACAATAATCGCGCCGGCGTCAGCACGCAGAAAATGGCCCGCCTTGCGGCTTTCAGCGCTGGTGATCCATTGGCTTTCGCCGCCGGCGGTGGCGATCCGCCCGTCCAGGGTCATTGCGGTTTTGCCGACGACGTAAGGGCGTTTTTGCTGCACATAGGAAAGCCAGGCGCGGTTGATATGCCGGGCGCGGTCTTCCAGCACGCCGCTTCGCACGCTAATGCCGGCGGCGCGCAAGCGATCGCCGCCGCCGGAGGCGACAGGGTTGGGATCGTCCATGGCGTAAATGACATCAGCGACGCCGGCTTCGATCAGCGCATCGACGCACGGGCCGGTGCGGCCGGTATGATTGCAGGGCTCGAGCGTGACATAGGCGATGGCGCCGCGCGCCGCCTCGCCAGCATCTTTCAGCGCCACCATCTCGGCGTGGTCGGTTCCGGGACCATCGTGCCAGCCTTGGCCAATGATGGTGTCGCGGCCGCGGACGATGACGCAGCCAACCATCGGATTGGGGTGAGCAACGCGCGCGCCCTTAAGCGCGAGATCGATCGCCCGGTCCATATGCCGGTGATGAAGGTCATCAATGCTCTGGGCGTCGCCCATAAAAAAAGCCCCGTGGCCAAAATCGGTTACGGGGCGTCAAAACAGGGCTTTATCAGGAATACGCGCAAGACGCATCTCCGGCGTCTTCACGCGCAAGCCACAAAAAGCCTGCCTCGAACCTTCTACCATCCGGACTATGACCGTCGGCTCTGGGCTCTCACCAGTATCTGCGTTGGCGCTCCAAACAGGAAGGCCTCAGCTCGCGGGCTCGTTGGACCGAGTCTCATCTCTGAAACTGCTCCACATTACCGCCGGTGGGGACTTTCACCCCGCCCCGAAGATTCAATAGGGGCAATATAGGGCCTCGGAGAGCCTGCTGCAAGCGGTGGCGGCAGTAAGCTGAAACATGAGCCCGTCGCCTAGCGCTTATTTGAAAATCCAATCATTCCGAATGAGGTAGTGTTCATCAAATTGCCGGCGCTAGCGCTAACCATAGGAGGAGGGCGATCGGCAAAACAAGCTGAAATCCAATAACGGGCAGGTCAATCATACTCATGTTACGCGCTCCGGCGTCGGGAAACTGATGTCGGTAACATCCGCCTTATAAAATGGGAAGTAATCGTCTGTACCAAAATGGTTACCGCCTTCGACCCGTGTTGGTAATCGATATCCGTCAACCTCTTTGAAACCGGATAGGTTGCCGCCAAACGGTTGCTCGCGGAAGGTCCTTTCCTTGTTCTCGTTGCTCCAGCGCTGGATCACGACGCGCGACGGCTGTCCGGTATCTGTAACGGTGATCGCGACCCTTTGTTTAAATGCGCCGTACGAGACAATCGCTTCCGCCGTGTCGGCGTCCACTGGCGCCCATCGAACATGCGCACCGGGCAGCAATGACGCCGGCGCCCAGAACGCCGCCTCGGCGACGACGCGACCAAACGCGGAGCGATGGTGATCAGGATTTCCACCGACACGAACAACGGGAATAAACCCAAACAGCCAAAACCGCGTCCAGGAAGTTGCCGGCGTCGCGCCGTCAGACCCGCTGATTGCCCCTGACCAGAGCCGCCAGACAAGTCCGTGCGGCGGCGCGAGAAGCTGTCGGCCCCGCATCGGGCGATAGTTGGGCGCTGCCTTGCCGCCGAGACCAATCTTGCCCGTCATGTTGATCTCCACGGCTGAATGCAGCCATGCGCCAGGCGCAATCGAATAATGAAAATAGCGACGGGCGGGCTCGGGGAGGTGCTCAACCATGGCGGTTTCGAAGGTTGAAGCTGGCGGTCCGGCCAGCACGATTAAGCGACGCCATACCGCTTTGTCATGGCGTGCATCGAGCAGGCGCCAGATCCGGAGCGTTGCGAGGGCAATCACAAAGACGCCAGCGAAGACAATCACCTCTGCCATAATCTGACGATATCAGCTGGCCCGACCCGATAAACAGCCAAGACCAGCGGTGTGAGGACGCATGTTCTTTTTGAGAGTGCGCTGACAAACAGGAGCGCGAGATGGTTTCACGCATCGATTATATTGCATTGCAACATAAACACTGTATGAGCGTGCCTCCCGGCGGGTTTGGACCGCGCCAACACAGTGGGCCCATTCATGGCGCGATCTATTCTATCGACCTTCGCTGAGCGTCTTTCAGTTTCCGAGATGGCCGGCGCGGCGGACCTTAACGGCTTCACGCCAAACCGCATCAAGACCGAAATATTGTCGGGACTGACCGTCTCCTTGGCCCTGGTGCCCGAAGCCGTGGCGTTCGCCTTTGTCGCGGGCGTGCATCCGCTGGTTGGTTTGTACGCCGCGTTCATCGTTGGCCTCATCACGGCAGTAATTGGCGGGCGACCGGGCATGATCTCCGGCGCGACAGGCGCGCTTGCGGTGGTGATGGTGGCGCTGGTCGCGAACCATGGGGTGGAATATCTGTTCGCGACGGTTGTCCTGATGGGCGTGTTGCAACTGGCTGCCGGCATATTCCGGCTCGGCAAATTCATCCGCCTGGTGCCGCACCCGGTGATGCTCGGCTTCGTCAATGGACTTGCGATCGTCATCTTCCTCGCTCAGCTCGGCCAGTTTCAAGTACCGGGAACAGCACACGCGGCAGGTCATGGCATGGCGAACGGCGAATGGCTGACCGGCTGGCCGCTCGTGTTGATGCTGGGGCTGACGGCGCTGACGATGGCAATCATCTGGGCGACGCCGAAACTCACGACCGCCATTCCGGCGCCGCTGGCCGCGATTGCCTTTGTCACCGGGCTTGTTGCGGTCCTCGGTCTCGACGTCGCGCGTGTCGGCGATCTCGCGAGTATTAAAGGCGGGTTGCCGGTGTTTCATGTGCCGGCCATTCCGCTCACGGTAGAAACGCTGAAAATCATTTTTCCTTATGCGTTTATTCTTGCCGCGATCGGGCTTATCGAAAGCTTGCTCACGCTCAATCTGGTGGGCGAGATCACGGGCAAGAAGGGCGGCGCCTCTCAAGAGTGTGTGGCTCAAGGGACGGCAAATGTGGTCACCGGCTTTTTCGGCGGCATGGGTGGTTGCGCCATGATCGGTCAGTCGATGATCAATGTGAAATCGGGCGGACGCACGCGCCTGTCGGGCATCGCGGCCGCGTTATTTTTACTGGTCTTCATTTTGGCCGCTTCTGGCCTGATCGAACAAATTCCCCTCGGCGCTTTGGTCGGCGTCATGTTCATGGTTGTGATCGGCACGTTTGCCTGGCGCAGCCTTATGATCATGCGAAAAATTCCGTTAACGGACGCTTTTGTGATTGTCATCGTTACAGCCATCACAGTGAAATATGATTTGGCGACAGCGGTGGTGGTCGGTGTGATTGTCTCGGCGCTGGCCTTTGCCTGGAACAACGCCAAGCGCATTCGCATCATCGAGCGCGACAGCGTGCGTGAACCCGGCGCCAAAGTGTATGAAATAGAAGGGCCGCTCTTTTTCGGGTCAACCGATGGATTTGCGTCTCTGTTTGATCCGGCGGCCGACCCTGATGTGGTAATCATCGATTTTCTACATAGCCGCATTGTTGATCAGTCAGCTCTCCAGGCAATTGAAGACCTTGCCGCCAAATATGAGGCGCAGGGCAAAACCGTGCGGTTGCGCCACCTCACACGCGACTGTCATAAGCTGCTCAATCGCGCTGGACAGTTGCTTGTCGATTCCGATGATGATCCTGACTATCAGATTGCGGCCGACTATTCCGTCCGCACCGGCATTTTCGGCGCCGGTCATTAGCGCGTGAGCGACTATCGTTTATTACTGTAACCCAGGGCGTTGCAATAAATCTGCATGCGCATGAAGCGCTCTGCGGACGACATCGCGAGCCGCCCGTTCCATCAGGCACGCATCGCAATCGGATAAGTTGAGGTTCGTTGGAACAGTCCCGAGATGCGCTGCAATCGCTGTCTGCATGCAGGTTCGCCAGGGGTGATCAGGCCCAGAGGCGGGCTCATGCTCAATATCGGGAAAAAACCTCTCACCGCACGCTGAAGCGAGACAATTTTACGGCAAAACGAAAAAAATACGCCTGTTCGTGCTTGCAACCGGCGAGGTGTCTCAGCACCATGCGGGCAAATTCGTAAGGGGCGGCGCGCAGCGTCGCCCAGGGGTATTCACATTCAATAGAAGGAGCCGCCTGATGCGGACCAAACTGATCGTTTCTTCATTGGCGTTAATGACCGCCTTAACAGCATGCAGTAAAGAAGGCGCCTCGACCGATGACGCGGCAAAAGCTGCGGACAAAGGAGCGGAAATGGCCGCGGACGCCCCCGATCTCTTTGCCGGCCTTGCGCCAGCAGACGCCGCGAATGACGAAGGCGATCTGTTGCTGTCGTCTTATGACGGTCCTTATGGCGGCGTACCGCATTTCGATGAAATGGATCTGGCTGGCGTCAAGCCAGCGCTGGAAGGCGGCATGGCCCGCAATCTCGCTGAAGTCGACGCGATTGCAAACAATCCTGAGGCGCCTACTTTTGCCAACACGATTGTACCGCTGGAAAAAACCGGCGATGCGCTCGGCAATGTCTTCACCTATTGGGGCATCTGGTCATCCAATGTGTCGTCGCCGGAGTTCCGCGAGATCCAGCAGGAAATGGCGCCGAAGCTCTCCGAATTCTTTTCAAAGATTACGCAAAATGAAAAGCTCTTCGCGCGGGTGAAAGCGGTCTATGAGGGCGACGAATATAAAACGCTTTCAGCCGACCAGCAGCGTGTGGTCTGGCTGACCTATGACAGCTTCGCCTCAAACGGCGCGACACTCGAAGGCGAAGCGAAAGAGCGATACGCCGCGATCAATCAACGCCTGGCGGAATTGCACACAACCTTCGCCAACAATGTGTTGGCCGATGAGGAAGGCTACGTTACCTATATTTCCGCCGATCAGCTAAGCGGTTTGCCGGAAAGTTTTGTGACCGCCGCCGCTGCGGCCGCGACTGAGCGCGAACGTGACGGTGAGTATGCGATTACCAATACGCGCTCGTCGATGGATCCGTTCCTGACCTATTCCGACGAGCGCGATCTGCGGAAAACCGTGTGGGAGACATATTACAGCCGCGGCGATAATGGCGATGACAAAGACAACAACGCGATCATTGCGGAAATCTTGCAGCTTCGACATGAGCGAGTTGGTCTGTTGGGGTATGATAATTACGCCCAATGGCGGCTGCAAAACCGCATGGCGAAAACGCCAGAACGCGCGCTTGAACTCATGGAAGCGGTCTGGCCGGCGGCGACGGCGCGCGTCGCAGAAGAAGTCGCTGAAATGCAGGCGATTGTCGACGCGGAAGGCGGCGATTTTAAAATCGAGGCCTGGGACTATCGCTACTATATGGAGAAGGTCCGCCAGGCGAAATATGATCTGAACTCGGACGAAGTGAAGCAATATCTCCAGCTCGGTAAATTGCGCGAAGCGATGTTCTATGTCGCTGGCGAACTCTTCAACTATGAGTTTACGCCGGTTGAAGAAGGCTCGGTTCCGGTCTGGCATGAAGATGTCGGCGTCTGGGAGGTCACCGACAAAACCAGCGGCGATTATATCGGGCTTTGGTATCTCGATCCTTTTGCGCGGCAAGGCAAACGCTCCGGCGCGTGGATGACGAGTTACCGCAGCCACGATACGCTTGATGGCGACAAGAAAACACCGCTCGTTTCCAATAACTCAAACTTCATTAAAGGCGCCCCGGACGAGCCTGTATTGATTTCCTGGGATGATGCGGAAACTTATTTTCATGAGTTCGGCCATGCGCTGCACGGGCTTTCTTCCAATGTGAAATATCCAACGCTGAATAGCGGCGTGCGCGACTACACCGAGTTCCAGTCACAATTGTTGGAGCGCTGGCTCTCAACCGATGCGGTGATCGACAATTATCTCGTTCATTATCAAACCGGCGACCCGATCCCCGATGAGCTGGTCGCAAAAATCAAGGCGGCTTCAACGTTCAATCAGGGTTTTTCAACGACAGAATATCTGGCGTCTGCGCTTGTCGATATGCGCTATCACACGACAGATCCCGACGGCATTGACCCCGATGCGTTTGAGCGGGCGACCCTTGCCGATCTTGGCATGCCTGAAGAACTGCCGATGCGCCATCGAAGCCCGCATTTCGGGCATATCTTCTCCGGCGAAGGCTACTCGGCCGGTTACTATGGGTATATGTGGGCTGACGTTTTAACGGCTGATGCGGCGGAAGCCTTTGCCGAAGCGCCAGGCGGTTTCTACGACAAGGACGTTGCCAAAAGCCTCGTCGACAACCTCTTTGCGGTGCGCAATTCGGTTGACCCGGCGGATGCTTATCGCGCCTTCCGCGGGCGTGATGCAAAGATCGAAGCGTTGATGCGCGACCGTGGGTTCCCGGTTCCGGGAGAAGGCGAGTCTGGCGGCGCTGACGACAACACGATTGAGTAAATCAACATTTTTCTGTCATTGCCGGACGTGTTCCGGCAATCCAGAGTTTTGATTACGGAGATTGTAATCCTGGATCACCGGGACAAGGCCGGTGATGACAGAACGCAGGTTCTTATTTGCCCCAAACCTTTGCGACGCGGCGATCTCGCCCACAGCTTATGCGGTAGCCCTTATAACGTAAGGGATTCTTTTTGTAATATTCCTGGTGATAATCTTCCGCGATCCAGAATTTATCGAGGCTGCGGATCGGCGTGACGATGGCTTGGCCAAGTTCTGCTTCGGCGGCCGCTTTTGATGCTTCCGCGTCTGCTTTCTGCTCGTCGCTATTATAGAAAATCGCTGTCGTGTAGGAATGCCCGCGATCGCAGAACTGTCCGCCGCTATCGAGCACATCGATGTGGCGCAAAAAATAATCCGTCAGTTCGCGATAGGAAATGATATTCGGGTCGTAAGGCGCTCGCACGACTTCGATATGACCCTCATGGTTTCGATAGGTCGGGTTCGGCACGGCGCCGCCCGCATATCCGGATACGACATCACCGACGCCTTCGAGTTTTTCGAGATCCGCTTCAACACACCAGAAACATCCGCCAGCAAAGACGGCCGTCGCGCTATAGCTCGGCGTCGATGCCGTCTCTTCCTGCTGGGCGATCGCAAACGGCGCAGCACACAAAAGAGCGGCGATCAGCCCGGCGCCAAAATGTTTCATTGTAAATCGTCTCATGCGTCTACTCCCTGAAGATCATATCTCATTAGCTCGATTTAGCCGTGCGCCCGGTTAATAGCGACACCCATCACGCCATTGTCATGTCGCTGTTATGGGGCCTGCTGCTGAAAAACTACAAAACTAAACATTGGTTTATACGCAAAAATCCAGTTATGGATCACCGGATATAATCGCCGCCACGCCATCAGGAAAATTAATTATGACGGGTAAAAATCCGTTTTCATCGAAACTGACCTCGCCTCAAACGCCGAAGAAACCGCTCGAAATTACCCAGCATGGTGAAACGAGAACCGACAATTACGCCTGGTTGCGCGATGAGAAGTGGCAAGATGTCCTGCGCGATCCATCGGTGCTGGCGGGCAATATTGGCGAGGCGCTTGAGGCTGAAAATTCATACTACAAAGCGCTGACCGACGATCTTGAAGGTCTACGCAAGAAATTGTTCGCAGAAATGCGCGGGCGCATCAAAGAAGATGATGCGAGCGTACCGGCGAAAGACGGCAACTGGAAGTACTGGGCGAAATACCGCGAGGGTGGTGAATATCCCGTTTTCGTCCGGGCGCCAGCTGCAGGTGGTGATGAGCAAATCTTGTTTGATGGAGATAAGGAAGCCGACGGCGCTACGTTTTTTGATATTGGCGATGTTGAACACAGTCCGAACCAGAAGCTCGTGGCGATTGCGGTCGACCGTCTGGGATCGGAATATTACACAATTGAAGTCCGCAATATCGAAACGGGCGACGCGCATGGCGACCGGATCGAAAATGCGGATGGCGTCGGCGCGGTATGGGCCGCAGATTCAAGCGCCTTCTATTATATCGAGCGGGACGACAATCAGCGCCCAAAACGCGTCAAGCTCCATCGGCTGGGCTCTGATCCGGCCGAGGACCGGCTGATTTACGAAGAACCTGATGACGGGTTCTTCCTTGGTATTTCGAAAAGCCAAAGCGGCGAGTTTATCTTCATCCGCTCCGGCAGTCACACGACCAGCGAGGTTCGGTTTGTCCGCGCTGATGATCTTGATGCGGCGCCGATGCTGGTTGAGCCGCGCGCCCATAATGTTGAATATTCGCTCGAGCACCATGGGGATGCGTTCTATATTCTGACCAATGCAGACGGCGCGGTTGATTTTAAAATCGTAAAAACGCCGATCAGCGCGCCTGGCAAGGATAACTGGACCGACTGGGTCGAGCATCAGGCGGGAACCTATATTGTCTCCTTCATTCCTTACAAAGATTATATCGTGAGGATTGAACGTAAGAATGCCTTACCGCGCATCATCATCTCCACCTATGACGGCGTCGATCATGCAATCGATTTTGAAGAAGCCGCTTACAGCGTCGGGCTGAACGGCGGCTACGAATATGACACATCGACATTGCGGTTTACCTATTCGTCGCCATCAACGCCGCGCCAGACCTATGATTACGACATGGGCTCGCACAAGCGCACATTGTTGAAGACGCAGGAAGTGCCGAGCGGCCACGATCCATCGCTTTATGTGGTCGAACGGGTTGACGCTCGCGCGGTCGACGGCGCCGAAATCCCGGTGATGGTGTTGCGCCTTAAAAAAACCCCGAAGGACGGCTCGGCGCCGGTGCTGCTATATGGCTACGGCGCCTATGGCATCACCATCCCCGATAGTTTTTCCACGAATATTCTGCCGCTGGTCGATCGCGGCGTTATCTATGCGCTGGCGCATGTCCGCGGCGGAGCGGAGAGGGGACGCGCCTGGTATAACGACGGCAAGCGCGACAAGAAAATGAACAGCTTCACCGATTTTGCCGCCGCTGCAGATAGGTTAATTGAGCAGCGATACACATCAAAAGGT
>JAJFGC010000043.1 GCA_021776345.1 Hyphococcus sp. | reverse complement strand
AGCGCTGTGCGGGCGTTCTCGTCATGCCCGAGTGTGATCATGATGGCGGAGACAATATCCTGCGTTCTCATGGGGCCGTCTGCGGTGCGCAGGCAATCCAGTATGAGGCGGTTTAGCTCTCCCTGCCTGAACAGTTTCACGCGCTTTTTGGGGCGCTTGGCGGGGATGTCATCAGGGTTAATCTTGGGGTCGAACAAGGCCAGCGTGGCGTCAACATGGCGAAGCTGGGATTCCGCCCATGCCAGCCGGTTCTTAAGCTGCGCGATCTCGCCGGCGAGGCTCGCCCGTTTGTCCTTCAGAGCTGTAACAGCGTAGCGATTGCCTTTTTCTGTCTGCATACGGGACAATATGGCCCTGATGCGGGTTTATCGCTTGTGGCGTTTGCGCCATAATACCGCTGACGCGCCTCTTCACCCTCGAATACTCATTATGGTTCGACTGGTTGCTTCCCGCATTACAACGGCTTGAAGCGCCAATACCGCTTGGTGGCACATCAAATTTTTTTCGCAGAGATATTCTTCTTAAAGTCGGTGGCTGGGATCCATTTAACGTTACGGAAGACGCCGATCTGGGTTTGCGCCTTTCAAAGTTAGGGTACCGTGTCGAGATACTCGACTCGACAACATATGAAGAAGCTAACTGCAAATTCGGAAACTGGATACGCCAACGCTCACGCTGGATAAAAGGGCACCTGCAAACCTGGCTTGTCCACATGCGCCGCCCTCAAGATATTGTCGCAACAACCGGCTGGCGAGGATTATTTTCTATCCAACTTTTTCTTGCGGGCAATGTCTTCAGCGCGCTAATTAACCCGCTATTGTGGGCAACATTTCTGATCTTTCAATTCGCCGACGCATCGGTTGTGACCAACGACATCCCCAAACCATTGCAGCAACTCAACCTATATGCTTTGGTTTTTGGAAATTTATTATTCGTCGCCTTCGCTGCCGCAGCGCCCCTAAAAAGAGGTTGGCGCGGGCTTTGTGTGTTTGGGATGACGGCGCCGTTTTACTGGCTGCTCACTTCCCTAGCCGCGTATAAAGCACTGTGGCAGATCATCTTTCGTCCTTATTATTGGGGAAAAACTGATCATACGATCAGCAAAATGGCCGTGCAACGACGTGAGCTCGCGCTGCGCCAGGCTCAACAGAATTAAAAATTGCCTTTACCAATGCGCTTCTTATATTCCTGATCGAATCTACATTGGATCACTATCGAATGACCGAACTTGCTGGCGCGCCATACCGAAAGATGAATGGTCTCGGAAATACATTCGTCATTCTTGACCAACGCACATCAAACGCCCCACTTTCGGCAGACACTGCTCGTTTCATTGCAGACCCGAAAACGGGCCCAGGATGCGATCAGGTCATCACAATTGAAAACCGAAAAGGTGTCGACGGCGTCTTTATGGGCGTATGGAACGCAGACGGTTCGGAAGTTGGCGCTTGCGGAAATGCAGCCCGATGCATTGGTTGGTTGCTCATGGAGGAGGCTGGCGCAGAGCGAACGTCTTTTTCAACGCTAGCGGGCGTGCTCCACGCGGCGCGCGTCGGCGAAAATCGAATTTCGGTAAATATGGGCGAGCCGAAGCTGCATTGGCGGGACATCCCGCTTGCTGAACAAATGGACGACACACGATTTATTGACGTGAAACTTGGCCCAATTGACAAGCCGGTATTGTGGGGGCCCTCGGCCGTGAATGTCGGCAATCCTCATTGTATCTTTTTCGTTGACGACGCCGAAAGCCAGGCACTTGATCGATTTGGGCCGTTGATCGAAAACCATCCGCTATTTCCCGAACGCACCAATGTCTCTGTCGCGGAAGTGCGCAGCAAGCACTCGATCCGTTTAAGAGTTTGGGAACGCGGCGCCGGCATTACCAAAGCTTGTGGGTCTGCTGCTTGCGCCGTCATCGTCGCAGCTAACCGCAGACGGCTTACCGAGCGAAAGGCAACTATTATCCTGGACGGCGGCGAACTTGCCGTCGAATGGCGCGACGACAACCATATCATCATGACCGGCCCAATTTCAGATGATGGAAGCGGTACGCTTCCAAGCGGACTTTAAAAGATGGCGAAGCTTTATTTCAATTATGCGGCGATGAACGCCGGAAAGTCGACAACACTTCTGCAGGCAAGTTTCAATTACCGCGAGCGCGGCATGCATACTTTTGAATTCACAGCAGAGATCGATAATCGTGCGGACAGTGGCGCAATTGCTTCACGTATTGGCCTTAAACAGGAGGCCCATGCGTTCCGGGCGGATACGGATCTGCTTGAGGTTATTCACGGGGAATTACAAAACCAGAAAATCAATTGTGTGTTTCTGGATGAAGCACAGTTTTTAAACGCCAAACAGGTCATGCAGCTTGCTCGGATCGTGGACGAATTAAATATCCCCGTCATATGTTATGGTCTGCGCACTGACTTCCGCGGTCAATTATTTGAGGGTAGCGCTCGCTTGCTCGCAATTGCTGATGAACTGCGAGAATTAAAGACAATTTGCCAATGCGGTAAGAAAGCGGTCATGAATCTTCGAATCGATAAACAAGGCAACGCCGTTAAAGCTGGCGAGAAAATCGAGATCGGCGGCAATGATCGGTATACCGCACTTTGTCGAAAGCATTTTTACGAGGCCTTCGGTCATGAGAGATAGCGAGGATCATCCGAAGGCATAATAATAATCAGGTATTGCCAGGCTGATATTACGCAAGGCTCTATCTATTTCCTCCAGCGGCTCAATAATCGTTGAATGAATTTCCGGATAGGCGCCGCCGTGCAATTCTTCGTCGCCAGTTTCTTCTACCAACCCCACCATCAGGTTTTCAGTCGGACTTTCTTTAGGGAAGATGCGCTTCAAAAAATCAACGACATCGCTAATTTGCAGATGCAATGTCATATCAATGAGATCTCGCTTGTCGACGTCGTGGCGACGCGAAAAAGCCGGCGCGCTAGCGACGATCGACAAGGCGTGCGCCACCATAGCCTGCCGCAATGCGTGTAGTATGCCGAGATTGACATCAACGCCGTCAGCGTCACGTGATGTACTGGCGCCCAACCGATCGTGCAATATATCGGTTGTTCGCAAATCTCTTGCGAGATAGTTGGCAAGATTGTCGACCGTCACCGCTATGTTCTGGTGCAGTAAAGCTTGAAGAACCGTTTCATAAACTTCCGACTTCGGTGTCTCTCTCGCATTTCCAGCCAAGGTCGACCAGTAAGATGCAGAATAGACGCCCGCGTAGGCTCGCAAGATTGAAATGCTGGTCAATGACCGCGCGCTAAACGCCATATGCAATAGCTCTTGCATGCGCGGTGACGACTTTACATGCGCAATAAACCGTTCGATCTCGCGCCCACTGGCAATACCAACACCGCCGGAGACATTTGCTGGTATCGCTAGTTGCTGGAGTATAGCGTTGTGAGGAATTGCGCGCATGGAATGAATTTCAGGCGGACCTGCGCCCTCGCGTGGTCTCTTACTTTTTCGCGAACCGGTCTTATAAAGTAGATTTTGAGGGAAAGAGAATAACAGATGTCGATAGTCCTCTCTTTCGTAAAGCGCTTCCTGCCACGCCTTCAAGGCGCGATAGAAATCCCAAGAATAATTAATGTCACTGTAAAACCGGTCAGAAAGGTCTGGTTGCCTAGTTTCGCGGCTATACTCCCAAAGCATTTTTATTGTTTGCTGAGAAAGTTTAGGGGTCTGAAAATGCAGATAACCTTCCCCTCCCTGAAAACTGCACTCACAGTTTAAAAAGATATTCTCTCTGTGAAAACGACTTTGCACCCATGGCGTTGCAAGATGATTTAATCGCTCGCGAAAAGTCCCCGGATGCGCGCCTCGCCCCATGGACTCACCATGTGTATTAAAAACAAGCGCCTCAACATCAGGCAACTTCGCGTTGCCAAGCGCCTTAGCAAATAGAACCTGCAACCGCTCAATCGCGAGTGACGCC
>JAJFGC010000042.1 GCA_021776345.1 Hyphococcus sp. | reverse complement strand
TGACAGATTTACAGAAATCCAAAAATTTTGCAGAAATATCAGTGCTTTATATGATATTGCGCGACTGACTAGGCGCCCGCATCGCGTTGACGGCAGGATAGGTCCGGGCTGCGAGGCAGGTTATCATTCCCTACGATTCCGGTTCTGGGATACGGGCTGTTTTCGTCCGGATAAATTCTTACCCGGCGCTTGGACACTGTGATCCAGCGCACAAGGGGGTGATCCAGAACCGATGATACTTCGCCATTGTGTTCAGTTTTAAATACAACAAGGCTCTACAAGGGGAACATCATGTTCAAATCAAGACGTAAGCTTTCTATCGCCATTGCCGCCGCAAGTGCGACGTGTTCCGCGCTAACAGTCGCCGGCGCACAGGAGACAACGCAATCCGAAACCGCAGCGCCACAATCAGTGATGATGGTTGTCGATGGCTCCGGCAGTATGTGGGGTCAGATCGACGGTGTATCAAAAATTGAAATTGCCCGCGGCGTCATCGACGGCGTTCTCGACGGTTGGAATTCAAATATTCAACTTGGCGTCATGGCATATGGCCACCGCGAAAAAGGCGCCTGCTCTGATATTGAAACATTGATCAGTGTCGGTCCTGTGGAGAAAGCGGCCGTGATGGCGAAAGTGAACGCTATCAACCCGAAAGGAAAAACACCGATTTCCGCTTCCGTTCGAAAAGCCGCCGAAGCACTGAAATATACCGAAGACAAAGCAACTGTTATACTTGTCAGCGACGGCCTGGAAACCTGCAACGCTGACCCTTGCGCTGTCGCAACTGAACTGGAAGCGGCGGGCGTTGATTTCACAACGCATGTGATCGGCTTTGACATTACAGAGGAAGAAAAAGCGGACCTTTCCTGCCTTGCAGAAAACACGGGCGGGCGTTTCATGAGCGCTGCGGATGCGACAGAACTCACAACGGCATTGGCGGAAACGGTTGAGATCGTCGCCCAGGCTGAACCCGAGCCAGAACCCGCTCCGGTCGATGAAGGCCCTCAAGGCCTTAGGGTTAGCGCTAAGCTTTGTGAGACGTGCGACACCGTCAAAGACAATATGTTCTGGTGGGTGCTGGAGGCCGAGCAAGACCTTGAAGGCAACCGCAAAGAATCTGACCGAACAGGCAAAGCCACCGATATTCTGGAGTTGCCAGCACGCGATTATATTGTCAGAGCGCGTTATGGCGTTGCTTTTGTCGACACCACGGTAACGGTTGAACCAGGAAAACTAACCGACCTTGTCGTCAACATGAATGCCGGGCATTTCCGTGTGAATGCGGCGGCGACGCAAGGCGGCGAAATCCTCAAGGACAATATGTTCTATTGGATATTGGGAACAACAACCGACCTTGAAGGCAACCGCAAAGAGTTTGACCGGTCAGGGGCAGCCAATCACACCTTTCGCCTTCCCGCTGGCGATTACCTCGTAGGGGCGCGACATGGTAAGGCGTTCTCAGAGGAAAAAATCACAATCGCACCGGGCGAACTTACCGACAACACGCTCGACATGAATGTTGGCTACTTGAAGGTCAACGCGGTGATGGCGGAAGGCGGCACTCCGATCGCGAAGGACATGTTTTATTGGGTGCTTGAAACAACGACAGACCTTGAAGGCAATAGGAAGGAAATCGATCGGTCAGGATCAAGCGCACATATCTTCCGTCTTTCCGCTGGCGATTACATTTTGCGATCGCGCCATGGCAAAGCGTATAAGGACACGCAAGTCTCGATTACCGCTGGTGGCTTGGTTGACACAACGATTGTTCAGGAATCAGCTCGCGTGAAGCTTACGGCCGTGCAAACGAAGGGCGGCGCGCCCCTGACAAGTGACGTATTCTGGTGGGCAATTCAACCGACCGGCGATCTTGAAGGCACGGAAAAAGAAATTGACCGCAGCGGGTCCGCCCAACCGATCATGACATTGCCGGCAGGCGACTACATTCTGGCCGTGCGCTATGGCGGCAAGACCACCCGCGTCCCAATGAGCCTGAAAGCTGGCGAAGAAAAACCTTTCGAGGTTGTGCTCAACCCTTAAGGCAAAACCGCAGGACTAATAAGCGAACGCCGCTAACCCGTCGTTCGCTTATATATTTTGCGAGTTGGAAATGACTGTTTCAACGCATAAAAATCTGGATTGAATATCTTCTCATTTTCAGGCGCGCCAACGCTCGCCGCTTGCAAATTGGCAATACGCTTTTCCGTTTCCGGATGACCGGCAAATAATGACGTTGTGCCTTTTGCCTTCTTGGGAATAATGTCGATAAGCGTTTTGTAAAAACTCGCGCCGCCCAGGATGTTGTAACCGGTTTTTGCAAATGTGCTGACAATATGCATGTCGGCTTCGGTTTCGAGATCTCTGGCATAACCCGCCGTCACCAACCGCATCATCGGCAACGCGATTCCCTTTGCCCCCGCCCCGGCGCCAATACGCGTTTCTTTATCAGTCGCCGCCACCGCCGCCGCCTGCGCTGCAGTCGAAAGCCCTGAGTAAAAGGCCTTCTTCTTCATTTCTGTTGCGGCGTGACTAAACTCGGCGTGCCCCATCTCATGCGCGATGACCGCTGCGAGTTCATCCTCGCTATCGACATAGCGCAACAACCCCTTGTTGACGCCAATCTTGCCGCCGGGCAGCGCCCATGCATTCACCTCGTTACTGTCAACGATCACAACCTCCCAACCGAACGCTTTGCGCGCACTGGTTTCGAAAAGTCTCGTTGCGATCGATGACACGGCGGACTGGGCGTCGGAATTTCGATAAATTCCGCCAAGGGTCTGGATCAGCGCACCGAACAAATCATTGCCTAAATCAACCTCGTCCTCTTCATCAAGGCTGACGGTTTTCAGCATGCGGCCAATGTCTTTTAACTTGCCAAAATCGAGGCTGATTTGCGCTTTTGCAGGGGTTACCGCGGCAGCCGTCAATCCGGCAATGCCAGAGGCAACGGCGCGGCGGGAAATGGTCTTGTTGTTATGCATCAGATTTCTCCCCGGCAATTCAATTTCAGAATGCCGAAACTTTCACCTTAGAGCAACTTACCCAAAGCCCGAATTCCGGTCTAATTTTCACTATCCAAAGAATAAACTCTCGTCACACTCGTTTGTCCGCGCAATTGAATTTCTTCGAGAAACCGCGTCGCGATTGTTTTCGGCAGATGATCCGCAATCGATCCATCAAACAATATTTGAGTGCCAAGGCGCTTGTTTTCTTGTTCAAGACGCGCCGCGCGGTTCACAGCATCGCCAATAACCGTGTAGTTAAACCGATCTTCCGACCCAAGATTGCCGGCGATAACCTCACCGGCGCTAATGCCGATGCGCATTTTGATTGACATAGCGGCGCTCTGATTGTGCGCCTCCACAGCTTTTGCGCACGCAATCGCTGCGGTGACCGCCGCCTCTTCAGGGGCGGCCAATTCAACCGGCGCACCCCAGACGCCCATCACCGCATCCCCAATGAACTTATCGATATAGCCATCATGAAGCTCAATGTTACTCGCCATAACTTCGAAAAATCGATTGAGATGAGCGACCAGCGCTTCCGGCTCATCCGCCATTTCTTCGCTGGTGGTGGTAAAGCCTGCGAGATCTGCAAACAGAACTGCCACGCGCCTGCGCTCACCGCCGAGCTTCAAATCGTCAGGGTTTTCCGTTAGCTGATTAACGAGTGCTGGATTTAGATAATGCTCAAACGCGTGCGTCACCCAGCGTTTCGACTGGTCTTCAAGAATAACCCGATATCCATAGAGCACAACATATAAAGCGAAGCTCACAAGCAGCCAGGGCAAGGCTGGCAACAAAACACCGCCCGCAAGCGAGACGGCGCTAACAATCCAGAGCGCGGCGGCAGCGCCAATAAAAAGCAAAAAACCAAGAACAGGGCCTAAGCGAAAGAAAACAAAACTGAGCGTTGCCAGAAAAATCAGCGTCGTCAGCAAAACCGAAATACGACCTAGCGGTTGAGGCGCCGTACTGTTCAAAAATGTATACGCAGCACGGGCCTCAACAAAAACTCCGGCCGTTGAAGCGCGTGCGATTGTTCGTCCTGCGTCACGGTGCTGAACACCACAACCAAAGTCCAGAATATCCGGATCTTTGTGTCGCTGAAAACGGTTTGCCGCGACGTGACGGTCTTCGATATCAAGCGCTGTGCCAATAACAACGATCTTATCGCGAAAGATGTCAAAAGCCTCGTTTTCGCTCCGCTGCAAGCAATGATACAAATCAGCAAACCGATAGGTCGGAAAGTTACTCACCGGCGTTACGTAATCAATTAGGATATTGTCCTCAGGAGCGATACCCGCACGCGCGGAAAGCTCCGCGGCGAAAGAGCGAACGTTGCTTCCGTCGTCGAGAGGCAAAAAAACGGGGTGTCGGCGAACAATATTATCCGCATCAGGCGTTAAGTGGATCGGGCTTATGTTTTTGGCGCCGCCAACCGCTATTTCCTGGCCTTTATAGGGCCTGATCGGTGTCTCGGAGAGCCTGGCCTCGGCGAGCACCAGCTTGCCCGATCTGCCCGCCGCCGCCAGCGCTTGTAAAAATGTCCGGTCATAGCCGGGAGCAAGATTACGTCCGGCGATTGATTTTGGGAAAATCATATCAAGGCCAATAACTGCCGGCTCGGCTTCGCTAATGGATGCAATGACTTCACCCAGAAATGGCGTCCAGGCGACTTCCGGTGTTTCTGAAAACGGCGCCGAATTGTGTGTGATTTCGTCGATCACAACGAGAACGATTGGAGTCATGTCAGAAGTTGACGTGGGGTGATGAACCCTCGCCGCCAGTGGCGTCAGAAAGTCACCGCCTAGCCGGGTCAGGTAATCCGCCTGCGGCGACGCTGCCAGCAACGCAAAAGCGACCGACAAAAACGCCGCAATATGAAACCGGTATTGCTTTGCTCGCCAAGCTCTTGCGTTGACGCTGCTGTGACTAGAGACCAAGAGGCACCGCAGTAGTGAGAATGCTTTCGGGTAATTCCAGGTTGGGATCTATTGAGAAGACTGCTGAATGGATAGTCTTGCCGTTATGGGAGACGTCAACGCGGTATGGCAAACCCACTTCCAGCGCTGGCGCCTCTGCGGGATAGGTCAAATGGTTTTCATCCGCGGCGCCTTGCCAGACTTGCACGGCTGGATCAGCTTCAAGCAGGAAAATTCTCACAAAAGAGCTGACATCCGTTTTTTCCGGTTTAGGCCAAATGAAACGCGGCGTCGCAACCGCTATCGAAATTTCGCGCCAACCTTCGGCGGCAAAAGGCGAGACGCGCTTAACCGCGGCGCCGGCCTCCTTCGCGTCGTCGGACAACGCAAGAGATGCTGTTTGGCAGGCGCGCGCTTGTTTTGACGAAACGCCGCCTTTTGAAATTTTGATGTCGTCTTCTTTCAGCTTAATGACGCCGCCTGTAAAAACCTCGACCTCGCATCGATCAAAATAAGCCAGATGCAACTCACCGTCCGGGCGCAAATCAATCTTGTCATCGACATAGACATAGTCGAACGCGGCAATACCTGCGGCCGGCGCATCAACATGCTCTACCAACGCCAACGGACGATCATCCGCTGCCGCGACGTTCACAAAAGCGCTGACGCCAAAAGCGAGCGCACAAAGCCGAATTTGGGTCATTTGGCCCCTCCCCATGGCGACGAGCGCCCGGTATTTCTCTCCATTTTTAACTATAGCGCCGTACCCAAGCCCCGTCACGTGGGGCGGTGAGGCGCAAAACAGCCTTAATTTCGATAAACCAGTTTACCCTGTGCGCTGGCTCACAGCCGATTTCCTGCCTCACTCATATCTTCCTCCCAGCAATCAAGAAAACGCCACGGCGTTAACCCCACGGAGAGAAGAAATGGTCACGAACACACTGAGAAACAAAAGCTTTTTTAAATCTGCCTCAATCGCGGCCATGGCCGCTTTGATGGCCGGTTTCGCTGCGGCGCCGGTCGTCGCTCAAGACACCAACCCAAGCGAATACGCCGAAACCGAAACCCGCATGGGCCCGAAAAAATCGGTCGCCGTCATCGATTTCGGCGCAAACGGCGCCTTCCTTTACCAATATGGCGAATGGCAAGCTGGCGGCGGTCTCGCGGCGATGCTCGAAACCGAGCTGTCACAGACCAACCAGTTCCGCATTGCCAATCGCAGCCATCTCGATGCGGCGCTCTACGAACAGCAACTTTCAAATAGCGGCCTCACTGCTCGTCAAACCGCAACCCCTGGCCAGCTGCTCGGCGCTCAATATCTGGTGCGCGGTACGGTTACTGACTTTACCCTTTCAGAAAAAGGCGGCGGCATTTCCGTCGGTGGCCAGATTGGCGGCGTTCTCGGCGGCATCAGCCCGCAATCACGAACCGGCCGCATCTCGATCGATTTTCAAGTCATCGATTCAACAAGCGGCGAAGTCGTCGAAAGCTTTTCGGTCAAACGCAAAGTTAAAAGCAAATCAATCGCAGTCTCCGCCTCAAAGAGCGGTCTGAACATTGGCGCCAACACATTCAAAAACACGCCGCTCGGCCAGGCTGCACGCGAAGCAATTTCGCAAGCGTCTTATCGCATCTCCGATAGCCTCGCGAACCGCACATGGTCCGCACATGTCGCCCAGGTGAATGCTGACACACTTTACGTCAATGTCGGCGCCGACGCAGGACTGCGAGCTGGCGACACGCTGAAGATTTATCGCATCGTCGAGCAGATCAACGATCCGATCACGGGCGCCCTCCTCGGTATGGAGAAAGCTGAAATCGGTCACGCCACCGTCTCAACTGTCTCCGAGCAATATGCACGCGCCCGCTTCAGCGCAATGACTGCGCCAGAGCCTGGCGACATCCTCACCTATTCCAATCAACAGCTTGCCCAGCTTGGGGGAGCGAACGGGGCTGAGTAGTAGCCCCGGGCCGCCCGGCGCAACCCCGCGCCGGGCGGCAGCTTTTTATTCAAAGGAGAAACCATCATGACCACGCAAACAATACAAATCGAAAACACTAACATTGAACCGCGCTTATCAATTGACCTTCAGGGTGCACAATCCAACTTTAGAGAATTTTCAGTCAGCCGGGAAATCAAGCACTTGTTCCTGGCGTTTCTCGCGTTGACTGTCAGCTTTGTCTTCAACTCTGACGCCGACGCACGCAATGCTGGCGTTGTGAAGAATGTTTACCGTCAGCTTGAACAAAGCTACGATCGTCTTGAAGTCATCAAGCAACAGCTCGACGGATTTCCCGTAAAGAATCCATACTGCAACGCGCCTCATCCAGATACCAAAGAGGCGGCGCTCGCCCACTTGGATTCTATCTACCAAAAAAGAACAAGTGCTATCGGCGCTTATCGCGGTCGAAGAACGTCGTTGCACAACCTCATCGTTGCCGACAATCTCGGCGGCGCATTAAGTGAAGAGGCGCCGGGCACGGCGGATGCCGTCGCCGATGGCACGTATTGGAACAAATATGAAATCATTATCAAAGCGATTGACGCCAGCTACGCGGCCAAGCGCGCAATTATTAGCGCATCGACGTCCAGAAATTGCAAGACAGCAGCGCCGGCGCAACCGACCACTGCCAATCCCGTGATTTCAATGCCGGATCCTCTTGCCGAAGTCGTAATGACCGCGGAATATACTGATGTTAACGTTCCGACGTCCCATCCGAAACAATTCTGCCATCAGGACGAAAAAGATCAGCTCCTTTACCACTTACGGGAATTACGGTTCAAAGCGCGGCAAAATGCAGTTAAAGCGCGCAATCTCGAAACTACGCTCCGTGAAAAGTTGGCCGAACTGAACGCCAAGCGCGACGCTGCGTTTCGAAATGCCGACGCTGCGGCCAAAGCCGGTGACCGCGAAACGTTAGGTGCTGAGACTGCAAAATATCAGTCATTCAAAGCCGCAGCATCAAAACTGCCAGCGAAAATCGCTCAGGCAGAAGCTGACAAACGTCGCTGGCGCGGGGTGGTTGACTCAATTGACGCCGAAATCGACAAGGTCAAAGAAATTCCTGTTGTTGATTGTTCCAACGGTCAACCTCTCCCCGATCCAGTCAGTGACACGAGCTATCCAGGTGTGTACAAACACGTCGATAATATTTCTCTTGTTGAATACACGGCCATCGACGTCAATATCACCAAAACATGCTTCGAGCGCGTCAAAGAAAGCTTTGTCATGCGTGCAAGCACTGAGCTTTCGAATGCGCGCAGCAACCGGTCGCGTTGGCAAGAACGTCTGCATCAGGCAGGCGGTCATCATGACCTCTTGAGCCATGACGCAAACGCTTCGGCGGAACTTGTCGAAAACTTGCGCAAAGCCCGCGTTGAAGCGCGCAATGAGGTTGCAAAATGGACCAAGACTGTCGCCGAGGCAGAAGCCATTAAAGCGAAAGCCGACGCGATTATCGTTGAGGATTGCTCGGGCGAAGGCGGCGCAACGCAAGTTGGTCGGCTTGATCCAGGATTTTCGGGCATTTCTTCTGAAATCCCGGTTCCAGCCCTCCAACCTTATGATCTGCCGACAATACCGGCCCGCATCTGTTCCTATGAAGAACTGCAAGCCTTGCGTGCGCGTGCGGCAAAAGCACGGGAAGTTTCAGCGCACAATCGCGCCGAATGGGGAAAGCGTCTGACCACGCTCGGCAAGATGCTTTTCCAGGGCGACGCTACTCAGGCTTATCCCCTGAAGCCGGAATTCGCGGCCTATTTAGACGCGCAAATCCAGTATGATTATTGGAGCGGTCAACAAGACGTCTCCCACAAGGTTTACTACGACCTGATGGAGCGCAAACACGAAGACTGCACAACGCCGGAAAACAAAATTTCTATTGGCGGCGAAGGCGACTCTCTTGACGGCGCTCTGCAGGACGCGATCAATAATCGTCCCGTCATTAATGGCGACGCCACAGGTGGAAGTTTTTACGATCGACATCGCGAAATTTTCGACCGCGGCGGTTGCGTTTATCCCGCGCCGAACAATCACGACGTCTACCGACCTGCGCCAGATAATCATGGGTCAAAATCTGAGCACGAAGAAAATCAAAACAACAATGGCGGAAGCTTCTATGATCAAAATCGTAAAATATTCGACCAAGGTGGATGCGCATATCCTGATTTCGATAAGATAAGGTTGCACCGCACGATCACAGGGCAAGACCAATTTGACGGGAGTGAAGCCGAGCGCGCCTTGAACAACAATTTGCGAGGCGTTGAGATCAAGAAAAAGAATGATCACTACAGCGATCATTCCGGGTCTCACAATCAAGGACAAACCCATCACCAGCCTACTGGGAAGCCTGCCTATAATACTGATAAAGGCGTTGATGTAGCATTGCCGGATGCGAAAGAACCGGAAGAGCCGCATGGCGCTGTCCCGGTACCGTCTCCAAACACGTCAATGGTGAATGATACCGCTGCCGGATCAAAGAAAGTATCCGTATCTGACAAACCGAAGGTAGAGGTCAAGAATCCAGAGTATACGCCGTCAGCCGATCCTGCGCCCAGAGCAGAAGTTGCAGACACGCCATTGCGAGGGAAAATTGCGCCAAGCAGGATCGCTCTGCCGGATGTGAAAACGCAGGAGCATCAAACACCAGGCAATGATATTCGTCGGGTAGAAGTTGAAACCCCTCAATTTTTAAATGGCCGCAACGTAACGTTGTCTCCATCGGCCAAGGAAACGGTCCCGTCACGTACGCTCACAATACCGAACCGGCAATCTGGCGGCGGGCAATTGACCGAAGTTCCAGCGCCGCCGCTGGTGCTGTCAAACGGCGCAAACCGGCCGCAAAACTCAAGCCGCGATTGGGTTCAGGTTGCGCCGCCGACACTGACCATCACGCCCCAAGGCGGCTCAGCTGCGGACCGCGCAATACCTTCTGAGCAAGATTAACGGCGATCTCAATAAATATTGATTGAGCCAAGCTCAAGGCAACGGCCCGGAGAATTTCTCCGGGCCGTTTTCATTGCCACAAACACCGCTTAGAGTGAGGGGCGATTTAATTTGTGAGAGCATTATGAGCGATCTGAATGACAGTTTGAAATGGGAGTTAAAAAAGAACCCCCTTTTTCAAGAGCTCGACGACAAGACATTTGAAAACCTATTGCGCGCCGCCCAGCCAAAAGTGCACAACGCGCGCGCCGCTATCTTTCACGAAGGAGATCCCGGCGGATCAATGCTGATGGTGCTTTCCGGTCAGATCAAGATCACGTCGATTGCCGCTAACGGCAAGGAGTGCGTTCTTGCTTTCATGGGACCGGGCGATGTCATTGGCGAGATTACCCTGCTTGATGGCGGCGCCAGAACGGCGACAGCGCAAGCAATTGAGGCATCGCGCGTTTTAGAATTGACGCGAAGCGCCTTTATCTCTGTTCTTGAAAATAATCCGCCAACGGCGCTTAAAATTATTGAGATTCTTTGCAGGCGTTTGCGCACGACATCTCAAATGGTCGAAGACGCAACGCTCCTTGCCGCCGCCCCTCGCCTCGCGCGGACATTGATCCGTCTTGCCGAATCGAACGGCGTTGAAACTGACGACGGCGTGATGATTGATCTTGCCTTGTCGCAATCAACGCTCGGCGCGCATGCGGGGCTCTTGCGCGAAAGCGTTAACCGGCAATTGCGCGCCTGGGAAGGCGAAAAAATCATCGATCGCCGAAACGACCGTATCGTCATATTGCAAGATGACGTTTTACATGAAGTAAGCGAGGGCGGCGCCTAAACCAATTCCGCATCGGTCATGACTTCGACCAGCGCCGGCCCGCTATGGGCAATAGCTTTTTTGAGCGCGGCTTCGAGATCAGCCTTGTCCCTTACCTGAATACCGAGCCCGCCGCAGTTTTCTGCAAACTCCGCGAAATTGGGGTTGGTCAACGACGTCTGCCAAACGGGCCATTCGCCGCTGCGCTGTTCTTTTGAAATCTTGCCGAGCTCGCAATTATTCATCAAAACATGCGTGATATCCATATTGTATTTAACCGCCGTCGTGAATTCCATTGCATACTGACCAAAACCGCCATCACCGGAAATCGAAATCACTTTACGATCGCGATATTCTTCAAAATCTTGCGTCGCCGCCCAAGCCCCCATCGCCGCGGGAAACCCAAAGCCGATGGAGCCGAGATAACCCGACATCAAAATCCGTTGCCCACAAGGCTCAAAGTAACGCCCAAAGGAATAAGTATTATTGCCGACATCAACCGGCATGACGGCATTGGCGGGGGCTACGTTCGTCAATGCAGCAAACAAAGACGCCGCATTGATCCCCTTGCCGCGATCATCGCCGAGACGGCGTTCTTTTTCCTTACGCCATATGGCCCAGCGCTCAGCAATTTCAACAAGCTGATCTTTGCCGGCCCCTCGGGAAGGTCTGCCATTCTTCATCAGTCGTAAGGTCTCGCCAATCTCTCCCCAGACGGGCGTCGACACTGCATGTCCCTTGCCGAGGTGCATTCGATCCATGTCGATCTGCACAATCGGTTTGGACGGTTCGATACCGGTATGATGGGAAAAGGATGAGCCGATTGCGATGATAAGATCGCATTCATTCATAAACCACGACGCGATCGGCGTTCCCGATCGCCCGAGAACACCGCCTGCGTTCGGATGAGTATCGGGAATCTGTCCTTTTGCTTTAAAGGTCGTGACAACCGGGCATTTCAAATTTTCAGCGAGTTCGATTACATGGTTCATCGACTCTCTTGCGCCATAGCCCGCAATGATAAGCGGCTGCTTCGCGCCGTAAATCTGGTCCGTCGCCTGTTTTAATACATCGTTGGTTGGCGCCATGCGGGGATCGGCGAGACGCCCATCAGGGCTGCCGGCTTTTGCATCCGGCGCCGGCAGCGTTTGCGCATCATCTGGAAAAATCATGACGGAGACATCGCGCTCAACAAGCGCTGTCTTCATCGCGAGATTGGTGATCTCTCCATAATTGGATGCATGCAAAATAAGTTGGTTGAACTTCCCAACAGGGGCAAATGCGCTGTGCAAGTCGATGTCCTGAAACGCGAAGGGCGAGAATACCTGCACCTGCACCTGACCCGCGCAGGCAATAACGGGTGCGCGATCAACTTTCGCGTCCCACAACCCGGTCATGAGATTAGTGGCGCCGGGGCCTGCAATGGACAAACACGCCGCTGGCTTTCCGGTTAGCTTTGCATAGCCCGAACAGGCAAACGACGCGGCTCCCTCATGGCGAATGCCGACATAGCTGAAATTGCCAGCTTCTTCCTGCAGCCGGAACGCATCCGCTAGACCAAGATTGGAGTGCCCGACCATGCCGAAAACACGTTTGACGCCCCAGTTAACCATCGTCTCCGCAACGACGTCCGTTGAGGTGCGCGTGTGTGGTTTTTCCGGCGGTATGCCGACATAGACGCCGCCCGAGCGAACCTCTACCTCAAACATCTCCTGGCCTGAATCTTCGTGTCCGCCAGGCGGCTTGCCGCTCAATGGATCAAAATCCCAGCCATGCCACGGACATCTGAGCCAACATTTTTCGTCGACGCCCTTCTCGATCGATCCTTCGCCAAGCGGTCCACCTTGATGCGGGCAGCGATTGTCCATCGCTGCGTATTGCCCATCAAAATGCACAAGCGCCAATGTCTTGCGGCCAACGGTCACCGATTTCACCCGTCCCTCAGGCAATTCATCTAGCCCAAGCGCCAGATGCCATTCGAGGTCGTTAGTGTTTGGCGCTTCGGTCATTCTTTTCTCCGCTAGGGCGCAGCTGCCTAAGTCTTCTTTATCGCCTGAAACGGGCGCTTTGCCAAAGAGTCTGGAAAGAAAAGAGAACATAAAGAGGCCGGCCCGCAAAACTGGAATTGTGTTTTGCAATTTAGATCGAGCCCAATAGGATCATGCAAATCACAATTTCACTGGCAGTGATGCCGGAAAGAAAAGGGCGTAAGGATGGAGCAAAATTGGGTTACGGTCGCTAAGTGGGCGGAACTAAAAGATCGTCAACCTGCCTATGCGCTAGTTGCAGATGTTGATCTCGTGATCATTCGCTATGACGAAGAGGTTTCCGTTTTATATGGTCGTTGCCTTCATCGCGGCGCCCTGCTCGCTGACGGGCATGTCGACGGGCAGAATCTGATCTGCGGTTTGCATAATTGGGATTATCGATTCGACTCTGGCGTCAGCGAATACGCCAATAACGAGGTCCTGCAGAAATTTTCAGCCGTTATCAAAAGTGGCAATGTTCTGGTCGACGAAAATGAAATCAAGGCCTGGGCAAAGGACCACCCGCAACCCTTCAACCGCGATGACTATCAAGGCCTTTATGCCGATACACATCCCGAATCCGAAGAACCTTTTGTAGGGCTGATACAAGGCTATGCCCGTGACGGTCTTTCCAAGACCGGACATCATGGTGTGGTCTCCGCAATGGGCGTGCCCCGCGATGAGCTTCCGACGTGGGACGATATTCAGGTGCTAACAGCGCAACTCCACAAAGTTCCTCTGCTTGACGATGAGCCCGTGGACACATCAGTGACCATTGGCCCCGGCGCACAAAAACCACTGAAGCTGGATATACCGCTTTTTGTTTCTGATATGAGCTTTGGCGCTTTGTCTCGCGAAGCAAAAATCGCCCTGGCAAAAGGCGCCGAGATGGCGGGCACAGGGATTTGCGCAGGTGAAGGCGGATCGCTTGATGATGAGCGCCACGCCAATAGCCGCTATTTTTACGAACTCGCTTCAGCGCGGTTTGGCTTCTCATGGGACAAGGTCAAAGAATCCGCCGCTTTCCACTTCAAAGGCGGCCAGGGCGCGAAGACTGGCACCGGCGGCCATCTGCCAGGACGCAAAGTCAAGGACGAGATCGCTGACGTTCGCGGACTAGCGCCTGGCGAAGACGCGATCTCTCCGTCGCGATTTCCGGATTGGACGGAGATCGCGCAGTTTAAAGATTTTGCCGACGAAGTGCACGAGCGCACTGGCGGTATTCCGATTGGGTTTAAACTCTCTGCTCAACATATTGAAAAAGATATCGACGCTGCGCTCGAAGCTGGCGCCGACTATATCATTCTCGATGGGCGCGGCGGCGGCACTGGCGCCGCGCCAATTATTTTCCGTGACAATATCTCTGTCCCGACAATCCCAGCGCTTG
This sequence comes from Hyphococcus sp., assembly GCA_021776345.1. Classification (GTDB taxonomy): domain Bacteria; phylum Pseudomonadota; class Alphaproteobacteria; order Caulobacterales; family Parvularculaceae; genus Hyphococcus. The sequence goes on along the minus strand of JAJFGC010000042.1, from coordinate 20,101 downwards.
CCCGCGCGCGCCGTCATCTTGACGCCAGCGGCGCCTCAACCGTTACGTTGATCGCAACAGGCGGATTGCGAAAACCTGCCGATTTCGTCAAGGCTTTAGCGCTTGGCGCCGACGCAATCGCATTGTCAAACGCCCCCATGCAAGCAATCGGCTGCCTTGGCATGCGTGCATGCCATACGGATAATTGCCCGGTCGGCGTTGCCACCCAAAAAGACAATTTACGCGCTCGCCTGAAAATCGAAACATCGGCAAAGCATCTCGCCCAGTTTTTTGAAGCATCAACAGAGCTGATGAGTTTACTGGCACGCGCCTGCGGCCATCACAAGTTCTCTGATTTCAACATTGATGATTTGACGACGTTCAAAAAAGAAATGGCGGAGCTAACCGGCATCGCCTTTGGCGGCGTTAGCGCGAAGGGTTTGCATTAAAATGGTTTTTGCAAACGCTATCGTGTTCTGCCTTGGTGTTTATTTTGGCATTGGCGTCATTGTCGCGTTGCTGTTTGTCGCTTTCGGCGTCACGCGCATCGACCATGCCGCTAAAGGCGCCAGTATCTTTTTTCGCCCCATGATTTTTCTTGGCTGCGTCGGCCTCTGGCCATTTGTGATTTTACGTTTTCTATCAATGAAAAAAATAAACGAAGCGCATGAGGCAGAGATATGAAACGGCCTCATCGGCGCATGCACCTAATGGTATGGCTCATCATTGCGCCGGTGACAGCTATTGTAGCATTCACTTTTTGGGACCTTCGTCCTGTTACGCCTTATGATGAACTTCCCGCTGCAATTCAGAAACTGAACCCTGGAGAGGCTGACTGATGGGCCACGAGTACAAAGCCATCCAGTGGAATAAAAACAAGGCCGTTTATGATGTCTATGTTTTTATCGCCGTCGCGATTTTCATTGGCGTGTTCATGGCGGTCGGTCTGCAAACGCACCCTTCCGGCCATACAGCCGACCCGGTCGTTCTTCTTATTCGCGCGCTTGGCGCAACAGCGTTCGCAATGCTAACAGCCATTTTGGTAATTGGGCCCTTAGCGCGATTGTCGCCAAGATTTTTGCCGATGCTTTACAATCGTCGCCATCTCGGCGTCATGACTTTTCTTGTGGCGAGTGCGCATTTTGGCCTAGCGCTGTTGTGGTATCATAGTAGCGGCCCATTAAATCCATTTGTTTCCTTGTTTGCCAGCAATCCGCTTTATGATTCGATTCCAGGGTTCCCATTTGAAACACTGGGTTTCGCAGCTTTCCTTATTCTCTTTCTAATGGCCGCGACCAGTCATGATTTTTGGCTCAACAATCTGTCTGCCCCGGTTTGGAAGATGCTCCACATGCTGGTCTATCCAGCCTATGCGCTCCTTATTCTTCATATCGTTCTTGGCGCGCTGATGATGGAAAAGTCGATGGTCTATCCGATCATTACCGGCGCGGCGTTTCTGATCGTTTCCGGCTTGCATCTATATACCGGCTTTCGCGAATGGGCCGCCGACAGCGGTATGAAATCGCTCAAGACCAAAGGATGGATTGACGTTGGAGCGCCAAACGACATTCCCAATATGCGCGCGCTGATCGCACCGTTGCCGAAGGGCGATCGCGTCGCGATCTTCCGTTATGATGACAAAATTTCTGCTGTGACGAATGCCTGTCGCCATCAGAACGGTCCTTTAGGCGAAGGTCGCGTCATCGACGGCTGCATCACCTGCCCTTGGCATGGCTGGCAATACAAGCCTGACGACGGCATTTCACCGCCGCCATTTACTGAAAAAATCGCCACCTACAATGTACGCATTGAAAATGGACGCGTGTTTGTTGACCCGAAGGCTAATCCGCCGGGCACCCGCACCGAACCAGCAATTATTTCTGTACAGGGAAGATTACCACAATGCCCTTGACCGAAGGCGTCATTAATCCCGAAAACAAAAACCCCCATGACATGTTCATCGGCTGGGACAAAGCGCCAGCGGTTGATCGGCGATTTCTTCTGGGCGCCCTGCCATTGGGTCTGATCGGGGCTGGTGGAGCGAGCTGGCTGATCGCCAACGAGCTCGGCGATCCGGGCGCCGGTGCATGGCTGACCAATGCAACGCACACCGTCACGGGGTTTTTGGCTACACATCCCTATCCAATGATCCGCATGCCTGACCCGGCTGCGCCATTTGGCGTTCGAACGATATTAATTGTCGCTCAAGGCAAGTGCACATCGGCGTTAAATTTTGAAAATTTACTTGATGCGCCGGTAACCGCTTCAGGCTTTCTTATTCAGCGAAAAGGCCGTCAAATGCTTGAGGTTCCGCCATTTGCAGATGAATGGCTGATACCAGCAGCATCAGAGAATATAGCTGATAATATTTCTCTTCCCAAAGGCGGGACGAATCTGCCTGTGTTTGTAACGCCCATGGAAGAGACGCTCGGGACAGCGCGTCTTGTTGGCACAATCATGGACTCAAAATGCTTTTTCGGCGTAATGAAACCTGCACGTGGAAAGACCCATAAAGCATGCGCGAGCCTTTGCATTCGCGGTGGTATTCCACCGAGTATTTGGGTGCGAACAAAAGACGGTCGCGAAACTGTAATGCTCATGACGACGGCAAACGGCGATCCGATGCCGATGGATATTTTGCCGCTGGTCGCTGATCCTGTTGAGGCTGAAGGCGAGATCCTTCGCGTTGGAGATCTCTTGCAATTTCGTGCGGACGCAGACGCTTATAAAAGAATTTAGTTCTGAGGACGCACTCCGTCGATTTTTGCCGCTTCAGTTTTTCCATAAAGTCGCGATAGTGGCGCAGCACTCGCCCCGTGCAGGATCACGCTCAAGAACACGGTTACATAAACCACCGCCTCGATTTCAGTAAACCTGTCCATTTCTTCGTGCTCAACGGCGATCAGCAGGAACAAAATCGACGCAAGGCCCCGGGGACCAAACCAGCCAATAAACGCGATTGAGGGCCATTTCAATTTGAGGTCCAGAAGCGACAAGACCGTTGGCGCCATGCGGATAATCGTCAGGCTCAGCAAGGCATAGAAAACACAAACTATCGTGAAATATTCGGTTGCGGCGGGCAGCATAACGGCGCCGAAAAAGAAAAAGATAATCAAGCTAAAAAGCTGCCCTTCCTCTTCGACAAAATTTGTCAGGGCGCCCGACCGTTTCGGACAAAAACTGCCAAAAACCAATCCACCAGCAAAGGCGGCAATAAACCCATTGCCATCGACAAGATGGGCGCCAAGCAAAGTTAGAACAGCAACACCGACACAGGTCAAATTCCTGAATGAATGTGCAATCCAGTGTTTCCCGTCAGCATAATGAATAAACTTACCGAGAACGCCGCCAATCACGACGCCGACGACCGCGCCAATGGTTACTTGCTTTGCAGTAAATCCAAGCCAGTAGCCAAGTCCTCTCGTCTCTCCTGACATTGCGCTGAAGGCGAGCGCTGCAAACAACAGCACCGCCGGCAACGCCAGCCCATCATTGAAACCGGACTCGACAAGAATGCCCTGCCTTATCCTTTCAGGCACATGAGCGCTGGTGACGACGGCGTAACCGAGCGCCGCATCCGTCGGCGCCAGTATCGCTGCGATCACAAACGCTTCTTGCCAAGAAAGCGCGGGAAATAGGAAAACGGCGATAATGCCGCCGACAAGAATGGTCAGAGGAAGCGATGCTAACAGAAGCCTTTTTGGTATTCGGTTTTCCCGCACCAGATATCGGCTATTGGTCGCTGCAGCGTCCGCGAAAAGAATAAAACCAAGCGTTAGCTCACCGAACCCTTTTAAAACAGCGTTGTCGATATCGATGTGAATAACGCCGAGCCCGGCACTGCCGAATGCGAGACCGGACAGCATGAATACCATTGGCGCGGAGATAACGGACTTTTCAAGCCTGCCTGAAAAAGCGCCGTAGACCACAATGCATAACGCAATCGCGATTAGCGGCTCAGTAATCATTGAGACAACTTGAAAATTGATGACTGCACAAAGCTCGGTCCGATCTTAGAATTGATTTACCCATAGCTCAAAGGGCTAAGTATCTGTTTTTAATTGATTTTACCCGCATCATAACATCTACTCATTCGCGCTTCTCGAATAGTGTGCGCAGTCATCAAATATTCAAAATCACAAATCTTGCCTTTTCAGAACGGCTGTTCTAATATCAGAATAGCCGTTCTGAAAAATGGGTAAGCATGAGCCGCAACGCAGATACATTGGAAAATAGTCCGGTTGCGATAGCAACCGACCTGTTCTGGCGTCAGGGCTATGACGAAACATCTGTTGAAGACGTTGTTTGTGCGACGGGACTAAACCGCTACGCGCTTTACAACAATTTCGGCGGAAAACTCGAACTGTTTCTTGCTGTTTTGGAAGCTTACTACCTCAAACGAAAAAATTTGTTTATGACCGTGCTCGGCGATCCGAATCGAACGCCGACCGACGCCATCAGAGAGGTTTCCGAATTTTGCATAACAGAAATGACGGACCGTGGCGCCGGCTGCCTGATGTGCAATGTTGCGCTTGAAGTTGGTCGTTATGACAACATCGTCTCAGAGCGTGTCAGCACTTATCTCAATGAAATTCAACAAGCAAAAGAAATGGCGTTGATCGTAGCCGCTGACAGGGATGAGTTAAACCCAGCCATTACACCGAAGGAAGGTGCGGCTCTTCTTTTGTCGAATATGCTCGGCGTCGGTGCCTTAGCGCGTAATGGCGCGAGCCGCGATGACCTTCTCGCGATATTCAATACCTGTATCTCATTAATCTGTGACGTTTCAGGGACGCATAAAATCGTACCCGAATGTCAAACTGCAAAAAATTAGAACGTCTAACTAGTGAATAAAAAAACAAAGATCGGCGCTAGGAGTAAACATGGCAAAGTCTAATGATCGATTGAGCGCATTTGCGGGCGGCTTGGCGCGACTAATGATAACATTGCGCTGGCTGGTTATTCCAACAGCCATAGCAGCCTCGGTAATTATTGGAATGCAAGCATCCAAGCTTGAGTTCACCAACAACTACCGCGCTTTCTTCTCCGAACAAAACCCAGAATTGCAGGCTTTCGAAGAGTTCCAAGCCACCTACACGAAAAGCGATACTTTTCTTTTCGTCATTGAGCCAAAAGATGAGGGCGGCGCTTTCACAAAAGAGACTTTAGAGGCCGTCGGTTATTTGACAGAACAAGGTTGGCAAATTCCGCATGCGTTGCGCGTCGATTCAATTACGAATTTTCAGTACAGCTACGCCATCGAAGATGATTTGATTGTTGAAGACCTTGTTGATGATGCGAGCACGCTCACATCGGAAGAATTGCTAGAGAAACAAGGAATCGCACTAGCTGAACCGTTGTTGCGCGACCAACTTATTACGTCTGACGGCAAAGTCACCGCTGTTGCCGTCGTTCTTCAATACCCAGAAAAATCTCTAACGGAAGTGCCAGAATCTGTCGCCGCCGCGAGAGCAATTCGTGATGATGTCCTCGAGAAATTTCCACATCTCGAGATCCACTTGAGCGGCACTTCCATGCTGAGCAATGCGTTTTCCGAAGCGGTCAACAGTGATCTTTCAACCCTGGTGCCCCTCATGTTTGTAGTGGTTCTTTTGATGACAGCAATCACCGTTCGATCCGTTTCCGCGACAGCGGCGACACTGGTGCTCATTATTTTGTCAACAATGGTTGCGATGGGCTTTGCCGGATTTATTGGCATTAAGCTGGCCGGCCCAAGCCCTAGCGCACCGATCATTATCCTGACGCTGGCAATTGCTGATTCTATCCACATTCTGATTTCGATGCGGTCAGCTATGCGTGAGGGGCTTGCGAAAAATGATGCGATTGTCGAGGCAATCCGCATCAACTTTTTGCCTGTCGCGGTGACGTCAATCACAACGATGGTCGGGTTTTTGTCTCTCAGATTTTCAGACTCACCCCCCTTTCAGGACCTGGGAACCATTACAGCGGTTGGCATTTTAACAGCGTGGGTGTTGTCTATTACGATTCTCCCCGCCCTTCTTAGCCTCGCACCTATCCGCGTATCCCGCTTAGAGCCAGGAATGAGGCAAAACAACTTCATGCTAAGTTTTGCCAATTTTGTAATTGGGCGCTTTCGTTTACTGTTGATCACAACGGGCGCTGCAGCCATCGCTTTGATGAGTTTCATTCCAACGCTGGAGCTTAGCGATCAGTGGCGTGAGTATTTCTCACAAAAAATCGAGTTTCGTGTCGATAGTGATCGCGCCAGTGAATTTTTTGGATTCTATCCGGTCGAATTCTCCGTCCCGGCGAATGGCCCAGAAGACATAAGCGATCCGGATTATTTAATGAAGCTTGACGCCTATGCCAATTGGTTACGGGCGCAGCCCAACGTCTCCCATGTTTATTCGATCACAGACATCCTCAAGCGCCTCAACCGAAACATGAATGCCGACAACCCAGAATTCTATCGCTTGCCCGAAGAGAGAGAGTTAGCGGCGCAATATCTGCTGCTTTATGAGTTATCGCTTCCCTATGGGCTCGACCTTAATGATCGCATTAACATCGACAAATCTGCGACACGGATTACCGCCACGCTTGATGGCGATACTTCATCAAAACGCGTCCGCGAGTTTCTCAACCAATCCGAAGCGTGGTTCGATGAGAATGCACCGGCGATGAAAGCGCCAGCAACCGGGCCCCAAGTGATGTTCACTTTTATTGCGCAACGCAACGTAGAAAGTATGGTCCTCGGCACGTCAATCGCCATTGTCGCAATTGCTCTGATCATGATTGTCGCCTTACAAAGTGTGAGGATGGGATTGATCAGTCTCATTCCAAATGCCTTGCCAATACTTTCTGCTTTCGGCGCATGGGCGATCCTGATTGGAGAGGTTGGGTTTTCTGTCGCTGCAGTTGCCGCAATTTCGTTGGGCATCGTTATCGACGATACTGTGCACTTTCTCGCAAAGTTTGTTCGCGCAAGGCGGGAAAAGGACCTCTCCACGGCCAACTCGATCCGTTACGCCTTCGAAACGGTCGGTGTCGCAATCATCGTCAATACAATCATTCTCGCCGCCGGGTTTACCGTACTTACACTTTCGGCCTTCAAAATTAATGTCGAAATGGGCTTGCTCACGGTCTTGACGATAGGTTTTGCGCTTGTTCTCGACTTTCTGTTCCTGCCGGCGTTGCTCTTATTGCTCGCCCGGTTTTCAGGAGAAAAAATTGACTTCAAAGGAGAAAACTATGTCCAACGTTCCTACAGCTCTGCTGCGTAAATCTGCTATCGCGGCGTTACTACTGAGTCTTGGCGTAGTTGCGTTTCCTGTTCACGGGGCCGCTCAGTCATTCGTGGATGATCCAGCGGCTAAAGGAGATACGGCAGAATCACAAAAAGGCTATGAGCTTGCCGCCCGCAGCGACCGCAGTGACGCAGGTTTTGGCGATAGCACCGCCGAAGCGACAATGATCTTGCGAAATACAGCCGGCCAGACGACCGAGCGCAGCCTTTCATTTTCTACACTGGAAAAAGTAGACGAAACAGTCGGCGACAAATCTTTGGTGATCTTTAATTCACCTCGGGACGTCGAAGGCACTGCCCTTCTGTCCCACGCGCAAATTCTTGACCCTGACGACCAGTGGTTATTCCTGCCAGCCCTCAAACGTGTTAAACGCATATCTTCGGCAAACAAATCCGGGTCCTTTGTTGGTTCGGAATTTGCGTTTGAAGATTTTACCATCACGGAACTCAACAAATTTACCTACGCCTATGTTGGTGAAGAAGAACTCGACGGCGTGATGATGGATGTTGTTGAACGATTTCCGCGTTACGAAAAATCTGGCTATACAAAACAGAAATCATGGATCGACCAGGACATTCATCAGGCGCACAAACTTGAGTTTTATGATCGCCGAGGCGATCTATTAAAGACGCTGACCCTATCTGACTATCGCGAGTATGATGGCGTGTGGCGTGCGCGCAAGCTGTCCATGGTCAATCACAAAACAGGCAAGGAAACCGACCTCGTCTACACTGACTATGAGTTTAAGACTGGGCTTGATGATGGAGACTTTGTCAAAGGCGTGCTTCAGCGAATTCGCTAACGGCAAGCATTTAGGGGCGACGCAATGCATTTGACCGCAACATTATCGACAAGCTTGATGTGCGCCGCTCTTGCGGGCGGCACGCAAGCTATCGCCGGCGAATGGGACATTGGCGGCGAAATTGCTGGTGAAGTTAGATACTTCCCTCAAGAGGCGCAATTTCCCGGGCAGTTTGATCACTGGCAGGCGTCCCTGACTGTACAGCCTGATCTACGATGGGAAAGCGGCGATGGAAAACACCAGATTGTTGCTTTGCCTTTTGTCAGGCTTGATGCCCAGGATGATGAACGCACACATTTTGATTTGCGCGAAGGGTACTACCGATATGTCAGCGACAATGATTGGACGTTGTTGATCGGCGCCGCCAAGGTTTTTTGGGGCACGGTGGAATCGCGTCACCTCGTCGATATTATCAACCAGACTGACGGCGTTGAGGACGTCGACGAAGAGGACAAACTTGGCCAGCCCATGGTCAAGCTTTCCCTGTTAAAAGAGTGGGGACAACTGGATTTGTTTGTCTTGCCCGGATTTCGTGCCCGTACTTTCCCCGGCCCTGATGGACGCCTACGGTTTGGCATACCAATCGACGGTGAAAACCCACTTTTTGAGCGCGATGATCGACGCGGTGCAGTAGATTACGCCGCCAGATACTCAAACTTCTTCGGAAATTGGGATATTGGTCTCTCTGTATTTCACGGAACATCGCGAGAACCGCGGTTTACAATCGATGCAACGAACAATGTGTTATTGCCGGTCTATGATCGCATCACCCAGGGGGGGCTCGATGTTCAATACACCGCGGGCGCTTGGCTCTTTAAAGGCGAGGCAATTGTTCGCGAAGGTCAAGGCGAAACTTTCTTCGCAAGCGTCGCAGGCTTTGAATACACGGTCTATCAAATTTTTGGAAAAGCCTGGGATTTGGGTTTGCTAGCCGAATATCTTTACGATGATCGCGATGACGGATTCACAAGTGAAGCTTTTGGCCTGACGTCAGAAGCTCCATTCACCGCCTTCCAAAACGATGTTTTCGCCGGCGCACGCCTCGCCATCAATGATACACAAGATACATCCATACTAGCCGGCGTATCCGTCGATGCTGAAGATCAGTCATTGTCCATGTTCATCGAAGCTGAACGTCGCCTGGGTGAAAACTGGACTGCAGAACTCGAAAGCAGGCTTTTCTTTAACGTCGATCCAGAAAACATTGCCGATGCCTTTCGTAACGACGACTTCCTGGCATTTCGATTGACGCGCTATTTCTAAGGCGCGGCAATAGATCAACGATTAAGATAAGACCAATCGCGCATTTTTTTTACCGCCGAACCAGATTTCATCGAGATTTTCGCCCGGCCCCTCGCGATCAGCGACTAGAAAGTCTTGAGTGGGCTCAATGATAAGCAACGGATGGTGCCAAGTGTTTTTCGCATATTGGACGCCCTGGTCACCACGCGCCAGAAAAGCGCTTAAATTTTCAGGCGAAGGATTAGTCGCTGACGACACCACAACGAGCCATGCATGATCCGATAGTGGGAAGAAGGCTTGGCTTCCTAATGGATGGCGCTCCATCAATTCAATCTTGATTGGCGCTGGCCTCGCTGTTGCGCGAAAAATTGACAGGATTGGTTTCCCTTTTTGCTCAGCCACATCTAGCTGCGTCAATGCGTGAAAGCGTTCGGTCGTGCCCTGGTTGATCGGTATGCGTTCAGCGCCATCGATCTCGATAACGTCGCCAAAGTCGGCAAAGCCTTCCTTGGTGAGTGGCGCCGGTATCAGGTCAATAATGGTCAAGACGCGCGCGTCCCAAAAATCCGGAATCTGCTGACGCCGCCATCCGGATAGATGTTGAGTCGCACATGCGTTACTGGCTTACTGGCGTCAATTGTCGCCTTCTCAAACCGATGAACCGCATCCGCCTGAAGTTTTTGCCTGGGCAAAATCTCTATCCAGTCAATTTTATCACCGGCCATATCATCTTCGGGCATCCCAGATAGATCTACGCCTTCAACCGAAGCGCTATCCGGAAAATTCCCTTTAAAATGCGCCGTGTCGATTTCAATCTCATCGACAATACCGCGCGCTGCCAATGCGATAATAATCCAGTCATTACCCGGTTCGCGGCGGCGCCGAGTTTCCCACCCGTCCCCCATTGTCTGGCCTCGCCCTTCTGACAACAGCGCCCAAAGGTCCCCATAATGCGCGTCATTATAAGCGATTATGCGCCCGCCATGCTTCAATGCTGACAACTCGAACAAATTGGTGTCAGAAAAACGATCTGAAGCTGGCGCCGCCTCGCCATAAAGCCGCATGCGCGCGACGCCCCCGTCCGGAAAAATATTCAGCCTCACATACCGCCACGGTCCTTGATCATGGATATCGTGGAAATGCCGTTGGTCGCCACCAAGCTTCACCTTCGACATGATTTCCTTCCAGGACGACGGATCGTCAACATCGGCGCCGACCGGACAAGCATCGATCGAGGCGCCGGGTGGAAAATTGCCGGTGAAGTGACTGGTGTCGAGTTCAATGCCGTGAATGCGCCCCTCAACCCCAAGCTCAACAACACACCAGTCGTTTCCCTCGTCGCGCTTTCGCCGACTTTCCCAGCCATCCATCCATTTTCCGTGGTCATCATATTTATCAGGCACAAAAATCGGCGGTGGGTCCAGAATAAGGCGTTCCTTGGCGCCAAAAAAATCATCAGATGCACTAACGACCCGGCTTCCAAATCGCGGCGAGGCTAGATTCGGAAAACGAGAGGCGAATGCAGGCGCGTCGGTTCTTTTCTCAACCATTTCTCGCCTCCGCATTTCGCAAATTCTTTAACCGAATATAGGCGATCTTGTGAACTTCTGATAGCGCCGTCGAAAACTCTTCTTCCGGCGAGTTACTCAATCGTTTTTCAAACGCCTGCAGGATGTCGCGTCTATTTTTTCCGGTCACCGCAATAATAAATGGGAACCCGAACTTTGTTGTATACTCGGTATTCAGCCTTTGAAACTTTCGAAATTCATCTGGCGTGCATTGGTCAAGTCCGGCTGCAGTTTGCTCCTTACTTGACGCGTCAGTCAGCTCTCCCCTCAACGCCAGGCGGCCCGCCAGATCAGGATGCGCCCGCAGCAAAGCAAGTTGTTGTTCGCGGCCTGCCTGATTGACTGCCGCTGACATCTTTTCCGCAAGAGCGTCGATATGAATCCCCTCTCGTCCAATAAAATCATCAGCAACTTTCTCAGCAATCCACGGTGAATGCTCATAAACATCGCCAAAACGCTTGTTAAAAACATCGCGATCGTAAATTGGACCAAATTGGCTGCCGCCCTGCCGTTCAGCCATGGCCCGTGCTCGCTTTCTGTGGTTCAAAGCCGTGTTTGTGACGCCAATGCTTCGCGATCGCGTCGCGCCGGCACACCCATACATCCTGATGCGTTAAAATGTAGTCGAGAAAGTTTTCAAGCGCCCGGAACCGCGCCGGTCGACCAATCAATCGGCAATGAAGTCCGATAGAGATCATTTTCGGCGTATGCTCGCCTTCATGATAAAGCACATCGAATGCGTCTTTAAGATAGGTTTCAAAATCAGCGCCAGTGTTAAATCCTTGTGCTGTTGCAAACCTCATATCATTGGTGTCTAGCGTATAGGGAACAATTAAATGCGGCGTTGCTGTTTGTGTGCTCCAGAACGGCAGGTCGTCTGAATAATCATCAGCATCATATAAAAAGCCGCCATGTTCCGCGACAAGGCGGCGTGTATTTTCGCTGGTGCGCCCGGTATACCAACCGACTGGCGCCGTCCCGCACAGTTCAGTTAAGATTGAAACCGCTTCTTCAATATGCGCCCGTTCGGTCTTTTCCGGCACCTCCCGATAATCAATCCAGCGCAATCCATGGCTGGCAATTTCATGACCATCCGTCATCGCACGTTCGATTACGCTCGGGTTTCGCTGTGCCGCCATCGCCACCGCAAATATCGTCAGCGGCAGTTTTCGCGCCCGGAAAAGATCGAGCACCCGCCATATGCCGGCGCGCGATCCATATTCGTAAATTGACTCCATCGACATATGCCTGGCGCCAGAAAATGGGGAGGCGCCGACAATCTCCGACAAAAAAGCCTCTGATTCGGCATCTCCATGCAGGATGCACCGCTCGCCGCCCTCTTCGTAATTCAAGACGAACTGGACAGCGATGCGCGCGCCGCCGGGCCATTTTACAACAGGCGGGTTGGCTCCATAGCCGATAAGATCTCGCTGATAGGGCATTCTACGACGCACAAGAATAAGTTGAACCAGACTCAAACATGACCATACTCGCAATCCCCTCGATCTTTACATAGTTTTTTGGATGCAGATAGAATTTCCAGCCCTAATATTGCTTACTGTGAGCATGACGGCCGACCCGAAACAGACGCGTGGAGAACAATTTTGGACATTCAGATTGTCGACTGGCTGAGCCTGGTCTTTCGCTGGGCCCACATCGTCGCCGGGATTGGCTGGATCGGCGCCTCTTTTTATTTCATGGCGCTCGATTTCAGCTTGCGCCAGCGGGAGGGGTTGCCTCCAGGCGTTAAGGGTGAAGATTGGTCGGTTCATGGCGGCGGATTTTATCATATTCAAAAGTACACCGTGGCGCCCGAAAAAATGCCCGAAGATCTTCGTTGGTTTCAATGGGAATCCTACGCAACCTGGCTGACTGGCTTCGCGCTCATGTCGGTCGTTTATTATTGGCAAGCGGACATCTATCTTATTGATCGCTCGGTCCTTGCGCTGTCGACGCCGCAAGCGGTTGCTGCTTCTCTCGCGGTCCTCATTACGAGCTGGCTCGTTTATGACATGCTTTGCAAGTCGCCGTTAAAGGAAAACCAGATCGCTATGTTCGCGGTTTTGTTCGTCCTTATTGTTGGCGCTGCAGTTGGATTGGGCGAAGTCTTTTCCGCGCGCGCCGTCTTCCTTCATATTGGCGCGATGATCGGCACAATCATGACGGGCAACGTGTTTTTTGTAATCATTCCCAACCAGAAAATTGTCGTCGCAGATTTAAAACAAGGCAAAATTCCAAATCCAGAATTCGGCAAGATCGCAAAACTGCGTTCGACCCATAATAACTATCTGACCCTGCCAGTTCTTTTCCTGATGATCTCGAACCACTATCCAATGACTTTTGGCCATCCGATGAACTGGATTGTCATCGCATTGATTCTGCCAATCGGGGCGATCGTTCGACATTACTTTAATGCGCATGACAGCGGTGAACATGGGATGGCGATACGTTGGCAGTGGCCGACAGCTGCCGTTCTGCTGTTAATTTTGATGGCCTTTGTCGCTTGGCGTCCAACCGCGCAAACATCAAAGACGGCTACGCCGCCGCAAAAAGAGGACCCGCCCGATGCGTTGACGCTGCAGGCTTTTGAGATTGTCAAAACACGCTGCGCGATTTGTCATTCATCAACGCCGACCGATTTTGTTGGCGTAGCGCCGGGCGGTGTTGAATATGACACAATTGAGCTTATGCGCCAGCACGCCCCCCAAATTCGAGCGCAAGCCATTTTAAGCAACGCGATGCCGCCAGGCAATTTGACCGAAATCACAGAACGGGAACGAGCGGTATTGGACGAGTGGCTCGATATCGAATTGCAAAACGCGCCTTAAAGGCCTGTCGACCGGTCATATAAGAGCTCGCCGGCAATGTATGTTGCTTTTACGGCGCGCTCATCCGCCATAATCATCTGTGCAAAGAGAACATCGGCCAGTGTTTCGGCACGCTTGACACGCGCACTAATCAGCGGGGTCGATTTCAAATCAATAACGACAAGATCGGCATCCATGCCCGCCGCGAGGTTACCGATCTTGTCGTCGAGGCGCAGCACTTTGGCGCCGCCAATCGTCGCCAACCAGAACGCTTCCGCGGGATGCAACATGCTCCCATTGGCGCGCGCCGCCTCGTAGGCGCCTTTCATGGTCGCAAACATTGAGAACGACGTGCCCCCCCCGACATCCGATCCGAGCGATAGTTTGATCTCTGGCGCAGCGCGACGGGTCTCTGCAAGATCAAAGTGACCGGATCCAATGAATGCATTTGATGTTGGGCAATGAGCGATGGCGCCGCCCGAAGTGGCGATCATTTGTCTTTCATCATCACTCAAATGAATGCAATGCCCGAAAATTGCCCCTTCGCCAGTAAGGCCAAAGGATTCATAAACATCATAATAACTCTTATGCGCGGGAAATAGTTTCAGAACCTCGGCTATTTCGTCTTTCGTTTCCGACAAGTGGGTTTGCATGAGTGTCGTTGGGTGTTCTTTCCATAAGACGCCGAGCGCCTTTAGCTGCTGCGACGACGACGTCAACGCAAAGCGCGGCGTAATAATATATCTATTGCGCCCCGCACCATGCCACTTTTCGATCAATGCCTTTGTATCATCATAAGCCGACTGGGCCGTATCCATAAGCGCTTCCGGCGCATTTTTGTCCATGCAAACTTTCCCCGCCGCCATCAATACATTTTTTTGTGAAGCAGCTTGAAAAAAAGCATCAACGGATTGCGCGTGCACAGTACAATAAACACCTGCCGTAGTGACGCCATTCAAAAAACACTGGTCGAGGAATAGTTCTGCCTTGCGTTTTCCGATTTGTGGGTCGCTAAACCGCATCTCGGCCGGAAAGGTGTGCCTTGTCAGCCAATCTAGAAGCCCGTCATTATATGAGCCGATAATATCACTTTGCGGAAAATGCGTATGGGCATCAACAAAACCAGCCATAATGAGGCCGTCGCCATAATCGACAATCGGCGCCGTTTTGTTATTTTCTATAATCTCGCCGGCTTGCCCAACCGCAACAACGCGTCCTTTTTCAATCAACACTGCGCCATCATCACAATGGTCAAAAGCGTGATCGGCGCCGACCTCAAAAGGGTTGCCAACAAAAGCAAGTGTTTGGCCGCGCAAAATGCGCTGATTATTGTTGGTATTCATGTACGACCTAAATCTGAAGAGCTGAGCATGGACACTACGCTGTTTCGGCGAGACGTAAAATCTCCGCTGCAACAGAAATGGCGATCACTGCCGGCGCTTTGCCTGTCGGGCCGCCCGCTCCAATCGGACAGGTGAGGCGCGAAAGGGTCTCTTCTTCAACACCCAACTCCCGCAAACGCTTATGGAACCGAGCCTTCTTCGTTTTGGAACCAATCAGCCCAAGAAATCGAAAGTCGCCTCTCTTCAAAACCGCATGGCAGATATCCAAGTCAATTGGATGCGAGTAGCTCATGACCACATGAAACGCCTCGCTCGGCGCATAATTGGCAGCTTCATGTGGGGATACAGCAATTATACGATTAACATTAGGCGGCATTTCTGTTGGAAATCGCGTTTCATCTGTATCAATCCAGACAATCTGGGCAGGCAACCCTTCGAACACCCTCACAACCTCCCGCGCAACATGACCAGCGCCATAGAGGTAAATTGAAAGTTTGTTCTCGTGCGTTGATTCCAAAAACCAACTGCCTTCATCATCTACTTTTATCAGTGCGCAACCAGATTTTTCTTCACGAACGGCTGATTTAAATTTTTCATAGTCTGGACCTGGGAGCAATCGTGACGCTGACCCGTCCACTAAATACTGCGGCGCCAATCCGGTGCGAACTGGCCTTGCCCAATATCCGCAATCAGAGCTGTCATGACGCGAAATAAGTTCGGCTTCTTCTTCACCAATATATTCAAACAAAAGTCGCATATGGCCGCCGCAACATTGCCCAAGGCTGGGGCCAAGCGGATACGCTTTCGCATCACGAAGCCATCGTGCTGCGCTGTCTTTATCCAGCAGCGAGCGCGCATGATCAATCGCGTCAAACTCAAGAGCGCCGCCGCCAATCGTTCCGGATATTGTCGACGCTGAGACATTCATTGCGGCGCCGGCTTCACGGGGCGTTGATCCTTGCGCTTGAATAATTGTTACGCGAATAAAAGGACCATGCTTCTGAAAATATTCAGCTATTTCTTGCGGTAAAAAGGTCAATGTTAAATCCAGTCACCCATTACTCTCCGCAAGAGATGTTCAGGCGTTGCTGGCGCATCGAGCGCCGGATAACGCGCACCGCCGATTGCATTTGCCGCCGCATCGGATAGCGCCATCAACGCTGAAATCCCAAGCATCAACGGAGGCTCGCCAACGGCTTTCGATCGATAGATGGTTTCTTCGCGGTTGACGCCCTTTTCCCAAATGGCGATGCGCATATCCGGCGCCCGATCAGATGCGGTCGGGATTTTGTAAGTGGACGGCGCATGAGTTTTGAGCCGACCCCGCTTGTCCCAGACCAACTCTTCCGTTGTCAACCAGCCTACCCCTTGCGCAAATCCCCCTTCGATTTGTCCAAAATCAATGGCCGGGTTTAGAGACTTGCCGACATCGTGAAGAATATCCACGCGCAACAGGCGATTTTCGCCCGTCAAGGGATCGATCACCACTTCCGACACTGCGGCGCCATAAGCAAAATAGAAAAAAGGCCGCCCGGTACCGGACGCACGATCCCATTTGATTTTTGGCGTTGCATAAAAACCGTTCGCGGATAGCGAAACGCGCGCCATGTAAGCTTTGGAAATTAATTCGTTAAAGGCGATTTCTTGACCGCCGGCCGCAATACGTCCCGGCAAGAATCTAATCTTTTCTGCCGAAACATTCCATTCCGATGCGACAAATTCGATCAGCCGCCGTTTGATTTTTTGGCACGCGTCGAGCGCCGCCATGCCGTTCAAATCAGTTCCCGAAGAAGCCGCTGTCGCTGATGTGTTTGGAACCTTACCCGTATTCGTTGGGGTGATCTTCACCCGGTCAATATCAATCTGAAATTCTTCAGCGACGACCTGGGCGACTTTTGTAAACAGGCCCTGCCCCATTTCTGTGCCGCCATGATTGAGGTGCACCGATCCGTCGGAATAAATATGAACCAGAGCGCCCGCCTGATTGAGAAATGTCTTGGTAAAGGAAATGCCGAATTTTACCGGCGTCAGCGCAATTCCGCGTTTCAGGAGCGGCTGTTGCTCATTCCAAGCAGCAATATCTTTTCGCCGCGCATGGTACTCGGAAGATGCAACAAGGTCGTCGACGATATCCTGAATGACACAATCTTCGACTTTCATATCATACGGCGTAACATTTCGATCCGATTGCGCGTCATTATGCGATGCGTAAAAATTTACCCGACGAACATCCAACGAATCTTTCCCAAGCGCAAAAGCGATTTCATCAATAACCCGTTCAATACCAATCATGCCTTGCGGGCCGCCAAACCCACGAAAGGCCGTATTCGATACGGTGTTGGTTTTGCAGCGATAGGAATTGATTTCGACATTCGGCAAATAATAACAATTATCTGCATGGAACATGGCGCGGTCGCAGATGGCGAGCGATAGATCCTGTGACCGGCCACAGCGAGCCGCCTGATCCATGATGATCGCGTCGATGCGCCCCTCATCATCATAGCCAACCTGATAATCAATTCGGAAATCATGGCGCTTGCCGGTCATGATCATATCATCATCGCGATCATAGCGAACTTTCGCTGGTCGGCCGGTTAGCTTTGCTGTCAAGGCTGCCACTGCAGTCGGAAGATTACCGTTGGTTTCCTTACCGCCAAAACCGCCGCCCATTCGGCGCACCTCAACAGTGACTGCATTATTGGAGACACCAAGAACGCCTGCAACTTTGTGTTGAATTTCGCTTGGGTGTTGTGACGAGCAATAGACAGTCACATCCTCATCTTCGCCAGGGATCGCCAGCGCCGCCTGCCCCTCAAGATAAAAATGCTCTTGCCCGCCAATATGAATGCGCCCTTTCAATTTGTGCGGGCTCGCAAGTAGCGCCCGCTTTGCATCGCCGCGCGCCATCTTATATGGCGGCTCCAACAGCGCGTTTGCGGCCATAGCATCGTCTATTGTCAGAATGGCCGGCAAATCCTCATATTCAATCACCGCTTTTTTCGCCGCCGCACGGGCCGCATCCAACGTCGTTGCCGCAATAGCGAATAGCGCTTGCCCTTCGCATTCGACGACGCCGCCATTGGCGCCCAAGACAAACAATGGTTCATCTTTTACAATTGGTCCTACATCGTTCTCACCGGGGACATCATCTTTGGTTAGAATCGCAACAACGTCAGGGCATTCTCTGATCACCTCAAAATCAACCGGACCAACACTTGCATGCGCACGCTCGCTAATCACAAGATAAAGATGGAGACAGTTTTCTGGCGCCGGAATATCATCGACATATAATGCGGAGCCGGCGGTATGTTTGAAAGCGCTATCGTGAGCGATTGGCGACGCTACGCCGCCACTGATCGTTGCAGCGGCGGACGTAGTTTTTACTGATTTCGACACGTTGCTCATAGGAATACGTTGCCAGCGCCGACCAGACGTGTTTTCTCGTCTGGTGTCTGTGTTTCGATAAAATACTTCAAAAGAAGATTTTGCGCTGCACGAAGCCGATAATCAGCGCTTGCGCGCATATCCGTCAGCGGCGAGAAGTCTTTAGTAAATTCCGCCATCGCGGCGTCAATAGATTGCCGAGACCAACTCTTTCCAACCAGCGCCGCTTCAACGGCGCTCGCGCGTTTTGGCGTGCCAGCCATGCCGCCAAAGGCGATCACCGCATCTTTTACAATGCCATGTTGGATGTTTACATTAAAGCAACCACACAAGGCAGAAATATCCTGATCGAAACGTTTTGAAATTTTGTAACACTTCAATGCGTCAGGGGACGTCTTCAGCGGAACACGCACAGCCTCAACAAATTCCCCGGATTGAATATCTTGCTTTCCGTATTCAATAAAAAAATCTTCAAGCGGAATTTCTCGTTGTCGGTTTTTGCGGCGCAGCACAAGCGTGGCCCCAAGCGCTATCAGCGCCGGTGGCATATCACCGATTGGTGAGCCGTTGGCGATATTGCCGCCAATTGTGCCCGCATTGCGAACTTGCACTGCGCCGATGCGGCGAACAAGCTCTCCCAAGTCTGGATAGATATCAGCCAGCACGCCTATAGCATCGGAATATGTAACACCAGCGCCGATGATGAGGTCATCGTCGTTTCGTTCTATTCGCGCCAGCTCATGCACGCGGTTAAGAAAAATAGTCTTGGAAAGTTCTCGATGCTGCTTCGTTACCCATAACCCAACATCAGTGGCTCCGGCAACAATTGTTGCGTCGGGGTATTCTGCAACGATTTTAGCAAGCTGATCGAGCGTTGTCGGCAAGAAAGCATAATTCCCATCATGTTCAATCGAGATAGGGTCATCATGGTTTAATGCATCAAGTAATTTACGCTCCGCCTGGTCGGTCAGGTTTTGGTCGGCATCCGCCGCTGCTTTCCCTATTTCCTCAGCCGCCGACAAAATCGGTCCATATCCCGTACAACGGCACAAGTTTCCTGCAAGTACATCGTTGGCGGCGCTCAACGGCAACAATGTACGATTTCTGTAAGCAGCATAGAGCGACATGACGAAACCCGGTGTGCAAAATCCGCATTGTGAAGCGTGATGCGCAACCATTTTCTCTTGCACCGGATGGGGCGTTCGCTCATCGCTCGCCAACGCCTCGACTGTCGTTACCGATGTTCCCTCCAAGCTTGGCAAAAAACGAATGCAGGCATTAATCGCCTCGCGCTTAACCTTCCCCTCTATGTCCATCTCGCTCACCAATACGGTACAGGCGCCGCAATCGCCTTCCGCGCAGCCTTCTTTTGTTCCGCAGAGTTTTTCGTCTTCGCGCAAATATGTCAGCAATGTTTGCGTTGGCGAAATATCGCGCAGCGTCTTCAACTCACCATTCAAATAAAAGGAAATCTTGTCGCGCATAATCATCAGCTGCCGCGATAGGTTGAATACCCAAACGGAGACACCAGCAGCGGTACATGATAATGGGTGTTCTTGTCGGCAATGCCGAAATTGATGGTGACCACATCAATAAATTTTGGATCGGGAAGATTGAGCCCGATACGATCAAAATAATCGCCGATATGGAAAAGAAGCTGATACTTACCGATCTGGAATTCGCCGCCCTG
>JAJFGC010000041.1 GCA_021776345.1 Hyphococcus sp. | reverse complement strand
ATTCGCAAGCGCATGCTTGACGAAAAGATGACCGTCGGTTTTCCCGCCAGCTAAGGCAAAGAAAATATCGCCTGGAACTGTCGTGCGCGAGTCGACGCTGACGCCGGTAACAATCTGATCCGCATAGAGATCTATAAATTGCGCAGCATTGAGCAGGGATTTATCTAGCGCTTCAATTAAGGTGGCAAACCGTAACCGCATTTTGTGAGTAATCCCTGGCGCCGGCTTCGGATCGGGATGGCGCAATTTTATATGATAAGGCGGAGCCGACAATCTTGGCAAGCGACGGCCGCGTGGCCGGTTGAGAGCGTGGCGCTCTAAACCAGGCGATAGAATTCATTAATCATACGGGCGCCGTACAATATTGAACGAATAGCTCACCGCGCTCTTCAAAGTTCTTGAACTCTCCAAACGACGGCGCCGCAGGCGACAAAAGCATGACCGTGCCCGCCTTGGCGCGGGCGCGCGCCTCGATGACGGCGCGGGCCAAATCCGTCGGCGCCACGATCTCGAAGGGCGGGCGCTCTGTTGCTGAAATTTCTTCGAAGATACGGCGTCCGTTCTGATGTAATAGGATGAGGCAACGGATATTGAAGTGCTCGAGCTTGTTCAGAAACTGCGTGTAATCCTGGCCACGTTCCGCACCGCCCAAAAACAGGATGATTTCATCATTGGCGTAGACTTCCAGCGCGGCAAGGGTCGATTCCGGCGTGGTTGAGATGCTGTCGTCGACGCAAAGGACGCCATTATCAAGCTGGTGTTCTTCAAGCCTGTGCGGCAGGGGCGTAAAGCCGCTCAAATTTACCGAAGAGCAAACGCTTGTTTCGCCGAGGGTTTCAACAACGGCGCATGCGCCAGCAAGATTTGAGAGGTTGTGATCCCCTTTCAATTGGAAACCTTCAACCTCTACGATGGCGTCGCCGAACATGAGCGTGCCGTCCTGCACGCGAAAGCCATTTTTATGGTCATTGTACCATCTAATAACCCCATGCCGCCTGGCGTGATCGCGAAGATTGGCGTTCGCGTGGTTGCATATGGCGATCGTCTCGGCGTCGAGGGATAAAATTCTCAGCTTGTCCGCGTAATATTGCTCAACCGACCCGTGCCATGGCGCGTGTTCCGGAAACAGGCTGGTGACGACGGCGATATGCGGTCCATATTGAAGATCGGCGATTTGATAGGATGATAATTCCAGGATCGTATAATCGCGCCCAGGCGCCTGACCTAAGGCAGGTTTGCCGACATTGCCGAGCAGAGTGGTGTCAAACCCTCGTTGCTGCAGCATAAAATGGAGGAGGCTTGCTGTTGTGGTCTTGCCCTTTGTGCCCGTTACGACAATTATTTTCGCGCCGCTGTTTTGGTCGAACCAGAGATTGGTCGTGCTCGTGAACGCGACGCCAGCTTGTTTGCTTTTTGCAATCTCATCCCTATAAAGACTAACGCCGGGGCTTTTGACGACTAAATCGAATTCGCCTCCGATTAGCGCCGCTGAAACATCGCGCCCGCCGATCATTCTGGCGCCGGGCGGCATGCCATCGCTCGAGGCGGGGCTATCATCTGTCAGGATTGTGATGAAAAGGTCTGGCCGCGCCGCCCGCAAAAATGCGTAGGCGGCTTTTCCTTCTTTGCCGAAGCCCCAAATCGCAACCCGGTTATGCTGATTTAATATACGCAAGTAACGCCTCGGCATATTTGGTTTTCATCTTCCGCGTCATATCCGGGATGAAGTAATGGCCCCAATCATAACTTTGCGCGGGGTTTGCAGATTTCAGACGGGTTGCGATTGCCTTGACGACGCAAGAGCCATTCCATTCCCCAACTGTTGAAAGATGCGCCATTGCTGAGGCTGATTCCACAATTTCACCAACGCAGTCCCACGGCTTGTGTCCGGACAGCCCGACGAGCTCTGCGTATCCGTCAAGTTGAGTTTCATCGTCTAACATATTCTTGCCGAAGATTGCGATCATTCTGTCCGGCGACAGCGCCGTCGCCAGGATTAAAAACGCAAACCGGCATTTCGCGCAGTCGCAGCACCACCGGTCTATGTCTTCGCCAGCTGTCAGGCGAAATGCTTTGTTGCAGCTCGTAAAGACGCCGTCATAGCGATCTGTCCGCGCAAATAGCTGGGCGATATGCGCCTCCGATAACGGGCGCAGTAAAGAAAAATAGGATAAATCTTTGGACACGAAGTCCGTCACATAGGTTTGAAACAAGCGCTCGAATTCGTAAGTCTTGCTATATTGATGATTGATGGCGACGCCGTTTTCTTCCAGATTTCCTTCATCACTCGAGCGTTCGTTGGACATGATGATCGTGTCGTATCCATGGACGAAAGCGGCGGCGGCGGCGATAAAACTTACAATTGCCGTGATCGGCACATGGCCGTTCATTGCGCCCTTGTCGTTCAACTCAATAAGCAGGGGACTGATTTCGCGTTTAACCGTCCATAGCGGATAATCGCTCGCCGCGGCGCCGGCCAAATGTGGCCGCTTCGGATTAACGGTGAGGAGGCTAAACGGCTCGTTCGCGTTGCGCATAATCTCCACGCTTGCAAGCGAGTCTTTGCCGGCGCCCAGCATCACGGCGCTGCGGCGCGGCAACGCCGGCGCCGCCGTCTTTGCTGTCAGCGAGGCCGGTGATGCGCCCGGTCCGGTGTCTGCGTCCGCAGCGTCGCCGTTTTGTTCTTTAGCATCTAAAAAATTGACCCTGTCGCCAATATCGACGCCGTTACGATAACCGAACTCACCCAGTCCGTTTACATACAAGCTTTGAAAAAACGCGCGCTGCGCAGCGCTATAGGGTCCGCTGGCCAGTATCATTTTTCGCGGCGCAAACGCCTTATAATAGCTGACGCCGGCGGCGATGCTCAATCCGTCAAGGGCGGCCTCAAAACCTTCGCGCATTGGACTATCAGTATCGGGAAGGGGTGCGCTGAAAGTGATTGTTTCACGGAACGCCAACCCATTATCGAAGGCATAGTCTAAATATATTTCGCCCGTTGCGGTGTTGGTTTGCCAGCCATTAAAGATGAAAGAATCGGGACGTTGCATACTCATTCGGCTTCATCACTATGGTTGTAATAAATTGCGTTCTGACGGCCGCGAAGATCAAACGCAGCGGCGGGGTTGTCGCTGCTATTATCGGCTGTGTCGCACTATCTGAGCGCTATTTCTAGTCCCAGAACCGCGACGGTCTATATGCCGCCGGATCGCAAAATGTGGTTTCCTGCTGCATCATTTCGGCAATCAAGCGCGCTGATGAAGGCCCAAGGGTAAAACCTAAATGACCGTGTCCGAAATTCAACCATAACCATTCGTGATTTGGCGCGCGCCCGATCGCCGGCAGAGAATCGGCGAAACAGGGGCGATTTCCGGTCCATGGCGCGCGCTGATGTTGTTCGCCCAGCGGCAGTAGCTGCCGGGCGTAGGGCAAAACCATCGCGATTTGTTTGGGGTTCGGCGGGGCGTCAATGTCGGCGAAGTCAGCGCCCGTCGTCAGGCGAATGCCGTTTTCGGTGTGCATAATCAGATAGCCGATATCAACATCCACAATGGCGTGCTGAAGGTCGATTGTGTCCGCGACGTCATAATGCTGGTGGTAGCCCCTTTTGATCCCCAGCGGGAAGTTGTAGCCAAGCGGCGCCAACAGACGGGGCGACCATGGGCCTGCGCAAACCACGACCCTTGAGGCCGTATAGGTTTCGCGATCGCCGACGATCTTGCAGCCATTTTCCGGCGACGCTTCAAGCGATGCAATGTTGTCTTTGATGATGCGTCCGCCGTTTTTGACGAACCGCTCGGCGTAAGCCGCCGTGACGGCGCCGGGATTTGTGACGCGAGCACTCGACCCCCATCTCACAGCTTTGGCAAAATTCGGCGCAATATCGGGCTCAACCTCCCGGAAAGCATCGGCGTCGTAAATTTCATACGGCACATCCAGCGCGTCGGCCGCAAGCCGTTCAAAGGCGCCGGCATGGAAAGACTTTTCACGCCTGAACAGTTGGACGCGGCCTGTCATTTTAAGATAGTGGTCAGCGTTCGCGCCTTGCATCATCGCTCTGTGCTCTTCAAGCGACGCGGCAATGAGAGGTCGAAGCAGGCGACCATTTTCCAATCGCGCCGCCGGTTGAGATTGGCGATAATAGTCAATCAGCCAAGGCATTTGGCGAATGGCTGATGGCAAATGGAGCCGGGCTGCAGGGTTTTGACCGGCTACCGTCGCGGGCATCTCTTTCAGAGCCGGGACGCCAAACGGGACAACAGACGACGCCTCAATGATGCCGCCGTTTCCAAAGGACGTTTCTTCCCCGGGGTCGCGCCGATCGATCAGCGCAACTTTATGCCCGCGCAAAAGCAGCTGCATGGCGGTCGAGGCGCCGACAATACCCGCCCCGATGACAATGATATCGACTGCGTCCTTCATTTCTATCTCATCTCATATCCGATAAGTCTTGTCGCTTAATCAACGACTTTGACAATCTTGAGGCCATGCGGAAATTCACCATCCGACGAGCATGCCGATTTGTTTTGACGGCTGTGTGAGAATACGAAACAGGGGCCGGTCGCATCACCAGGAGAACACATTTCATACGCACAGGGAGCATGCGCCGCCTATTATCGTAGAGAGTCCAATTCGCCAGGAAAAGCACACAGAAGAAAATGGAGCGGGCGATGAGATTCGAACTCACGACCTAAACCTTGGCAAGGTTTCGCTCTACCCCTGAGCTACGCCCGCGCTCCACCTCGAGACCTCTTGGCCGCGAGAAGGGGCGTCATATGCCGCAATGGTCCGGCAAAATCAAGCGCTATTCGAGATCATCGACGATCCGCATGGCGGGCCCCATGCCCTCGGGTCAGAAGCCAAACCGCCGGGCGCCGGCGCCGACAAATGCGCTGAGGCGGCTCTATTGGAGCTATCCGGGTCGCGTCACAGGGCTGATCTTGGTAAAGGGAACAAACCGACAGCAGAAGAAAGAGCGCCCATGCCCGCCGCCCGCGCCGATTTATTATCTTATCTCGATGAGCTGACGATCAATCATGAGACGATCGACCATCCGCCGATCTTTACCGTTGAGGAGGGGCGGGACCTCAAATCCGCGATGCCGGGCGGGCACTCAAAAAACCTGTTTTTGAAAGACAAGAAGGGGGCTCTCTTTCTCGCTGTCGCCTGGAGCGATACGAAAGTTGATTTGGTCGGCCTCGGCAAGGCGCTTGGCGCCAAAGGTCGGCTCTCCTTTGGCAAGCCTGACCTCATGACCGCGACCTTGGGCGTTATTCCCGGCGCGGTGACGCCCTTTACCGTGATCAACGACACCGCAAAGGCGCTCTCGTCAATTGTCGTCGATGAGGCGTTTTTCAAATTCGAGCGGGTCTGGTTTCACCCGCTTGAAAACACCGCCTCAACCGCTATCGCGCCCCAGGACCTCATCAACTTTATGAACGAATGCGGCTTTACGCCTCAAATTATGGATCTTTCCGCGCCACTGGCGGGAACGGCGTAGGCCGGCCTTGCGTTTGGCCCGATGCGGCCTCATTTATTGGAGACGTTTTTAGGAGCCGGAGAGCTTTCAATGAGTGAATTACTGGGGGCCGCTGGCGGCGCGCCCGACGATCTGATCAAAGATGCGACGATTGAATCCTTTGAACAGGATGTTGTCGCCGCCTCAATGACCAAGCCGGTTGTCGTCGACTTTTGGGCTGACTGGTGCGGCCCGTGTAAGCAGCTTGCGCCCGCGCTTGAAAAAGCGGTGAAGGAGGCGGCCGGCGCGGTCAGCCTGGTCAAGGTCGATATCGATAAAAACCAGATGCTGGCGAGCCAGCTCCGAATTCAATCGATCCCAACAGTTTATGCGTTCTATCAAGGCCGCCCGGTTGACGGCTTTCAGGGGGCCCTGCCTGAGAGCGAGATCAAAGCGTTTGTTGATCGCTTGTCACAGCTGTCTGAAGGCGGTGAGCAAGGTAATCCGTCTGAGGACTATCTAAGCGCCGGCGAGGCGGCGTTTGAAGAAGGCGATATCGCCGCCGCGGCACAACTTTTTGGCCAGGTCGCACAAGC
Source organism: Hyphococcus sp. (assembly GCA_021776345.1). Lineage (GTDB taxonomy): Bacteria > Pseudomonadota > Alphaproteobacteria > Caulobacterales > Parvularculaceae > Hyphococcus. The sequence goes on along the minus strand of JAJFGC010000041.1, from coordinate 14,142 downwards.
TGATAGCGGCAATATCCGGGCGATTGCCGGTCTTGCAAAGTGCCACCTGGCGCTTGGCGAGGTGGACCAGGCAAAACAGACCCTCGAGCTGGCGCCGCCGGAAGCCCAAAATGATCCAGCGCTGTCGGGCGTCAAAGCGTCGATTGCGCTGGCGGAAGAAAATCCCGGCGGCGGCGACGTTGCGGGCTTTAAAGCCGCCCTGGAAGCAAACCCTGACGATCTTGATGCTAGATTTTCGCTGGCCGGCGCGCATCTTTCCGCTGGCGCGATGGAGCCGGCAATCGAGGAGTTGCTGGGCGTGATTGAGCGCGACCGCGACTGGAACGAAGAAGCGGCCCGCAAAAAACTGCTCACTGTCTTTGACGCGCTTGGCGCAACGCACCCCGCCAGTGTTCGCGGGCGTCGGCGCCTGTCATCGATCCTGTTTTCGTAATCGCCCCGGAGGATTGCACCGCCATCCATGACCGTTCAACCGATCTCAAAATCAAAAGCGACATTGCCGCCCACCATTCCCCTCTTTCCCTTATCGGGCGCGTTACTGCTGCCGACCGGCCAGCTGCCGCTCAATATTTTTGAGCCGCGCTATCTGCGCATGGTGGATGATGCGTTGGGCGCTGGGCGGACAATCGGCATGATCCAGCCAAAAGATATCGGCCCGCGCCAGGAGCCGCCACAATTATACGATGTCGGCTGTGCCGGCAGGATTACCTCCTTCGCTGAATCCGGTGACGGTCGCTATATGATCACCTTGACCGGCGTGCGCCGCTTTCGTCTGCAGGAGGAAGTCAATCCAGACGAGGCGTATCGCACCGCGACTGTCGATTGGAATGCCTTTGACATTGATGCGCATAAGGATCTTTCCGGTGAGCATGTCGACCGCGAGGCGTTCCTTGAGATAATGAGCGACTATCTCGATGCGGAAAGCCTGAAGACCGACTGGGACGCTGTCGAGGACGCGCAGATCGACGCGCTGGTGGTGTCGCTTGCCATGGGATGTCCTTTTGCCCCCAATGAAAAGCAGGCGCTGCTGGAGGCGCAGACCGTCGCCGATCGCGCGGAATGCCTGATGGCGTTGATGGAAATGGCCGACGGCGAAGACGGCGGCCGCTCTGGTCCGGTTCAATAGCGGATATATTGGTTAGGTTAAGCCCCATGGAAAAAACAGACCCATCCCACCAGGTCGATCCAAAGCTTCTGGAGATCCTGGTTTGCCCTCAGTCCAAAGGCCCCCTGGTTTATGACCGCGAAAAGGCGGAGCTCTTAAGCAAAAAAGCCGGGCTTGCCTATCCGATCCGCGACGGCGTTCCCATTATGCTCGTCGATGAGGCGCGGACCCTTGATGACGACGAGGCGGCGCGGCTTTAGCGGCAAATCGGCCCGCCCTATGCATTGACCGTCTTGGGAGCGCCTGACCGGCGAAGGGTTGGGCGAAAACTGAGCAAGGCGTTAAATATGCTGATGTTCTATGAAACAGGAAGTGTTGCAGAACGGGACGCCGGGCGACGAGCACCGTCGGTTCGTACGATCTGGCCTGTTAATCAGCCCGCTCTTCACCAGCCGCGCCCAGTTGCCGACCTCGTTGACGTCCGCCACGCGGCTTCGTTGCGCGCGCCATGGCGGCGGCTCTGCGCGGAGCTTGCCGAAGAAAACCCTTTTTATGAACCATGGACATTGGCGCCGGCGCTCGATGCTTACGCCGACAACAAAGTAAAACTTGCCTGCGTTTGGGGCGATGACGCGCGTAAGGAGCTGATTGGCTTTATGCCGGTGCGCCGCCAGCGTGGCTATGCGCGCCTTCCGATCAGCTATTGGGGCGCCTGGAGGCACCCGCATTGTTTTTACGCCGCGCCGCTTGTCCGTCGGGGGTATGAGCGGAGCGCTCTTGCGGCATTTGCCGAGCTTCTGTGTGATGGCCCGCAAGGCGAAGCGATGTTGCGTCTTCGCCATCTTGATGCGAACGGCGCGCTCGCGCGCGCGGCATTTTCTATGGCTGACGCCGATGGGCGACATTGCTATGCCACTGGCGCGTTCACCCGCGCCGCACTCTGCGGCGATGATGGGAAAAGCGCTGACCCTGCGCGCGTCTTGCGAAAGAAGAAGCTCAAGGAATTAGAACGTCTCCGCAATCGTCTGGGTGAGCTTGGTGTTGTCTCAATCCGCTCACTTACTCATTGTACGGAGCGCCAACGCTGGACCGAGGAATTTCTGGCGCTCGAAAGCAGAGGCTGGAAAGGCAAGGCCGGGACATCACTCAACTCGTCGGCTGCGGACACCGACTGGTTTCGAGCAACGATCAACGGCGCGCTCGATGCCGGCAAGCTTCAATTCATGCGGCTCGATCTTGACGATCGACCGATTGCGATGCTGGTCAACATCGGCGCCCGGAACGGTTCGTCGCTCAAAACCGCCTATGACCCCGACTTTGCGCGGTATTCTCCCGGCGTGATGCTGGAAATCGCAACCACGAAAAGACTACTGGGCAAGCCCGATTTCGCTTTCATGGACTCATGCGCGGCGGCCGATCAGTCAATGATCAACAGCCTGTGGCGCCGCCGGCGCACCATCACCGGCATTAATATTGGCGCAATCGATCCGATAAAATCCGGAGCGCTGCGCCTTTGTCATTGGCTTGAAAATGCCCGCTCAGTATTGCCGAAGGCCGGTCGGGCGCCGGCGCGACAAGGGGGATCTCATGTTTGACAGTCTATCAAAGGAAGCTTTTTGCACACACTATCCGGACGCGCCGGCGACGCTTCGCCATCAGCTTGGCGATCACGCGCTGTTATCGATTGAGCAGCTGGCCGAGTTTGCCGCGAGGCTGGACGAGAGCAGCATTGAATATAATACCGGCGACTTGCCGGTTGGACACGACCCGGAGAAGACGCCGGCGAACGGCCTTAGCCCCGAGGAATCGATTCGCAACATTGCTGAGCGCAGTGCCTGGGTGGTGTTAAAAAACATTGAGCAGGACCCAGCCTATCGGGCGCTGATGGAAGACTGCCTTGATCAGATCGCGACCTTTGATCAAAAGCGCAAACGCCAGATGTTTAAGCCTCAGGGGTTTATTTTTATTTCATCGCCCGGCGCCGTAACGCCGTTTCACATCGATCCGGAGCACAACATCCTGATGCAGGCGCGCGGGTCAAAAACCATTCATGTCATTGCTCAAAACGCCGCCAACATCCTGTCGCCGGAACAACATGAAGCGTTTCACGGGGCTGGCGGGCACCGCAACCTGCCGCATCGAAAGTCGCACGAAATGCTGGCGACGCGCTTTGATCTCGCGCCCGGCGACGCGCTTTATGTTCCGGTCAAAGCGCCCCACTGGGTCAAGGTTGGCGAGGAGGCATCGGTGTCGTTATCCGTCACCTGGCGCTCGACGACCTCGGAAAAAGAGGCGCGCCTGTATCAGACCAACGCCTGGCTTCGCAGCAAAGGCGCAATGCCGCCAGCGCCCGGAAATGCGCCGCTTCGCGATCAGCTAAAGGTGTTCGCCCACCGCGCCGCGGCGCGATTGGCAGGAAACGCGGCTGTCGCAAAGGTGCGCTAGCGTCCCTCCCCAAAAAAGGTGTATGCAGGCAGACCGAAAAACCAAGGACCCCTGCATGACCGTTTCGCCGCCCGTAGAAGCCCCCGCCAGCGACCTTGTCGCCTGTGATACGCCCGAAGAGGCAATGGAGCGCCTGATCGCGCTTTATGAGGAGGCGCATGCGCAGCTCAAAGATCGGTTTGAGCGCTATATGGCGGGCGAACTGGCGCCGGATCGGCTGGATTCGCCGACCTATCCTTATCTTTGCGCCATCGTGCCCGCGGAAAGTGCGCCGCAAACGTCGAAACTGGCGCTCGGGCGGATTGCCTCGACCAGTGTTCACGGCGCGACGATCACGCAGCCGGCGCTGTTTTCAGAATATCTAAAAGGCCAGCTCACCCGGATAATGGGCCGCTTTGCCGCCAAAATATTTGTTGGCCGGTCGTTTGCGCCGATCCCGCTTTCCTTCGCGCTTGAAAAGGCGACGGTCGCCCTGACGCAAGACCAGCGCAATGACCTGCAATATCATTTCCATACGCCAAACCTTGTCGCGACCAATGATGATATCGTCGACGGCCAGTTTGTCCTGAAGCGATCCGGCCCGCTGCCCCTGTCGCTCTTTGGCGCGGAGCGGATCGATTACTCGCTCCACCGTATCCAGCATTATACGGCGACAAGCCCCAACCATTTTCAGGACTTCATTCTGTTCACGAACTATCAGCGTTACGTCGATGAGTTTGTTGAATACAGCAAAAAAGTAGTCGCCGAAGGCCGCGCCGAGGCGCTGGTTGAGCCAGGCGAGCGCATCACCACAAAAAACGCGCCGGCGCCGGACATCGCGGTGAAAGCGCCGCAAATGCCTGCCTATCATTTGAAACAGGAAGCCAAGCACGGCATTACCCTCGTCAATATCGGCGTTGGGCCATCGAACGCAAAAACCATCACCGATCACCTTGCGGTCCTGCGGCCGCAGGCGTGGCTGATGATCGGCCATTGCGGCGGCCTGCGCCGGACGCAGCGCCTTGGCGACTATGTGTTGGCGCATGCTTATCTGCGCGAGGACAATGTGCTTGATGATGTTCTGCCGCCGTCGGTGCCCCTGCCGACGCTGGCCGAGGTGCAACTGGCGCTGACGCAGGCCGTGCAGGAAGTGAGCGGCATCGCTCATAAAAAACTGAAAGAGCATCTGCGCACCGGCACCGTCGTCACCACCGATGACCGCAACTGGGAGCTGCGGTTTGAGCGCAATGCTGTGCGGCTCAATCAGGCGCGGGCGATCGCGATCGATATGGAATCAGCGACCATCGCCGCCAACGGCTACCGCTACCGCGTGCCTTATGGAACGCTTTTGTGTGTTTCTGACCGGCCGCTGCATGGCGAGGTCAAGCTGCCGGGCATGGCCGATGCATTTTATCAGGAACGCGTCAGCCAGCATCTCGAAATCGGCATCCGCGCCATCGCAATTCTGCGCGAAGAGCTAAAAGGCGGGACGCTGCATTCAAGGAAACTCAGAAGCTTTGACGAGCCGTTTTTACGGTAGGTCAGGCAATGAGCGTTTGATGGTTGCCAGAAGTGGTGGTTGAAATATTTCAATTCAATATCCGTTTCCGCGCAAAACCAGCCGTAGGAATCCCGCACAAGCAAGACGGCTGAATCCTCAGTGCGGACGTTGTGACGGCTTCGCCCGAACGGCTATTTCTCGCCGCCAAATCGGACGTAGAGTTCGTGTTCGTGAATGACCGCTTTAGAACGAGAAAAGGAAGATCGATGACAGGCAACGCGGCTTCACCTAACTCTACCAGATGAAATTATCGCTCGCTTTGCGCGCCAAGAAAAGCATCAATCTTGATTGAGAGTTCTTGGTGATGACTCAGCAATAAGTGTCCGCCTTTTTCGAATGCGAGCAAGTCTGCCTGTTCAATGCGAGAAGCGATGTTTTCGCTTATTTCAAATGGGTTAAGGCGATCATCGCGCGCATGAACGACTAGAACCGGCGCGTTTATAGTTTCGAGATTATAGGTCGCTGCAGGATCGACTGCGGCGCCTTCATTATTCACGCCTCGGACCCGCCTTGATGCGGGCAGGAATGTATCGACCAGTTCGTGGATAAAGCCATCCTCTGAGGCGGGCAAATCCACTCTCAAGTCATCGCGTGCATCGAAGGCGTCCTCCATGCGACCTCGCGCCACCTTGGTGAGACACCAATAAACGACATCGTTTCCGAGCATCGCTGAGTATACCCACGTTGGAACTGGACGGTTTTCGACTTCAGGGCTAAAGGGCGTGAATGGCGCTGACGACAGCAGGACCATGCGATCGGTCCTGTCCGGAAATAGTTCGGCGAATTTCAGCGCGGGCGGTGCGCCGCCGGACATCGCGAGAATGTTGACGCGCTCAACGCCAAGATTATCCAGAAGATCCACGAAGGCTTCGGCTTGCGCGGCGGTCGATGGGTCTTCGGGCATTGCGCTTCCGAGATAACCAAAGCGAGAGACGGAGATCCAATCGTAACCGTCGGCGCCTACAGCCTCTGTCAATAGTTGTCCTTGGTCAAACCCGCCCCCCGCGCCATGAACGGCTAGGACAGGCGGTCCATCACCCCAACGCGTGTATTCGATCTGCCCATGTCGGGTTTCTGCAAGTGTCCGTTCCGCTTCTAGCAAAGCAATCTGACGGTGCGTGTCGCGCAGGGCCAAGGCTGTGACCACCAGGCCTGCAAGTACAATTGGAGCGACGATGAACAATAGCGACTTAAGGAGTCCCATGGCGCATAGACCTCAAAACGATGTTTTTGCCAATAATGTTTTATATTCTCCACTGCGGGAACGGTTTGATTGCAATCAATTGTCGACATCCCGATTTGGGCGAGTGGCAGCGTCGCGAATGCGCTCAAAATCAGGCATTTGCATCACCGGTGCGAATGTCGCAAAAGGGCCAATTTCTGTCTCTTGTGACGGGCCTCAACTTGGATGGCAGCAATTCGCCAACAATGCTCGATCGAGATTCCGATTTCCAAAGTCCCCTTTTGCGCGCAGAGCCGACATCCCGATAAACCCGCGCCATGACTGCTTCTGGATAAAATGAGTCGTTCAAATGCATAACGCGAAGAGTCTCTTCATGCCAGCAACCGCCCTTTTCAAACTCGCTATAACTTCCGTTCCACGAGCTCTATCTCAAACAGCGTTGGCCAGTATTTGCCGGTGACGAAGAGGCGTTTTGTTTCCTCGTCATAGGCGATGCCGTTCAGGACATCGGTCCGTCCCCGGACGAAGTCTTCTGCCGGCAAAAGCCCGCGAAGATCAATCACGCCGGTCACCGCGCCGGTGTCGGGGCTGATGCGGAGGATATAGTTTTTTTGCCAGACATTGGCGAAGATATCGCCCTCAACCCATTCAAGTTCGTTGAGGTTGCCGATCGCCTTGCCCTTATAGGTGACGGTCATTTGGCCTGTTTCAACCAGCGCCTCCGGATCGAGGAAACGTAAAACCGCCGTCCCGTCGCTCAAGATCAACCGTTCGCCATCATGCGTCAGACCCCAGCCTTCGCCGTCATAGGCGAATTTCTTTTTTAATTCTAAATTCTCACGGTCAAAAACATAACCTTCGCCGGCGCGCCAGGTGAGGGAGATGATTTTGTCATTCCAGCTGGTCGCGCCTTCGCCAAAAATATACGCCGGCAGATCGGTTTTGAGGGCGACCTCGCCGCTTTCAATCTCGACCTTGCGCACCGAGCTTTCGCCATATTGGCCGGTGCTTTCATAAAGCTCACCATCGTGAAAAAATAACCCCTGGGTGAAGGCGTCCGTATCATGAGGGAATGTATTGATAACGCGGTAGTCATAGATCACCGGTTCCTGCGCATCGCTCGCGGCCACGGCTGTCATCAGCGCCGCGAAGGCCATCATTATATAAAGGGCGGCGCGCCTCATAGCGGTCTTTCGTAAATCCGATAGGTCTTGTAAATTTTGCCGCCCATTTCGAGCAGCATGGTCAACATGGAGTCATTATTATCCAAAATCCACGACAATTCCGAATGGGTGACGCCATGATCCATATTGGCTGAGTTGACCATATCGATAATCTTATAGGCAAAGGCGGCGCCCACCGGTTTTTTGTGCAGCTTTTTGCGCACGCCCATCAGCGGCATGCGCGATTGGGAAACGCCTTTTACTTTGAGGCGCCACAAAAACTTCGCCCAGTTAAACGGCAACAGCTTGCCGTCAAAATCATGGATCGCGCGGTTTATATTCGGCAGCACAAGGCCAAACGCCGCCGGCTCGCCGTCATAATAACAGATCACCACATTATGCTTTTGGATGATCGGCTTCAGCTCAGCCGCCATGTGCTGGATCTGGTCTTCGCTCATGGGCACAAAGCCCCAATTGTCGGACCAGGCGTCGTTGAAGATGTCGATGATGATGCGGATATCGCCGAGTACATCACGCATGTTCAGATTACGGATCGACACGGTTGGTTTCGAAATCGCTTTATTGATAAACCGCATGCGTTTTTGCGGGATGAACTGGCGCACGGGATAATATTCAAGCGCATGCATGTCCATCGCTTTGGTAAAGCCGAGCCGCTCCAAATGGGCGGCGTAGTAAGGCTTGCCATGGGGCATCATGATATAGGGCGGGGTGTCAAATCCGTCGATCAAGAGCCCGCATTCTTCGTTGACGGAGAAATTATAGGGCCCGGCAATTTTCTTGAGCCCCTGGTCGCGCAACCAGCCTGAGGCGGCGTCCATCAGCGCGTCAAAAATCGCCGGATCGTCTTCGCCTTCAATGAAGCCAAAATGACCCGTACTGTCCTTTTGGAATTCAAGATGGCTGTTATTGATGATGGCGGAAATCCGCCCCGCGGGGCGCCCGTCTTTATAAGCGATCCACAACCTGCTCGGTGAATTTTTGAGCCCCGGATTTTTCGCCGGATTGATGCGGGCGCCAAGCTCAAACTCAAGCGGCGCCACATAGTTTGGATCATCCGCATAAAGCGGGCTCGCAAGGCGGATAAATGTTTTGCGGTCTTCGGCGGTGAGGGCCGGGCGAACGTCAATTGCGGATGAAGACATCAAAAGGCTCGCTTGTTCTTGGCCGGCGAAAATGACGGCGCCGGAAACGGGTAGCCCTAGTTCAGCTCAATTTCTACCTTTGCGCCGGTGGTATCCACATTGAATATTGCACTCTCGACTGACGGCGCGGCAAACCTTACCTTCGGATTATTGGAAATGCCCCAGGGCTCCGAGGGGATGCCGAACGTGCCTTTATCCAGCTTCCCATTGGCATTTTCATCATGATAGAGCGCAATCGCGAATTCGCCGTCACCCGGCGCGCGCATGCAAAACACGGTTTGTGGGGACTTTGCGGCGAACTTCACCTGCGTGATGCGTCCCTGGCTTTTCAAAAAGCCGTCTTCCTTGTTGGGATAGAGGTCGGCGCTGATCAGGCCGACGCTGTCTTTGATTTTATTGACAACGATGCGGATCTCATTGCCCCCGCCTTTGCAGCTCACATGCTCGAAATTGAATATTTTCGGGTCGATTGCGGCCTTATCCTTTGCGCTGGCGCTAACGACTGACAGGCCAGCCAGCAAAATGACGCCAAGCGCCCCTTTAAACAACTTCAACACGATGACGCATCCTTTACGCTGGCACAAAACACAAATGCAGATCTAAGGACGAAGATCGCTTCAGTAACGGCGAAATTGTGGAGACATTGTGCCTGACGCCAATGTGAATGCGACATAGATCAGGCATGGGCGGCTTTCTCGGACAATAATTCAGACAGGGCCGTGTAAGCATTGATGATGGCGTCAAGATCCTCATTTGTGTGCGCCGCTGAAACGCTGAGGCGCAGGATCGACGTTGCATTGGGCGTGCCAGGCGGAATGGCCAGGTTAACGTAAACGCCGTGTTCCATGAGGAAATTCCACGCCATGAAGGCCTCTTCCCGGCCCGACAGCTTAACCGCGATAACCGGGCTCATTGGGGCGGCGAGATCAAAGCCGAGCTGGGTGAAGGCGGCATGGACCCGCTTTGCATTGTCCCAAAGAGCGGTGCGCATCGAGTCGTCGGCCTTGAGGCGGGCGAGCGCGGCTGACGCCGCCGCAATATTCGCTGGCGATGGTGAGGCGGTGAACATATAGGGCCGGCTCGAAAACCGTAAGAATTCGAGTTCCGGATGGTTTGACGCGACAAACCCGCCAATAGAGGCCAGGCTTTTTGAGAAAGTACCGGTGTAAAAATCGACATCGTCAAGGACGCCGTCGCGCTCGCAAACGCCGCGGCCATGATCGCCGAATACGCCAAAGGAATGGGCCTCGTCGAGAAGGGCGTAGGCGCCGTGCTTGTGCGCGACCTCGACCAGCTCCTTCACCGGGGCCACATCGCCGAACATCGAATACATGCCTTCAAAACAAACAAGCTTGCCTTTGACGTCGTCGCCAAGACGCGACAGGCGCTTGTCGAGGCTTGTCGGATCATTGTGACGGAAGCGGATCGTCTCCGCGCCGGAAAGCTGGCAACCATCATAAATGCAAGCGTGGCAGTCAGCGTCAATCAGGATAACGTCATGAGGCGGCTGGGCGAGCGCGGCAATTGCGCCAAGGTTTGCCTGATAGCCGGTAGAAAAAACCATGCAATGTTTATAACCAAGAAAAGCCGCAAGGTCTTCTTCCAGCTGGCGATGGCCGGCATAAGTGCCGTTCGCAAAACGTGAGCCGGTGGTGCCGGTGCCGGATTGCTCTAGCGCTTCTTTTGCGGCGGCAATGGCGGCGTCATCATAGGTGAGCCCAAGATAATTATTGGTTCCTGCAAGGACGATTTCCTTGCCTTTGACCATTGCCCGGGTCGGGCCTTTCATTTCGTCCATGGAAACGCCGAACGGGTCACGTCCGGTTTCTTCGAGGAGGGAATTGTAAAGCGTCGCGGTATTCTGAAATTTATCGAAAAGGCTCATCGGCTATGATTGCTCTTTTTTGATGGCGTGTATGGCGTCTACCAGCTCGCCGATCGTTTTCATTTCTGAGATCGTATTGACGGGAATTGAGATGTCGTAATTGTCCTCAATGTCCATGACCACATCGAGCACCGCAACGGAATCGATTTCCAGATCGGCAATAAGGTCAGTATCGCGCGTCAGTTTAGCGCCCTTGTCATTGAGCGGTTCGATCAGCGAACAGATTTTGCGGAATACGAGATCGTCGTCTTCCTGAATGCTGGACATGGGGTCTTTCTCCTAGGGGCGCCGGATGGGGCTGACCCCGCTTATAGCAAACCGTTTTTCTGATACCAAAGGGCGGTTTTTGCAAACCCTTCTTTTAGCCCGACTAAAGGCTGCCAGGTAGTCGCAATGCTCAACAGATTGTCCCTCGCCACCCAATCGGCATGAAAAAACTCATTTATCTGGCCCTCGCGCACGCTTGGGTTGCGCCCAAGCGCCAATTCTGCACGTCGCAGCCCCATGTGATAGGCGGCGATGACAGGCCTTGGGACGCGGATATGGCGGGGCTGCTTGCCGAGTGCAGCGCCTAGAATATCGCCGATTTCGCTCCAGGCGTGGCCGTCAGCGCGCTCATCGCCGATTTCATAAGTGACGCCTGGCGGGGCTGATTTCGCCGCTTCAGTGATCGCGCGCGCGGCGTCATCGACATAAAGGATTGAGGCGCGGGCGGGCGGGTCTGTCTTGGGGGCCAGCGCCAGGCCTGATTTTACCAGCTTGAAATAGGGCAGGGTGACAAGATCGCCAGGCCCGTAGATCGCCGGCAGGCGCAGGGCGAGCCACGGGTTTTCGCCGGACGCTGCTGCAATGGCGGCCTCGCTATCGAACTTGCTGCGCGCATAGGGCGAGGTATCGGGTGCGCGCGCCGACAGTGATGAGATTTGAATAAGCTTTGCCCCAGCGTCTTTTGCCGCCCGGGCTGCCCGCAGCGCGCCATCGACATTGACCCTGGCATAAACGTCCCTTTGGCGGGCATGCGTGACGCCGGCGAGATTGAGGAACCAACTAGCGTCATGGGCAAGCTCTTGAAGAGCCGCGTCATTATCGAGATCGCCTTTTACAACGCGCACGCCTGCCGGCGCGCTGAAGGTCAATGGGTTTCTCGCGAGGGCTGAAACTTCATGCCCTGCCGCCGCCAATTCTGAGAGGAGCGCGCCGCCGACAAACCCGGTGCCGCCGGTGACTGCTACGCGCAATTTTTAGGCTCGCACATCCGCAACAGCCTGTTTCTTGGAAAGATCAGGCGTTGTCTCTTCGTTGAAGGCGCCGTCCATATATTTTTGTTTGACCTTGGCGCGGGACAGTTTGCCCGAAGAGGTCATGACCATGGAATGCGGCCGCGCAAGGACAACTTCCGCCGGCGCTCCAGCCGCGTTTTGGATGACCGTTGCGATTTCCCGTTTCAGCGCCGCGAGCGCCTCATCGTTCATGCCGCGCCGCTCGACCACAACAACAACACGTTCACCGCTGCCATCATCAATTGAAAACGCCGCAACGCCGCCGCCTCTGACGCCTTCGACTTTTTCAACCGCCCATTCGATATCTTGTGGCCAGATATTGCGGCCATTGATGATGATCAAATCCTTGGCGCGTCCGGTGATGACAATTTCGCCGCCGAGCGTGTAGCCCATGTCGCCGGTGTTCAGCCAGTCGCCGTCATACATCGCGGCGGAACTTTCCGGATCGGAATAATATCCCGGCGTCAGGCTTGGGCCTTTGATGAATATCCGGCCGACATCGCGTTCGTCGAGCGCCTCGCCATTATCGTCACGCACTTCGATGGCGTGGCCCGGCAGCGCCCGGCCACAAAGAACGAATCCGCGTTTTTGTGTTGGCGAGGTCAGGGCGGACGCCGGCTGGGCGACGCCGGAGCGGGTATAGTGGCGCATATCGACTTCATCGACCGTTATCATGGCGTCCAGTTCGGGGAAGGAAATAGCAAGCGTTGCTTCAGCCATGCCGTAGCTCGGCGCAAAGGCGCTGCTGTTAAAGCCCATGGGCTCAAAAGCATCAGCAAACGCGTTGAGCGCTTCCGGGCGAACCATATCGCCGCCGATCCCTGCGACCCTGAGTTTTTCGAGGTTAATCGATCCCGGCTCAGCGCGTGCAGAACGCTTTGCGGCAAGATCATAACCGAAAGACGGGCTGTAGGTGAGCGTTGATTGTTGCTCCGTCATCAGCCGTAACCACATCAGCGGCCGGCGAACAAAATCTGATGTCGTCAGATAATCCACGGATATTTGCGCAACCATTGGCGTCAGCAAAAAGCCGATCAACCCCATATCATGATAGAGCGGCAACCAGCTGATGCCGCGATCACCGGCTTTAATGTGCAGGCCGTGCCGGGTAATCGCGGAGAGGTTGCTATTTACAGAAGCTTGCGTGCCGATGACGCCTTTGGGCGCGCTGGTAGAGCCGGACGAATACTGGATATAACAATAGTCATCGGGGCCAAACGGCTCGGCCGTCGCGCCATTCCCTTCAAGGGCGAACAATGAGTCAAAATCAAAAATCGCCGCGCCGGTTGAGTCTGCCGCTGCTTCGCGGAGAAAATCATTTAACTGCGCCGGACCAACGACGGCTGCAGCGGATGCGCCGACGATCATCTGATGGATCTGAAGAATGTAGCCGTCCTTGCCGCCAAGATTAACGGGCATCGGCATCGGCGCGGGCACCAGCCCGGCATATTGGCAGGCGAAAAAAGTGACGATAAATTCTGGGCTGGTTTCGGCGACGATCGCCAATCGATCGCCGCGCTCAAAGCGGGCGGCAAGCCGGTTCGCGAGATCCATGGCGCGCACACGCAACTCAGAATAAGGCAGGCTCGCCGTCACCTCGCCACGGAGATTGAAGAAGTTGTATCCGGTCTCACCCTGAGCCGCATAGTCGAGCGCCTTAGTGAGCGTTTCAAAGCCGCCGATGCGGATTTCCAGACTTTCATTGAAAGTCGGCGTCGCCAGCGTTGGCTCAGGCTTTTCAATCATTTACGCCCCCGCACTTGTGCCAGCTTAAGCGCCGGCTCAAAACGATGCGCCCGATCCATCCCCCATGGATGAGCGCTGTTATAGTTATGTCGGACGCACTCATCTTAAGCCTCAAGCCAGCCCGTCGCCTTCGACGAAGCGCGTGTCTTGCAATCTTGAGCGGATATAGGCGTCGAGGTCAACGGGCAAGTCCCCGGTGTTTTGCAATGCATCAATATTTACGCCGGGATGTTACAATCGGCGCAATTCAACGGGTCGACTTAAAACGGACCGCTTGAAGTCAGCGCCTTTGAGGCTTAATTTGCAACGACTTGGCGTCCCCGACATGGGTACTGGCCAGTTTCATTCAGTGAAGGATCTCGGGCGATGCGGCTTTTTATTGGCTATAAAGCGTGGAAAGAAAAGGAATATCTCCTTAACCGCATGGCTTTTAACGACCTTTTCCGGGCTTACGTGACCTACCCGGCAATCCAGGTCTATGCCGTTATTCTGATTACATCGCTTATTATCGGCGTCGCGATGATTGGTTCTTTGTGGCTTTATCTCGCCTCGCTGGCCGCTGGCGCGCTCTTGTTTCCGATCGCCTGGTACATCACCCATCGATTTATTCTCCATGGCAGCTGGATGTATAA
>JAJFGC010000005.1 GCA_021776345.1 Hyphococcus sp. | reverse complement strand
GGGACAAAATGAAAAAGACATTAGTGCTCGGGGGGGGCGCGATCGCGATCGCGCTGGCAGGACAATCGTCAGCGCTGAGTAAGCGCGGCGACAAGCCAGCCGAACAATCATCGTCGCAAAATATTAGCCGTGACAACAAAGCCCAACAAAAAGCCAAGACACGCGACCAGCGTCGCGGCTGGCGACGGGCATATTACCGGGGCCGGGAAATCCGCTCCATTGACGGCGTCGGCAACAATCAGGACGACCCCACCGCTGGCGCAACCTTTCAGCCCTTCGCCCGGCTGATGCTCAATGATTATGCAGATGAAATCTCCGCAATGGCCGGGCCGTTGCGCAAAAGCGCCCGTGAGATCAGCAATATCGTCGTTGATCAGGGCGAGCGCTCGTTCCCCAATGAGTTCGCGACCAGCGACTATCTCTGGCAATGGGGGCAGTTTCTCGATCATGACATAACGCTCGGCGACGGCGTTCTCGATACCGGTCCAAATGGCCGCGATTTCGATATCGCGGTGCCCGCTGGCGATCCATACTTCGACCCCGCCGGATCAGGCGTCCGCGTCATTTCGTTCAACCGCGCCATCGTCGATCCTGATAGCGGCACAGACCTTTCCAATCCGCGCGCCCAAATCAACGAAATTACCTCATGGATTGACGGGTCGATGGTCTATGGCAGCGACGAAGACCGCGCCGAGGCGCTTCGGACGCATGACGGATCGGGCAAGCTGAAAACAAGCCAAGGCGATCTCTTGCCGTTTAACAGCACGAACCTGCCCAATGCGAACGGACCGGCGCCGGACCCGACACAACTCTTCCTCGCGGGTGATGTCCGCGCTAATGAACAGGTCGGCCTTACCGCCATGCACACGCTTTTTGTCCGCGAGCACAATCGCTGGGCGACCCGCATCGCCGGACAGCGCCCGTATTATTCCGGTGACGATATTTATCAGGCGGCGCGGCGGATGGTCATCGCCGAAATCCAGCTTATTACGTATAATGAGTTTTTACCGGCGCTGATTGGAAAACACGCTCTGCCCCGCTATCGCGGCTATACGCCCGGCGACCCGGCAATGTCCGTTGAGTTTTCCGGCGCTGCCTATCGTTTTGGCCATAGCGCGATCAATACCGAGCTTTTGCGCCTCAACCGCCGCGGCAAAGAAGTCCGCGGCGGCCACCTTCCCTTACGCAACGTGTTTTTCAATGCGCCTCAGATTCTCGACCGCCGCAATGCGATTGACCCGATCCTGCGCGGTCTGGCGTCGCAAAAAAGCCAGCGCATTGATGCGGTGATTATTGATGATCTTAGAAACTTCCTGTTTGGACCGCCCGGCGCCGGCGGATTTGATCTTGCCGCGTTGAATATTCAGCGCGGACGGGACCTGGGGCTCCCCTCCTACAATGCGGTTCGGGCCGCGCTTGGATTGGGCGCGGTGTCGGACTTTGATGAGGTTTCCTCGGACCCCGCTGTCCAGCAAGCCCTCTATCAGGCCTACGGAACAGTAGACGATATTGATCTGTGGGCTGGCGGACTTGCAGAGGACCCGCTTAAGCACGAAGGCTCGCAGCTCGGCCCCGTATTCCATGAGATTTTACGGCGCCAGTTCTCGGCCCTGCGCGATCATGATCGCTTCTGGTATGAGCGCGACCTCACCAAGGCCGAGCTCGGAATGCTAAAAAAAGTGACCCTCGCCGATATCATCATCGCCAACACGAACATCAAGCAGAATGAAATTCCGAAAAACGTTTTCTATGCCGGGGAAAAACCGAAGCGAAAAAACAAGGGCAAATAAAAAATACGCGTCAGGCGAACCGGCGGCGCCAAGCATACAACCATTAGGCGAATGAGGCCAAACTGTGACGTGGCATTCGGATGCATGACGACTTTTTCATAATGCTCCGGGCCCTTGGTTTTTGCGGCGTATAAGGATTACTTTTCCTTAATATAAATTTTTTTCTTGCGGGCCTGCAACCGGAATCCTTACTTGCTGTTCGCTATCGTGTCTCAGCAAAAAAGGAGCGTGACATGCGAAAAGGAACAATGATTGCAACAGGTCTTGCCGCCGTGCTGGTGGCGACCGGAGTTGGCGCGGCTGTCACCGGGGCTTTCGACAACGACGAACCGGCTACAGTAACGAAGACCGAAGCGCTGGCTTCGGCGTCGCCGCAAACCAAACGCGACTGCCGGGCTGAAGCGGTCGCGGAAACAGGGTTTGACCCGGCGACGACGCCCGTACCGGTGCGCGCTGACGCCGGCAACAAGCAGGTCTTGAAAGGCACCGCCGCCGGGGCTGCTGTGGGCGCGGTCGCCGGCGAGGTGATCGGCGACAAGCCGGGCTACGGCGCCGCCGCCGGCGCTGCTGCAGGCGCGGCTGGCGGACAGGCCGTCAAAGCCGACAAGCAGAACAAAGCTGACGAAATCTATGCGCAGCAACGTGCGCAGTATGAACAGCAAAAAGCCTCATATGACTCCGCTCTAACCGCCTGTCTTGCCGACTAACCGGCGCGCTTTATGCTTAAAAAAACAAAGGGGCCGCTCGCAAGCGGCCCCTTTTTCGTTTGAGCATAGTCGCGCTTTTAACCCGCGAGCACCGCCAACAGCAGCAGGGCCACGATATTCGTGATTTTGATCATCGGGTTCACTGCAGGACCCGCTGTATCTTTGTACGGATCGCCGACCGTGTCGCCAGTGATCGCGGCTTTATGAGCTTCAGAGCCCTTGCCGCCATGATTGCCGTCTTCGATGTATTTCTTTGCATTGTCCCATGCGCCGCCGCCGGCGGTCATGGAAAGAGCGACGAAGAGCCCCGTAACAATGACGCCCATCAGCATGGCGCCAAGCGCAGAAAGCGCTGCGGATTTGCCTGCAACCATGTTGATCGCAAAGTAAAGCACCAAAGGCGACAGGATCGGCAGCATCGACGGCACAACCATTTCCTTGATTGCCGCTTTGGTCAGCATATCCACCGCGCGGCCATAATTTGGCTTGGACGTGCCGGCCATAATGCCTGGATCTTCGCGGAACTGCTTCCTGACTTCTTCAACCACGGCGCCAGCCGCACGGCCAACCGACATCATCGCCATCGAGCCAAAGAGATACGGCAACAGGCCGCCGATAAAGAGGCCGACGACCACATAAGGGTTCGACAGCGAGAAATCGACGACGACGTCGGCAAAGAACGGGAACTCAGCCGGGTGTGCGACGAAGTGCTTGATATCTTCCGTATACGCCGCAAACAAGACAAGCGCGCCAAGACCGGCTGAGCCGATGGCATAGCCTTTGGTGACGGCCTTCGTCGTATTGCCGACCGCATCAAGCGCGTCCGTCGTATCACGGACCGAGCCCTCAAGGCCCGACATTTCCGCAATGCCGCCAGCATTGTCAGTGACCGGGCCAAACGCGTCGAGCGCGACAATCATACCGGCAAGCGCCAGCATGGTCGTGACCGCGGTCGCAATGCCGTAAAGGCCTGCAAGGTTGTAGGTGAGGATGATCCCGATAACGATGACAAGCGCCGGCAGCGCCGTTGATTCCATCGATACGGCGAGGCCCTGAATAACGTTGGTGCCGTGACCAGACTCAGAGGCTTTCGCCACTGACCTCACCGGACGGAAGCCCGTGCCCGTGTAGTACTCAGTGATCCAGACAATGAGGCCGGTGATAACAAGGCCAACGACACTGCAGCTAAACAGGCTAAGGCCGGTGAAAGACGCCCCCGTCGCTGTCGATCCGATCGCGTCGCTAAAGCCAAAGATCTGATAGGTGACGATCGCAATCGCAACCAATGAAAGCACGCCCGTGACGACAAGGCCTTTGTAAAGCGCACCCATGACGTTGGTCGAGCCTTTGCTCAGGCTGACAAAGTAAGTGCCGATGATCGAGGTGATGATGCACACGGCGCCAATGGCCAGCGGGTAGAACATGAACTCAGCCGCATTTGCGGTGTATAAGATCGAGCCGAGGACCATGGTCGCCGCAACAGTCACGACATAGGTTTCAAACAAGTCAGCAGCCATACCAGCGCAGTCGCCGACATTGTCGCCGACATTGTCAGCAATGGTCGCCGGGTTACGGGGATCGTCTTCCGGAAAGCCAGCCTCAACCTAGCCGACAAGGTCGCCGCCAACGTCAGCGCCTTTGGTGAAGATGCCGCCGCCGAGACGGGCAAAGACCGAAATCAAAGACGCGCCGAGCGACAAGGCGATGAGGCCGTTGACAACTTCGCGGCTTTCCGGCGCATGGCCGGCAACCGAGGTCAAAATGGCGTAGTAACCGGCAATGCCGATAAGCGCCAAACCGGCGACCAGCATGCCGGTAACGGCGCCGGCGCGGAATGCGACAGACAAGCCTTTGCCGAGGCTTTCGCTTGCCGCTTGCGTCGTGCGGACATTCGCCCGGACGGACACCAACATGCCGATGAACCCTGCAGCGCCTGAAAGGATGGCGCCAACGGCAAAACCAACGGCCGGAATCCAGTTGAGGCCAAAGACGACCAGCAGGACAAGGAACACGGCGCCGCCAGCGATGGCGATTGTTGTGTACTGACGATTAAGATAGGCGGTTGCGCCTTCTTGAATGGCGGCGGCGATTTCTCTCATGCGGTCGGTGCCCGTAGGCATCGACATCACGGAATTGACGGTAAAGGCGCCATACCCAATGGCGGCAAAGCCGGCCAAAATGACCAACCAAAGCTGCAGGCTCATGTTATTTCTCTCCTGGGAGTTTGTTCAGCGATCGTGGGGTGATTGCTGACATGGCCGCGGCGACGCGGAATTTCCCGCACGCGCGCTTCAATCAGCCCCCGATGAATGTCGGCGCGGAAATTGACAAAGCCGCTGGCTAAAATCAACTAAAAGTTACCGCCCTGTGGCAAGGCAGCCAAAAACCATCAGAGAGTGTAGAGAGTGTATTGATCAGGCCGCGCGGGACCGCATCGCCTGTTTTGCGTCCGGCTCGGCGTCCGTGATCTCTTTAACCCAAGGGTACTTCTCGGCCGTTTCGTCTGTGTAACCAAGATTACGCGCCGTCGCGCTGCGCGGGCGGTCTTCGGTTTCAGGGTAAAATGTGCCGAAAACCTTGTCCCAGAAAAATTCTGCAATGCCAAAATTGCCATTCTCATTGTGAAAGTGATGGGCGAGATGGCGTTTTTTGATGTCTTTCCAGAATTGTGACTTTGGCTCAAAGGCGAGGTGCTCGCCGGCATGGAGAAATTCAGTGACCATCGTCATCACAACGGTGCCGGCAATAGCCCCGGCGGCGCCCGAAGC
>JAJFGC010000040.1 GCA_021776345.1 Hyphococcus sp. | reverse complement strand
CGCCAGTTGGTGTCGAGGTTCATCAAGAGGATGCGTTTTTCAATGCCGCGCACAAACGCTGAAGGATCGGCGTCCCCCATTTCCTCGGCTTTGTTTTTGATGCCGGCCTCATGGGCGGCGTAATGAGCGTCAACGTCTTTGATGAGGCGCTCTAAAATCTCGGTGTCGGCGACGCCTTCTTCCTTGGCCCATTGATCGACCGGGAAGTCACGGCCAAAAATTGTTTTTAGCTCTTCTTTGAGGCCGGCAACATCCCAACGCTCGGCGTAGGATTTCGCCGGAATATGAGTCGCAACAAGATCGTCGACCAATTGGCCGCGCATGTCGGTGATGATATCGTCAACGCTATCGGCGGACATAAACTCGATGCGCTGCTCAAAAATAGCCTTACGCTGATCGTTAATGACGTCGTCAAATTTCAGGACGTTTTTGCGCATGTCAAAGTTGCGCTGCTCGACCTTTTTCTGCGCAGTTTCGACGGCTTTGGTAAACCATGGGTGCTCAATGGATTCGTCCGGCTGAATGCCAAAGCGTTTCAACATCTTTTCCATGCCGGAGCCGAAAATTCGCATCAGATCATCTTCAAGCGAGAGGAAGAATTTTGTCGTTCCCGGATCGCCCTGGCGTCCCGAGCGGCCGCGAAGCTGATTGTCGATCCGACGGCTTTCATGGCGTTCCGTCGCCAACACAAAAAGCCCGCCAGCGTCGAGCGCCTTTTGTTTTTCTGCGCCTACTTTTGCTTCAATCTCGGCGCGCTTGCGTTTGATGGTTTCCTCGTCATCGCCCTCATCGAGATGATCAAGGATTTCCTTGTCGACCGATCCGCCAAGTTGAATGTCGGTGCCGCGGCCAGCCATGTTTGTGGCGATCGTGACAGCGCCAGGAACGCCGCCTTTGGCGACGATATCGGCTTCCTGCTCGTGGTAGCGCGCGTTCAGTACATTGTGGGGGATGGGAGGCTTTGACTTACCCAACGCTTCAATTTGTTTGGCGCGATTCTCGAGCTCTTGTTTGAGATCGGTTTCCTTGTCCTTCAGCTCGCCAGCACGCTCCCGCAAATTCGCCGCCAGTGATTTGAAGTATTTTTTATCGCTTAAAAATTCGGAGATAACCTCCGACTTCTCGATTGAAACTGTACCAACCAGAACCGGCTGACCGCGTTCATAGCAGTCTGCGATCTGCAGAATGATGGCTTTGTATTTTTCTTCTGCCGTCATGTAGAGCTCGTCGTCCATGTCGTCACGGGCGATCGGTTTATTGGTCGGAATTTCAAAGACGTTGAGTTTATAGATGTCGGCGAATTCGGATTCTTCCGTCAGCGCTGTCCCGGTCATGCCCGCGAGTTTTTCGTAAAGCCGGAAATAGTTCTGGAACGTGATTGACGCTAAAGTCTGGTTTTCTGGCTGGATCTGCGCTTTTTCTTTTGCCTCGCAAGCCTGGTGCAAGCCGTCGGACCAACGCCGTCCTTCCATCATCCGGCCAGTAAACTCGTCGATGATGACAACCTTGTCGCCGCGAACAATATAATCCTTGTCGCGCTGGAAAATCTTATGGGCTTTGAGCGCCTGGTTGACGTGATGCACGATCGAAATGTTGCCTGAGTCATAAAGGCTGTCGCCCTCTAACAGGCCAGCCTCTTTCATCAGTTCTTCGATCTTTTCGTTGCCCTCTTCGGTGAGGGTGACGGAGCGCGCCTTCTCGTCGATCTCGTAATCTTCCTCTTCAAGCTGCGGCATGAAGCTGTCGATGGTCATGTAGAGTTCCGACTTGTCGTCGGTCGGTCCGGAAATGATCAGCGGCGTGCGCGCTTCGTCGATCAGGATCGAGTCAACTTCGTCAACGATAGAAAAGTGGTGCCCGCGCTGAACCATCTGGTCGAGGGACGCTTTCATATTATCGCGCAGATAATCGAAACCAAACTCGTTATTGGTGCCGTAGGTGATGTCGGCGCTGTAGGCCTGCCGCCGCTGTTCGTCGTCGAGGCCATGAACGATACAGCCGACTTTCATGCCGAGGCGTTCATAAACCCGGCCCATCCATTCCGCATCGCGGCTGGCGAGATAATCGTTAACAGTGACGACATGGACGCCGCGTCCAGTCAGGGCATTGAGATAGACGGGCAGGGTCGCGACCAGGGTTTTGCCTTCGCCAGTCTTCATTTCCGCGATATCGCCCTGATGCAGGACCATGCCGCCAACCATCTGAACATCGTAATGACGCTGGCCAAGGGCGCGTTTTGCCCCCTCTCTGACGGTCGCGAAGGCCTCCTCGAGCAATTTATCGAGACTTTCGCCATCTTTATGGCGCTGTTTTAACTTTTCAGTTTGTGCAATCAGGCCATCATCAGAGAGCTTGGAGAGTTCGTCTTCAAACGCATTGATCGCCTCCACGCGGCGCCATAAAGGCTTTAAACGGCGGTCATTGGATGATCCGAAGAATTTTTGCGCGATTCCGAGCAACGCCATGGATGAAAGGCCTTTTTGGAGCGATGAAGAAGGCGATGGGATTAATCCCCCATCGGCGCACCCGCGCCCTTCATCAGCCGGATTGGAATTAAACACCCCGAAGGGTTTCCGGAGAGATAGTGAGCGCACCGGGACCTGTCAACGAAGCTATAGCGCCCATATAGGAAACTGATGCAGACGCCTGACGGCAAAGATTTTGGCAACACAAACGCTCCAAAACCCTTGGATGTGGCGGTTCGCGCGTTGGCGAGTGCTGGCCTTATGCTGCTGCGGGCGCTTGGTAAGCTAGCCATGACAACCTGGCGGCTGGCGGCGGCGCTTGATTCGGCGCTTTGGCGGGCGACAAAGCTGATCTTGCGCAAAATCATCAACGGGCTTGCCTATGGCGGTTTCCTTGGGGCGCAAGCGTTGCGGAGCCTCCTATTGTGGCTGCCGACCAGAACCGGGCGCGCCTATAGCGCGTTCTCAGGCGTGTTTTTGGTGATCGCTATTTTGTGGATCGCCGATGAACTTAGAGCGGGGCCTCAATTCAGCGATAATGATACTGCGATCCTGCGCCCGCCGATCGATGAGGAAGACCCGATCCTTGCCCGAATTGAGGGGCGCTATGTGCATCTTTCTGAAATTAAGGCGGCGGCCCGAGCAGCGGGTATTCTCCGAGACGAAGATGTCCTGACCCCGCAAACGGCGTTCCGCCGTGGTCTGGTTGAAGCCTATGTCGAGCAACGGTTGTTGGCCAAGGCGGCGTTAGATGATGGGTTGCAGCGCGCGCCGTCGGTCTTGCGGCAGGTCAACGCCGCCCGTGACCGGGTGCTCGCGGCCTCTTTTATGGAAATTCGCATCAAGGAAAAGGTCACGCCGGAAACTGTGGAACGATTTTACAATTCCCAGCGCGACCTCACGGTGCTCGGCGACGAGGTAAAAGCCAGACATATTCTTGTTGAAACCGGCGCCGATGCGGAGGCGGTGGTTGAGGCGCTGAAAGGCGGCGCTAATTTCCGCGCCCTGGCGCGTGAGTTGTCGCAAGACCGCGCCACAGCGCCTCTTGGCGGTGAGATCGGTTGGTTTACCCGGTCGATGATGACCAGGGTTTTTTCCAATGTCGCCTTCTCGACCAAGGCGGGCGAAATCGCGCCGCCGTTTCAAACTGAATTCGGGTGGCACGTAATGGAAGTGCTGGACCGGCGCTCGACCAGCGCTGTGCCGTATACAGAAGTTAAAGACGACGTTGAGGAGTTCTTGCGGCGCTACACGATTGACGAAACGCTGGAGACGCTCGCGGAAGAAAGTCAGGTCGTCTATTTCCGCCCAGAAGAAAATAACCGGCCCACGGAACAGGCGCCTCCTGACCTGAACGCTACGGATTTACCTGATGGCGGCGCCGCTGAAGATGCGATGAATTAAGGCGCAGCTTGCCTTACTTCAACTGCGGGGATCATCGTCAAAGGAAATTCTGTCTACCGCGCT
>JAJFGC010000039.1 GCA_021776345.1 Hyphococcus sp. | reverse complement strand
CTTCGTGATTGGGGTGAATATGACGAGGCGGTCGCCAATGGTTATAATGTCGCAAAGGCGGCCATTCAGGAAAACTGGGAAACGCTCGGACCGATTGTAGAAGCTGCACGCTAAACTTCTGCTTTGACCATGTGCACAATTTTTTCAAGGCTTTTGCGCAAAAACCCTCGGTTGCGCCAGTCTTCGGCGCGCGCTTTTGAGCAGCATTCTAGGTCTTTTTCGAAGTCCGCTCTTAACTGTGCTGCGACTTCGTCATTTAGAATATTGAGAACTATCTCATTGTCTTTTTTGGCCGAGCGCTGATTGAAGTTCGCCGATCCGACGGAGGCAAGTGTTTGATCAACCAAAATCAGTTTCTGGTGCAGCATGGTTGGCTGATAGATGTGGATATCGACGCCAGCCTTCAAAAGCTTGTAAATTTCCTGCGAACCGGCCAATTCGGAGAACATCTTATCGACATGGGGCCCTGGCATCATGACCCGGACGGCAACGCCTCGGCCAATGGCTTCGCACAAAAGGTCGACGCTTTCTTCACGGGGTGTGAAGTAGGGAGTGACGATAATCAGTTCCTCCTGCGCCAGGCTGATTAAAATATCTTGTAGAATTGCCACGGGGCTGAGCCCGACCGGAGCGCTGGCGAGGACGGTTTGAATGCTATTTTCACCGGCTTTCTCCGGCCTGTTAACGAGGCTAACGGTGTCTTCGAGACTATTGGTGGCTTCAACCCAGTCGCGAATGAATCCGGCGCGGATGTGCATAACCGAAGGGCCGCGAAGACGAAAATGCGTATCACGCCACTCAGAAGCATTACGTGCATCCCCAGCCCATTCCGCCGCGATGCCGACACCGCCTGTGAAGGCGACAGCGCTGTCGCAAATAAGAATTTTTCTGTGTGTGCGGTTATCGCTTTTTGAAAGGTCAAAGTCACTAAACGGTCGAAAGAATTCGAGTTTAACGCCAGCACTTTCGATAAGCGCCTTATCATCGTCGCTCATTTCTTTGCCGCCATAGGCGTCGATGAGCGCGCGAACCTCGACACCAGCGCGAGCTCGTTCCGCCAATGCTTCTGCAAAATGCCGCGCGGGTTCGCCGGTCCAGTAGACAAATGTCGAAAACTCTATGCGCTTTTCAGCCGCTTTGATCGCCTCGAGCATCGCCGGGAAAATTTCGACGCCATTTCGGAGAATGTCGATGCTGTTCCCGTCAATAAAGGCAGCGCCAAGGACGGTTTCCAATTTAGATCGAATATCGTTGATATTTGAGGTTTTGTTGGTTTTGGAGATCATATCGGAGATACGAACACTTGGCGGGGCAAAATGTTCGCCGCCGAGAAATCGCCTACACCTTGACCTGCAAAAGCAGTCTGTCTGAAAGGCTTAGGCCTTGACCGCCGTCAGCATGTAATTGACGCCCGTGTCGTCGCCGATGCGCCAGATGTCCATCAGCGGGTTATAGCTGACGCCGGCTTCGGCAGTAACTGTCAGGCCGCCGCGGGAAAGGGCGGTTTTTGCTTCTTCCGGTTTGACGAATTTGCGTGGGTCGTGTGTGCCCGCCGGCAACCAGCGTAACACATATTCAGCGCCTACTTTGGCGAGTGCTAAGGCCTTCAGGGTACGGTTGATAGTCGCCAACACCATCATGCCGCCGGGCTTAACAAGGCCGGCGGCTGTTTCCAGGAACAACCCGACATCGGCGACATGTTCGACAACATCCAAGTTAAGGGCGAGGTCGAGAGGCGGCTCGCCGGCGGCGGTTAAATCTTCGGCCGTAGTGTTGCGATAATCGATCTCAAGACCAAGAGGAGCCGCATGGGCCATGGCTGTCTTGATGTTGCGTTCAGCCGCATCGATCGCAACCACCTCTGCTCCGAGGCGGCGCATCGGTTCGGCGACCAAACCACCGCCGCAACCAATATCAAGAAGGCGTAAGCCCTTTAAGGGTTTTTTAGCGCGTCGGTCGCGGCCAAAATGAGCGCAGGCGCCGTCGCGGATATAGGCGAGGCGAACCGGATTGAACTTGTGGAGGGGCTTGAATTTGCCAAACGGGTCCCACCATTCATCAGCAATAGCAGAAAATTTCGCAATTTCCGCAGGATCTATCGTGGTTTTGCCCGATGCGGCGTTCATTGTCTCCGTTTGGGACATAATTTAGTTTTCCTCGCTTGCGTTGAGAAATCTGGCTGCCTAGAGATACGCGGAAAATGAGCCTTCACACGACGGGTTACAAGACGGCAAGACCTCGCAGGTAAGATCTCAACCATGGCGCGCATTGTGATGAAATTCGGCGGTACCTCGGTCGCCAATCTGGACCGCATTCGTGCGGTCGCCGCGATTGTGCGCCGGGAGGTCGACGCCGGCCATAGCGTTGCGGTGGTGGTGTCTGCGATGGCCGGTGAGACCAACCGCTTGGCCATGCTCTCGGAGGAAGCCGGTCCGCCGGCGCCAGCGCTTGATGCGCGTTTTGTCGAGTATGATGCAATTGTCGCGAGCGGTGAGCAGGTGACTTCAGGGCTGCTCGCGCTCGTCATGCAAAACCTTGGATATCGAGCGCGCTCCTGGCAGGGCTGGCAAATCCCGCTGAAGACGAACCATGCGCACGGGGCTGCACGCATCGACAGTATTGAAGACAGCATTCTTGGCGACGCTATCGACCAAGGGGAAGTCGCAATCGTTGCGGGCTTCCAGGGGGTCAACCAACATGGCCGCGTGGCGACATTGGGGCGCGGCGGATCGGATACGTCCGCGGTGGCGCTTGCCGCCGCGATCAAGGCGGATCGTTGTGACATCTACACCGATGTTGATGGCGTTTATACGACCGATCCGCGCATAACCAAACAGGCGCGGCGCATCGGGAAAATCTCTTACGAAGAAATGCTTGAAATGGCCTCTGTCGGCGCCAAGGTCCTGCAAACGCGGTCGGTTGAACTGGCGATGGCCTATCGCGTACCGCTGCGCGTTCTTTCAAGTTTCGATCCCCCTGACGCCCCTGGACCTGGCACGTTAATTTGTGATGAGGATGATATCGTGGAAAAAAATATCGTAACCGCCGTCACGCCTGATTTGAACGAAGCATCTGTGACGGTGCTCGCGGTTCCTGATGAGCCGGGCCGCGCCGCCGCGATTTTTAACAAGCTGGCGGCCGCCGGCGTTAATATTGACATGATCGTGCAGAGCGCCTCGCGCGAAGCGGGCTTTGCAAATACGTCGTTTACCACAAAAGAAGACGATCTTGACCGCGCTGTAGAGGCTTTGAACGCTGAAAAGGAAAAAATCGGCTTCAAGTCATTGCAATCGGACCGCAATGTCGCGAAAATATCGGTAATTGGCGTCGGCATGAAATCTCATGCGGGTGTCGCCTCGACAATGTTTCAAACGCTTGCCGATAAGGGCATCAATATTCAAAATATCTCGACGTCAGAGATTAAGATCAGTGTTCTGATCAATTCAGATGCGGCGGAATACGCCGTGCGTGCGTTGCACGAAGCTTATGGGCTCGATCAGGCGAATTAGTCTGAGACTTGACCCTCCGGGACTGACATGAGCATAGAGAAAACGCGCCCGCCCCATGGCGGACATGGCGATCAAGGCATCACCGTCCTTTTGCGACGGATGCATGACGCTGTTGCGCTTGAGGCGAGCGCGCAGCAACGGCTCGATCATTTGACAAAAGCGATTGCGAGCCACGTGGTTGCCGATGTTTGCTCGATCTATCTGCGGCGTCCCGATGATGATCTGGAGCTTTATTCAACCGAGGGTCTCAACCGCGAAGCCGTTCACAAGACCCGCCTGAAATGGGGCGAGGGACTGACCGGCCTTGTTGCAGAAAGCCATCGGCCGCTGGTTACGGATGACGCGCCGCATCACCCGGCCTTTGCCTATCGCCCTGAAACTGGTGAGGAGGCTCTTCATTCATTTCTTGGCGTGCCGCTGATTCGTTCCGGCAAGACGCTGGGCGTTCTTGTGGTGCAAAACAAAGCCGCGCGGAAATATTCTGATGATGAAGTCGAAGCCGCGCAGGCGGTGGCGACGTTACTTGCAGAGATTTCTGCGTCGGGCGAACTTCTAAGCCGGGAAGAAACCGCTGTTGTCGGCGAGATGCTGCACCGGCCAGAGCGGCTTAAAGGCATTGCGATTGTCTCCGGCATTGCTTCCGGCCGAGCGGTTTATCTGCGCCCGCCGGCGCCCAAACATAATGTCTTCTCGAGTGATGTTGCCGGTGAGGCGGCGCGCCTTGAAGAAGGTTTGAACAATCTGCGCGCCTCGGTCGATGCAATGATTGCGGAGAATGCGTCCCTTTCCGGCGTATCGCGCGAAGTGCTCGAGACCTATCGGCTGTTTGCTTATGACCGCAGCTGGAAAGATCGCTTGCGGGCGGCAGTGTTCTCCGGCCTCACGGCTGAGTCGGCGGTCGAACAGGTTCAGAACGAAAACCGCGCGCGGATGATGCAGGCGCGCGATCCGTATTTGCGTGAGCGCCTCCATGACCTTGATGATCTCGCGCACCGGCTTTTGCGGTTCTTGTCAGGTGAAAAAAATGGCGGCCAGCGCGCGTTATACCAAGAGACAATCCTGGTTGCGCAGCAGATGGGGCCGGCCGAGCTATTAGAATATGACCGCGATGTTTTGAAGGGGCTCGTCTTGGGCGAAGTCTCTGCAACGTCCCATGTTGCGATCGTCGCAAGGGCGCTCAAAATCCCGATGGTGACCGGACTTGGAGAAGCGATTAATCGTTGTGAAGAAGGCGATGAGGTCATTGTCGATGGCGACGCTGGCGAAATTCACGTTCGTCCGACATCGGATGTTATTGAGACTTACCGCTCTAAACGAGAGCTTCAATCGGAACGCCAGGCCGCCTTTGCCAGCGAAAAAGACCTGCCATCTGTCACAAAAGACGGCGTCAACGTCACGATCATGATGAATGCCGGCCTTGCGTTCGATATGCCGCATCTAAAAGAAACCGGCGCCCAAGGCGTCGGGCTTTTCAGAACTGAGTTGCAATTCCTCGTTGGGTCCCAATTGCCGAGCGTGTCTTCACAGGAGATGCTTTACAGAGAAGTGCTTGATCTGGCGGACGGCTTGCCGGTTATTTTCCGCACTGCCGATATCGGCGGCGATAAAACCGCCAGCTATATGGATCATGGAAAAGAATTGAATCCGGCGATGGGATGGCGGGGCTTGCGCATGGCCGTCGATCGACCGGGTCTTATTCGCCCGCAACTGCGCGCCTTACTGGCGGCGGCGGCCAATCGCACGCTCTACATTATGTTCCCGATGGTAACGCTTGCCGAAGAAATTGATGATGCGCGCGCGCTGCTTGACCGTGAAATAGAACGCGCAGAGCGCCAGAACAAAGCGCTGCCGAATGACATCAAAATCGGCGCAATGATCGAGACGCCGGCGGCCGCTTGGCGCGTCGGGCAAATTGCGGAAAAAGTCGATTTTCTCTCCGTCGGCGGCAACGATCTGGCGCAATTTTACTTCGCCGCCGACAGAGATTGTGAGCGCGTGCAACGGCGCTTCGATCCGATGAATCCAGGTTTTTTGAGCTTTCTGCGCGACTGCGCTGTAAAAGCCGCAAAAACCGAGGCGCCGCTTTCTTATTGCGGTGAGCAGGCTTCGGACCCGGTGATGGCCGCGGCGCTGCTTGGCCTCGGCATAACGAATTTTTCCATGCCGGCAACCGCTGTCGGGCCGTTTCGCCGGATGACACGGTCTTTGAACGCGGGCCATATTTCCCAGTGGTTTGACGAGATTCTGCCGCAGCCCCGCGAAAGTATCCGCGAGGAGTTTACGGCATTTTTGCGGGTAAACAGTGTTGTCGTCGAATAAAGCCGTGATTAACAAATTCCTGCTTAATTGGGCGCAAGGGTTTTTCGCCGGTGAAAATCAGCGGACAAACGGTGTAAGCTTGAATGGCTGAACTTAGGTAGAGGCAAGCGTGACGACGAATAACGAGTCGGCTAAAATCTTTGATATGGAAGATGCGCGCGCACGGCGCCGTGCGAGCGAGCTTCCGGGCGCCGACTTCGAAGATGTGGGCGCCCACCTTGCGGCGGTGAGAGAAACTTCCGGCCTGACGATAGCTGAAGCCGCGGCAAAAACTCACATCAGGGAAGCTCATCTCGAAGCGATTGAAGCGCTCGATATTCCTGGATTGCCGGCGCGACCATATGCAATAGGGTTTGTCAAAGCCTACGCTGAATTTCTGGCGCTAGACGCACCGGCGATTGTCGAACGCTTTAAAGAGGATGCCGGGTTTTCCGCGCCGGCAAAAATCGACGTTGGAAAATTTGAAGCTGCGGAAGCGGCAACCACAAGCGAGGCCGGTGAACTCTCTCTCGCTGCGGTCATCGCGATCATTGTCTTCTTCATCTGGTGCGCCTGGCAGATCACGCTTTTGGATCGCGAACCGATATTGGCGCCGGGAGCCGGCTTGCCCGTGGCGGCGACAACGCCTGACGCATCCGCCATTCTTGATCCGGCGGCGGCGCCTGTAAGCGATCCGGCGCTTGCAGAAATTATCGAGGCGCGCATCATTGAACGGATCGAACCGGTTTTTCCTCGGGCCTGTTTGGCTGACGCCAAGCCGGAAGAAATTGTCATGGTCTCGTTTAACATCTCGGCCAGCGGGCGAGTGACCGGGGAGCGAGTAGCGAGTGCATCAAATGCGTGTTTTGAGGCCTCAGCGCTAAATGCCGTGCGCCGCTGGCAGTTTGAGCCTCGAAAAATTGACGGCGCCGCGCGGCCTGTCTTTGATCAAAAAGCGCAATTTTTGTTTCAACGCCCCCAATAGGGGCTCCAAAACCGCCCAAAAATGCGTATATATGTAGGCCTTGAGAGAGCTTGGCGGCGGGGCTTGACTTCCCGGCGCGGCGCGTGATTTTGGCGCTTTAGCGGGCATTCGAGTCAGAGGCAGGAAACCCATGTCATTACGTCCATGGCGCGACATTGAACGGCGCAAGAGCCGTCAGATTATGGTTGGCAAAGTGCCAGTCGGCGGCGATGCGCCGATCGCCGTACAGTCAATGACCAACACGCTGACCTCCGACCCGCAAGCGACGATACGGCAGATCAATGAGATCGCTGAAGCGGGCGCCGACATCGTCCGTGTTTCCTGCCCGGACAAAGAATCGACCGAGGCGCTATCGACCATCACTAAGAATGTTGATGTGCCAATCGTCGCTGATATCCACTTTCACTATAAGCGCGGCATTGAGGCGGCTGAGGCGGGCGCCGCCTGCTTGCGCATCAATCCCGGCAATATCGGCTCGGAAGAGCGCGTTAAAGAAGTCATCAAGGCGGCGAAAGACCACGGCTGTTCCATGCGTATCGGCGTCAATGGCGGTTCACTGGAAAAAGACCTTCTGGAAAAATATGGCGAGCCTTGCCCCGAAGCGATGGTTGAAAGCGCGCTCGATCACGCAAAAATTCTTCAGGATAATGATTTTCACGAGTTCAAGATCTCTGTGAAAGCCTCTGATGTATTTTTGACGGTTGCCGCCTATCATGCACTGGCCGAAGCAATTGACTGTCCGTTGCATCTTGGCGTGACGGAAGCGGGCGGCTTGCGCATCGGTTCCGTCAAATCCGCGATTGGGATGGGCAATCTTTTATGGGCCGGGATTGGCGATACCATTCGCGTGTCGCTTTCTGCTGATCCGGTTGAGGAAATCAAAGCCGGATTTGATATTTTAAAATCCCTCGGTCTGCGCCATCGCGGCGTTAATGTGATTTCCTGTCCGTCCTGTGCACGGCAGGGTTTTAACGTCATCGAGACCGTTGAAAACCTCGAGCAGCGCCTTGCTCACGTGACAACGCCGATGACGTTGTCGGTGATTGGTTGCGTTGT
>JAJFGC010000038.1 GCA_021776345.1 Hyphococcus sp. | reverse complement strand
ACATGCTCAAACAGATGCAATGACAGGGACCGCGTTCGATCAAAAAGGAAAACATAGCGCTCCTGCAGCTCATAAAGATCGAGCGTTTTATATTCATCAATCAGCTTCCCGATCTGCTTTAGCGCCCAGGCCGGCGCCATCGCTTCTTTCATAAGAATTTTTTGAATGCCATCTGCGGCTTCTTTGATATCCTTGGTTGGATAAGAAAGAAGCGCGCTCATAGCTTTGTAGGTATTGGACATGGGCCTCTCCCTAAACTTTCTGTTTGGATGCGTTTTTCGCGAACAGGCCTGTCCATTCGACAGCCTTTTTCGGTTCGCCGCAGCCATCGCCGAAGCTAAAGCCGCATTCGCCGCGTAAGTCATACGCATCCTCCACGTATTCGCGGTGGGTTGTGGGGATGACGAAGCGATCTTCGTAATTAGCGATCGCCATTAATTGATACATTTCGTCAATCTGGGCGCCGGTCATACCGACTTTGCCCGGAATGGTTTCATCAACGGCGCCTTCAAAGGATTTCGACCGCATATAGGCGCGCATGCCGATCAGCTTTTCGAGCGCTTTCGCGACAGGTTCTTCGTCGCCCGCGGTTAAGAGATTGGCGAGATATTTCATCGGTATCCTTAGATCCCGAACATTCGGCATTGACCCCTTTTCACCGAAAGCGCCGGCTTGCGCCATCGATTGGATTGGCGACAAGGGCGGCACATACCAGACCAT
The DNA here is from genome assembly GCA_021776345.1 of Hyphococcus sp. Lineage (GTDB taxonomy): Bacteria > Pseudomonadota > Alphaproteobacteria > Caulobacterales > Parvularculaceae > Hyphococcus. The sequence goes on along the minus strand of JAJFGC010000038.1, from coordinate 22,547 downwards.
GGGCAGTGTTCTATATTCCGGGTGCAGCGGAAACGCGATCTTCCACTCCATCGCCATTTTCCAAATCGGCGATTTTTGCGCAGCATCAAGCCAAGCGTCGGGCACACCATCCGCGCGCGCCTGGCGTTGCACTTCCGGATCGTTAGGGTCGAGGAAAATATCGAGATGGCTTTGATAAAGATCGGTTTCTTTCTCGACGCTCGCCGCCTCTTCAATCCGGTCCGCATCATAAAGAACAACACCGAGATAGCGGATGCGGCCAACACATGTCTCTGAGCACACTGTCGGTTGCCCCGCTTCAAGACGTGGATAGCAGAGCGTACATTTTTCTGATTTTCCAGTACTCCAGTTATAATAGATTTTCTTGTAGGGGCAGCCGGAAACGCACATGCGCCAGCCGCGGCACTTGTCTTGGTCGATCAGGACAACACCGTCTTCCTCGCGTTTGTAAATTGCGCCGGAAGGGCATACCGCGACGCAAGCCGGATTGAGGCAGTGCTCACAAAGCCGTGGCAAGTACATCATGAAGGTGTTTTCAAACTGTCCGTATATTTCTTTTTCGACCTTTTCAAAATTGTAGTCTTCAGAACGTTTGGAGAACTCCCCGCCGAGAATTTCTTCCCAGTTTGGACCTTTGTGAATCTTCTCCATGCGTTCACCAGTGATCAGCGAACGCGGTCGTGCTGTTGGCGCCGTTTTCATTTCCGGCGCTTTTTGTAAATGCGCATAATCGAAGGTGAACGGCTCATAATAGTCGTCAATTTCAGGCAAATCCGGATTGGCGAAAATCTTCGCGAGCACGCCAAGCTTACCGCCCATTTTCGGTTGGATCTTGCCGTTTTTCTTACGCTCCCAACCGCCGTTCCATTTCGCCTGATCTTCCCAATCGTCTGGATAACCAATGCCGGGCTTAGTTTCGACGTTGTTGAACCAGGCATATTCAACACCTTCGCGGCTGGTCCAAACATTTTTGCAAGTGACGGAGCATGTATGGCAGCCGATACATTTATCGAGGTTCAGAACCATGGAAATCTGCGCGCGAATTTTCATGAGGCCGTCTCCAGTTTTTTCGCGGCTGGTTCGTCCATCCAGTCGACCTTGTTCATCTTTCGAACGATGACGAATTCGTCGCGATTGGAACCAACTGTTCCATAATAGTTAAATCCGTAAGATTGTTGAGCGTAGCCGCCGATCATGTGCGTTGGCTTCAAAACGGTGCGGGTGACAGAATTGTGGATGCCGCCGCGTTGCCCGGTAATTTCGGAACCGGGTACGTTCACAATTTTTTCCTGGGCATGGTACATCATGATCATGCCCGGCTTGACGCGCTGTGAAACAACTGCGCGCGCGGTCAAGGCGCCATTTATGTTGTAGGCTTCAACCCAGTCATTGTCTTCAATGCCGACCGACTTAGCGTCGTCTTCCGAGAGCCAAACAATCGGTCCGCCACGGGACAAAGTCAGCATCAAAAGATTATCCGTATAGGTAGAATGAATGCCCCATTTCTGGTGCGGCGTTATGAAATTTAAAACGATCTGTTTTTCGCCATTGGGTTTTGAATCGATAATTGGCTTGATCGTTTTTGTGTCCACGGGCGGGCGATAAACACAGAGCGTTTCACCGAATGCGCGCATCCACAAGTGATCTTGATATAGCTGTTGGCGTCCGGTAAGAGTTCGCCACGGGATCAGCTCATGCACATTGGTGTAGCCGGCATTGTAGCAAACTTTTTCGGACTCTATGCCTGACCATGTAGGCGAAGAAATAATTTTGCGCGGCTGGGCGACCACATCGCGAAAGCGGATTTTTTCGTCTTCTTTTGGCAGCGCAAGATGCGCATGTTCGCGCCCCGTAATATTAGTTAGCGCATCCCACGCTTTTACGGCGACCTCGCCATTGGTTTCCGGCGCCAGCATCAAGATGACTTCCGCCGCATCAATCGCACTGTCGATGCGCGGCATGCCCTTGGTTGGCCCCTCTTCCGTAACGGCGCCATTGAGCGCTTTCAAATGCTCGACTTCATGTTCGGTGTTCCACGCAATGCCTTTTCCGCCATTGCCGATACTGCTCATTAAGGGGCCAAGCGCGGTAAAGCGCTTATAGAGATTAGGATAGTCTCGCTCGATCACCGTCACCGCCGGCATGGTTTGGCCGGGGATCGGCTCAACCTCGCCCGACTTCCAGTCTTTTACGTCAAGTGCTTGAGACAATTCGCCAGGCGTATCGTGCAAGGTCGGCGTTAAGACAACATCTTTCTCAACACCCAACACTTCCGGGGCCACTTCTGAAAATGACTGCGCAATGCCCTTGAAAATATCCCAGTCGCTTCGGCTTTCCCAAAGCGGGTCCACGGCGCTCGATAGCGGGTGTATGAACGGATGCATGTCGGAAGTATTGAGATCGTTTTTTTCGTACCAGGTCGCGGTCGGCAACGCGATGTCGGAATAGACGCACGTAGTCGACATGCGGAAATCAATCGTAACAAGAAGATCAAGTTTTCCTTCCGGCGCTTCGTCATGCCAGACAACTTCATCCGGATTTTGTCCCCCAGTGTCGCCGAGATCTTTGCCTTGAACGCCGTGATTGGTTCCAAGCAAATGCTTGAGAAAATATTCATTCCCCTTACCGGAAGACCCAAGCAAGTTTGATCGCCAGACAAACATGTTGCGCGGCCAGTTCGCTGGATTATCGGGATCGTCACAAGACATTTTGAGCGCGCCGGATTTTAATTCACGCGCCACATAGTCTTTTGGCTCTAAACCTGCCGCATCCGCATCATTAGCAATGTTTAGAGGATTGCGTTCCAATTGCGGCGCTGATGGAAGCCACCCCATTCGCTCAGCGCGCACATTGAAATCAATCAGACTGCCACTCCATTTGCCTTCAGGCGCCAGCGGCGACAGGATTTCGTTCACACCAAGTGTCTCATAACGCCACTGATCGGAATGGGCGTAAAAGAACGAAGTGGAATTCATGTGTCGTGGCGGTCGCGACCAGTCGAGACCGAAAGCTAGCGGTTGCCAGCCGGTTTGCGGTCGCAATTTTTCCTGTCCAACATAATGCGACCAGCCGCCGCCGGATTGTCCAATGCAGCCGCACATCACCAACATATTGATGATGCCGCGATAGTTCATATCCATGTGGTACCAATGGTTCAAACCAGCGCCGAGGATGACCATTGATTTTCCGCGTGTTTTTTCTGCATTGTCTGCAAAACCGCGTGCTACCGAGATGACCTTGTCGCGCGTGACCCCGGTGATCGCCTCCTGCCAGGCCGGGGTGTAGGGAATATCTTCATCATAAGATCTTGCCGTCCAGTCCCCGCCAAGCCCGCGATCAAGACCGTAATTTGCGACCATCAAATCAAAGACTGTAGCGACAAAGGTTTCACCATCATTCAGTTGGAGGCGCTTTACCGGCACGCGACGCTCTAAAATATCCGGATGCTCCGTGCCGTTGAAATAGTCATGCTGGCGATTGCCGAAATACGGGAAAGCGACGTCAACGGCATCATCGCGATTGTCGATCAATGAAATCGCAAGATCCGTTTCGTCTCCATCGCCAGTTTTCTCTTCAAGATTCCATTTGCCTTTCTCACCCCAACGAAACCCTATAGAACCGCGCGGCGTAACAATCCTGTTCGTGCGCGCGTCAAAGGCGATGGTTTTCCATTCTGGATTGTTTTCTTCGTTGAGCGCACCATTAAAGTCAGACGCACGTAGCATCCTGTCCGGAACCAGTCTCCCGTCCTTTTTAATGAGCCGAACTAACATCGGCATGTCAGTGTATTGCCGTGCATATTCCTGAAAATATGGAACTTGCCGGTCGAGATAGAATTCTTTGAGAATGACGTGACCGAACGCCATAGCAAGGGCCGCATCCGTGCCCTGCTTCGGCGACAACCATATATCGCCGAACTTTGAAGCCTCTGAATAGTCCGGCGAGATGACGACGCTCTTGGCGCCCTTGTAACGTACCTCCGTATAGAAATGGGCGTCAGGCGTCCTCGTTTGCGGAACGTTCGACCCCCACAGCATCAAGAAGCCCGAATTATACCAGTCGGCGCTTTCGGGAACATCGGTCTGCTCGCCCCAGGTCATCGGGCTCGCCGGCGGCAGATCACAATACCAGTCGTAAAAACTCATGCATGTGCCGCCGAGAAGCGAAAGATAGCGAGAGCCCGCCGCATAAGAGACCATCGACATTGCCGGGATTGGTGAGAAACCGATGACGCGATCTGGCCCGTGTTTTTTTGCTGTATAAGCGTTCGCTGAAGCGATGATTTCGTTCACTTCGGCCCATTCGGCGCGGACAAAACCGCCAAGCCCGCGTTGCTTCACATAAGACTCGCGCGTCGCAGGGGTTTCAACGATTGACGCCCACGCCGCGACAGGCGTGCGGGTCGCCCGTGCGGCCCGCCAAGCTTTTAGAAGGCGGCTTCTAATGAGCGGGTGTTTGAGACGGTTAGCGCTGTAAAGATACCAGCTATAGCTCGCGCCGCGCGAGCATCCGCGCGGTTCATGGTTCGGCAAATCTGGCCGCGTTCTTGGGTAGTCCGTCTGCTGTGTTTCCCAAGTGACAATCCCACCTTTGACGTAGATTTTCCAACTACAAGAACCGGTGCAATTGACGCCATGGGTGGAGCGCACGATTTTGTCATGCTGCCAGCGCTTGCGGTAGGAGTCCTCCCATGTGCGATCTTCTTTGGTGACAACGCCATGACCGTTTGAGTAATCACTAACGCGGTTCTTGAAATAGGTCAGCCGGTTCAGAACATGGCTCATGCGGTTTCTCCCTGTGGGATTATAGAGGCTTCTGCCTTGTTGGGCGCTCGGCCACGCTCAATGTCGTGGAGCATTCCGCCTTTACGCGAATAAACGAACCAGGTGAGCGCCGCGCAAGTCACGTAGAAAATGAGGAATGCCCCAAGCGCGCCCTCCGGTCCGCCGGTCATTGAAATTGACGTGCCGTATGATTTCGGAATGAAGAAGGCGCCATAGGCGGCAATGGCTGAAGTAAATCCGATAATCGCCGCAGATTCTTTTTCTGCCTGGCGAACGCGTTGCGTCGGATCCAGTTGCGGCATCAGCCGAGGCATTTCTTCACGCATAATGATCGGGATCATCTGGAAGGTCGATGCGTTTCCAACCCCTGTTGCAAAGAACAAGATCATAAACATTGCGAAGAAACCCCAGAACGCGCCCGGCTGATCTTTAATACCGAGGAAATAAAGCACGCCGCCAACCGCTGCGATCATCAACAAGAAGACCCAGAAGGTGACGCGGGCGCCGCCCCATTTGTCGGAAATCCAGCCCGTTAGAGAGCGAGAAAGCGCGCCGACCAATGGTCCCAGGAAGGCGAACTGTAATGCGTTCACTTCCGGGAATTGCGTTTTCATCAGCAGCGGAAAGCCTGCAGCGTAACCAATGAACGAGCCAAACGTGCCGGTGTAAAGCCAGCACATGATCCAGTTATGCTTGCGGGAAAAAATCACCGCCTGTTCTGAGAACGAGGCTTTGGCTGAGGCTATATCATTCATGCCGAACCAGGCAGCCACGGTCGCGATGAGCAGGAATGGCACCCATACAAAACCAGCATTCTGTAGCCAAAGCATCTGACCATCCGAGGTCGTTTGAGGCTCACCGCCCAGTGCCCCAAAAACGCTCGCGGTGATCGCAAGCGGCACCAGGAATTGCATGACGCTGACACCGAGATTGCCTAACCCTGCATTCATGGCAAGCGCGTTCCCCTTTTGCTCTTTGGGGAAGAAGAACGAGATGTTCGCCATGGAAGAGGCGAAATTGCCGCCGCCAAAGCCACAAAGCAGCGCCAAAACAAGGAACAGGAAGTACGGCGTTTCCGGATTCTGTACGGCGTACCCAATACCAAAGGCAGGAACAAGAAGCGACGCAGTCGTTAGCGTTGTCCAAAGTCGACCGCCGAAGATCGGCACCATAAAGGAATAAAAAATTCTGAGCGTGGCGCCGGAAAGGCCCGGCAAAGCGGCAAGCCAAAAGAGTTGGTCAGTTGAATAATCAAACCCGATTGACGGCAGTTTCGCAACCACAACACTCCATACCATCCAAACGGAAAAGGCGAGCAATAATGCCGGAATTGAAATCCACAAATTCCGATTAGCGATGCGCTTCCCACTTTCTTTCCAGAACTCTTTATCGTCGGGCCGCCAGTCTTCGAGCATGGGGCCCATTTCCTCGCCGCGTTCTTTTGTATGAATCTCCTGCATTTCAGGAAATTGCGGCAATGCCTCGAGCTCTGCGCCGAAGGCTTTTTCTTCCATGCGACGCACCGCAAAATGCATCCATGCAAGCGAAACGATGACGATTGCGAAAAGCAACATGAAGCAACTCGTCCAGACACCGGTCAGGTCATTCATCACACCAAAAAGAATCGGCAGGACGAAACCGCCAAGGCCGCCAATCATACCGACAAGGCCGCCGACAGAGCCCACATGTTCCGGATAGTAAACCGGAATGTGCTTATAGACTGCAGCTTTTCCGAGCGACATGAAGAAGCCGAGAATAAAAATTAGAATGACGAAGGGGACGAGGCTCATTTGCGTTGAAAAAGCAATCGGACCATCAATACCGTGAATAATATAATCCGTATGCGGATATGAAAGCATGAAGGTTACGATAACCGAGACGCCGAATGTCCAGTACATCACCTTGCGGGCGCCGATTTTATCGGAGAGAAAACCGCCATAAGCACGAAAGAGGCTCGCTGGCACCGCATAGAAGGCCGCAAGCATCCCTGCAGTTTTTATATCAAGCCCATAAACGCCGATGAGATAACGCGGCAACCATAGAGCCAGCGCAACGAACGCGCCGAAAACAAAGAAATAATAGAGGGCAAACCGCCAAACCTGGAGATTCTTGAGCGGCTCCAATTCCAACAAAGCGCTACGCGGTTTTTCGCCTTTGGCCTTACGGGCGAGCGTTGCCGGATCTTCTTTGGTAACGAGGAAAAAGACCACCGCCATCACCAATAGAATTATTGAGTAGATTTGTGCGGTCTTTTCCCACCCCACAGCAACGAGAATAAAAGGCGCGGCGAAATTAGTGATTGCCGCTCCGACATTGCCCATGCCGAAGATGCCGAGCGCCGTGCCTTGATGCGCTGCATCAAACCACTTTGACGTATAAGCGATCCCGACCGCAAATGAGCCACCGGCAAGGCCAACGCCAAGCGCCGCAAGTAAAAACATCGGATAAGTGCTGACCGTAGACAAAAGCCAAACTGAAATCGCGGCAAATATCATCACCAACGCAAAAACACGACGACCGCCAAACTGGTCTGTCCAGATACCCAGGAAGATTCGGCTCAAAGAGCCTGTTAAAATCGGTGTTGCGACAAGCAAGCCAAATTGGGTTTCACTTAAGCCCAAGTCGGCTTTGATTTGAACGCCAATAATTGAAAATATTGTCCATACAGCAAAACATCCAGTGAACGCGATTGTACTTGCGGTAAGTGCCCGGTTTTGTTGACCTGGTGTAACGCCAGCTAGATCCTTCATCGTCTTGCCCCTTGCGTTGCCAAATTGTGCTGATCTGGCATGACAGTGGGATAGATCGTGTTCGCATCAAATCCGGCGTCTCGTCACGGATCAACCAATTATCAACCCAGTTTTTAACGGCTGATGATAGTATTTTCGCCAAATGAAATATGTTCACCGGACATAGCGAAGAACAGAAGGCGCTCTTGACATTTATCAAGACAAGTAGACAAGAAAGGCGCATCGTAATCTTGTTCAAGCTGTTCTGGGGATAAATTTGCGCGATCGTGACAGGCAAGTAGTTCGCAAATTGGCTCTATTTGGCGACATGGAAGAGGAATGCTTTGACGACCTCTTGAATGCAGCTTTTTTACAGCGATTTCCAGAACGAGTGACCGTCGTTCAAGAAGGCGATTCCGCAGACTTCCTGCATGTTCTAATCGACGGAACTGTTGAATTGTTTGCAACGCTTGATAAACGCGAAAGCACCATGACCGTGTTATCGCCAGTATCCACCTTTATACTTGCCGCAGTGCTCAAAGACGCTCTCTACCTGATGTCCGCCAGAACCCGCACGACATCACAAATCTTAATGATACCGGCACAAAATGTACGATCTGTGATGGCGGCGGATGCAGCATTCGCGCGCTCAATAGTGAGCGAGCTCGCGTCGTGTTATCGCGGTGTTGTTCGCAATCAAAAAAACTTGAAACTACGCACGGGTGTAGAACGATTAGCAAGCTACCTAGCGCACCAGCATGTTAGACAAGGGGCGAGCGGTAAGGTGAAGCTCCAAATTGATAAAAAAACACTTGGATCGATGTTAGGAATGACGCCGGAAAACCTTTCCCGCGCCTTTTCGATTTTACGAAAGAAAGGTATTGCCGTAGATGGCTCAGAGATCACAATTGAGTCTGCTGATGCTTTGGTTGAAATCGCACGATTTGCGCCACTGATCGATAATTTGTCCGGACGCTCGTCAGAATGATTGAAGAATTAAGGCATGCTGAATAAAACGCTTCGCGACGGCGCCAGCGACATCGCTAAATAGTTTTTAAACTCTAAGAGACATACTCCTGTCCGGTGCAAGAAGCGGGTTGTTCTTTCATGTAAAAAGGCGGCGCCACGACAATATGGGGGGTTGAAAGCATGGGCGCCGCCTTCGGCGCTAAAAACCTAGTTCAGCGCGCCGAGGAAAACCTGGTTAGAGATAGTGCGTGATATCATGCTATTTGCATTCGATAGACTCATATGTAAGCTAAAATTTGGTATACGGACATTAATGTCGATGTTCCGTGAAATCAGAACATTATCCAGGTCGTTGTTAAACACTCTCGTTGCCACGTTTTGCGGCGCCAACGTCTGACGCGGCGGCGGCGGGTTTGTGTCCTTTACCGTGAAGGACATCGATGCACTTGACGGCTCCGAAATTGTTTCACTCGGAATTTCATTTGTGGTAGTGGTAGCTGTCACAACATTCGCGTCGCTGGGATTGTTTAACGGCTGCGGTTGTTGGATCGGGTTCAGGCTAGTCGCCATTTGTGTATCGGGCGTGTGATCGCCCCCTCCGTGCGTTGTCGTATCCGCATGCGGCATGGGGGCCGAAGACGCCGGAGGTGAAATGGTAAGTGTATTGGTTTCGATAACCGGGACTGCTATCTCTGGCGGAGTGTTGTCGGTCGCGGGCGCTGTATCACTAACAGGCGCCGAGGGCTGAGGCGTGGAATTGGCGGCAGGCGTTGTGGTAACAACGACAGCAATATTGTCATTCGCGAGCGGCGTTCCTTGTGGTCCCAAAACACCATCTTCTCCAAAGACTCCATTGTCGCCAAAGACGCCGTTGCCTCCAAACACACCATTATCGCCGAATATACCATTGTTGCCAAAAATGCCGGCCTCCCCGAAGACACCGTCAGGCAGAGGATCAACTGTGATGTCCGGCATCAAAATCTCAATATTGAATTGCATGCCTGCAATCGGAAAACCGGCGCCTCTCGCTTCGCGCAACTCATCCGTTGTCATCGGCGTTTCCGGCAGAAACAATTCATCTTCAATACTACCAAAGTCAGCCAATGCGCTGGAGATCATTGCAATTGTTGATGCGGTTGTCAGACCGATTGTTCGAACGAGTGACGTCATCAAGGGCTCTCCAGAGGTGTTAAAATACCAAAGCCAGACGACGATAAACGCGTCTGATTAAGTAGATGAGTTTGCAGGGACTCTGTATCCAGCGCCCGGTCGTATGGTGATGCCGGTGTCAATCGCCAGTCTTTAAGGTTATTGAAGTTCGCCTTACCTCGCACGACATCTGACCGGATGAATAAAATCACGCCATCCCATCTTTTCTCGAATTCGGAGCGTGGCAAAGACGCAATGCCGGTTGAGGGATCACCGACCAAAACAGTCTTATCGGTAATGCCTTTTATCACGACAAAATGTCGGTAGCCGCGAACTTCAATGAGCGCGATACCGGGAACGCCAATCTCTTGAACACGATCAAGAGTTACCTGAAACCCATCCGCTTTGAGGTTGATGCTTTCGACATACTTTTTCATCTCAAGAAGAGAAAATCCAAGCTCGCGGATGCGCGCCTGATCGCCGACAGCCCACATTTTCTGGAAAGCATCTACTTCGGTCGTATCGCGATCATAGTGATAGGTGAGCAAGGTTGCGAGTGCGGCCGAGCCGCAGCTAAAATCATACTGTTGGTTAACGACCCGTTGAAACTTTCGGTCCGCCATACTTTTGACGTTAACGCGCGTACTTGCGCCGCCAATATTGACGAAAATATCTCCAGCCGATGCGGGCGCTGACGAAAGTCCGGCAAAAAAGACTGCCGCCACGGCCAAACCGAAAGCTGCCCGTATTGTTGATCCAAAGCTACTAATATTGGAACCCATGCTTATTCGTTCCCCCAGATTGGCAATGCTTATTAATTCCCCTGACTATTCAGAAAAACATTCACATTGACCGTGCTTTGCATAACAACGCCGTTGCCAGTGTTATTGAGCACCGTGGTTATGCCGCCATTATCTGCGATAATGTTGCCTGCGATCTGACCAGTCTCAGTGTCATTTGTGTAAACTTCGCTTACCTCGCCAGAGCTTTTGGCAATGTTAACACCTAGATTAGCGATATCGATTGCTGTGCCTTCGCCGCCTGACGCTGCGCTCATTGCGCTTTCATCCATAATGGACAGACCGCCAAATACATCGGATTCGTCAGCGGCTGCCTGAATTTGCGGCGGCATCGCCGTTACCAGGCCGACGAGCGGCGTCACCGTAATCAATGGCGCCAGAAACAACCCCCATACACTCATACTTAAATTCCTATTTAATTAGTCGTCTGTCGTCAGAATATTCAGCTAGCGGAAGGCCGCAGGAGCAATATGCTCCTGCGACATCCGAGAGGCCGATATTATTGGCCGAGGCCCATGTTGACGGTGCCGACAGTAACGGTTTGCGAAGTTTGCATATTCGCAACACCGGAATTGCCGTTCACTGAAGTGAGGCCGTGGTTGTCGGTTACGGTTTGAGTTACGTTGCCAGTCCTAATGCTGTAGCCGTAATCAGAATAACCTTCATGCTCCTCGTCTTGAACGCCGCGAAGCGGGAAGCCGCCATTCCATGACGTGCCAGTAACCTTACCTTTTAGTGAGGTATTCGTCAGCTGAATATCGCCAATCGTCAGCTCAAGAACTGTACCGCCATCATTAGCGACGTTGCCGCCACCAGACTGAGTTACGGTATCATCCGTTGCAGTGCCGTCGCGACCAACAGCGGCGTCGTTTGAATCGTTGACGTCGTTGTCGTTGTCATTGGCTTCGTTATCACGATTGTCGCCGTCATCACCGCGACCTTGTGAGTTGTCGTTGTTGTCATCACCTTTGCCTGATGAGCTATCAGACTGATCAACATCGACCGTGCTGTCGTCATTAGCGATGATACCGCCATTGTCAGCGTCATTGTCGTCTATTGACGCGTCATCATTGGCGAGGTTTGCGCCGCCGCTGGCTTCATTGTCGTCAACCGAACCGCCGTCATTGGCTTGGTTGTTATCGGAGCCAGCGCCCTGGTTGGCGGTGTCGTCTGACGCATTGCCGTCTCGACCGACCGCGGCGTCATTCGAATCGTTGACGTCGTTGTCATTGTCATTGGCTTCGTCGGTATTATCCCGATTATTTCCGTTATCGGAGTTGTCGCGATTATTGCCGTTGTCGTTAGCGTTTCCACCATCGTTGCCGATGTTACCGTCGCCGCCAAGGTTCGCTGTGTCGTCTGACGCATTGCCGTCGTTCCCGACTGCGGCATCGTTGGAATCGTTCACGTCGTCATCGTTGTTATCGTTTCCGCGACCGATATCTACGCCAATGTCGCCAATATCGACGTCCGTGCCGTCATTGTCATTACCGTCATTGCCGCTGCCAGTTTCATTGTCGCGATTATTGCCGTTGTCGGAATTATCGCGATTGTTGCCATTATCGTCAGCAGAACCGCCGTCGTTACCCTGGTTGCCGGCGCCAGTTTGGGACGCCGTATCATCCGATGCGTTGCCGTCATTACCGACTGCAGCATCGTTTGAGTCGTTGGTGTCATTGTCGTTTTGGTCGTTGCCACGGCCAATATCAACGCCAATATCACCGAGATCGACGTCGGTGCCGTCGTTGTCGTTGTTGTCGTTTCCACCGCCAGTTTGGCTGGAATCGTTGTTGCTGCCAGTGTTCTGGTTGCCTGCACCGCCTTCTTGGTTGCCAGCGCCAGATTCCTGATCACCGGGGCCGCCTTCTTGGTTGCCCGGACCAGCTTCCGCATCGCCTGGACCAGCTTCAGAAGGCTGTGCGTATGCACTGCCGTAAGAAACCAGCAAAGCTGCTGCGGCGATTGATGACAAAAGTTTGATTTTCACTTGTCGTCTCCCACATTGAGTTTCACAAAACCCACAAAGGGAGACATCGCCCCCAAAGTGGGCGGCTCGAATGATTTCCTGAACTGCGAAACACTCGAACCAACCAAAGGGGAGTTCGAATTCCCCCCACAGCCATTAACCAAGCAATGTCTGTGCCATAATGGGCCAGTTGCCGGAAATTAATCTTAATATACTGTTAATTAAGGATTATTTTGGGACAGTGGCGAAGATCGTCGATAAGCCGGCTGTGTTGCATTGCAAAATTATGTTCAGCGTGCTGTCGACATGTTTAAAGCGTTGATCATTTTGAATTTTTTTTTGAATTGCCAAAATTTTGTCAAGGCATTGGGCCGCTCATTGCGATAGGGTGAGTTTTGCGTCCATCGTTATTGTCAGTACTATCCGGATGCAGCCGCTCTAACGGCTTCTATTAGATTTGTGTTTGCGTATGACAAAAAGTAATCAACCACATCGCTACTTTGAGCGCAGCATCCTCGTGATCGGGTTTCTGGCGATCGCAATCATCCTTGTTGGTTCGGAAAAAGCTCGCCGCGAAAATGCAGTCATCCTGAGACAACAAGGCGACACACTAGAACGGCTGGCGCAGGATGTCTCTTTGGCCCAGAGGAAAGCAGACGCTGCCTTATCGGCTGTCATCACCCCTGAGATGATCGAGAATGCCAAACCATCCGTATACCTTATTGTTGTCAATGGCAGAGCAACAGCGACAGCGTTTGTTATCAACCGTGACAACGGCATTTTGGCAACCGCCGCCCATAGTGCGCACGCCCTTCCTCTGAACGATACTGGCGCCTCAATTTATATATTAAACCGCACGAGCGGCAGAAAGGCCCCCGTGACTGGGCGGCAGTTGCACGCGGGATATGGCGTCTTCCGAGAAATTGTTGAAGACTACCAGCCGATGCGGTCCAACTCGTCGATCTATGCGCCGCAAGCGGCACCCTTACGCGATCTGGCTTTTGACGCAGCTTTTATCACTGTTAATCAGCTTGATCCGGAGACCGGCGACAATATCTTAGGCCCCAATTTGACGGTCGCTTCTGAAGAAACACTTGTTGCGCTAACAGCCGGCAAACCCATCGCCATTATCGGATACCCCTATGATACGCTGGACGACGGCTTCGCCCCGGACGCCGCAATATCACGGGTTGAGCGGGGCGTTGTCGCGGCCATGACCCCTCCCCTCGACTATGCCGAGCGGGCGGCAAATCCGGATATAGCAAATCTGATTATTCATCGCCTTGCGACGGCTGGCGGCAACAGCGGCAGCCCAATCCTCAATGCACACGGTGAGGTTATCGGCATCCATACCCATGGAATTGAATCAAAAAGTTCTAACGCGGACGGCGCTGGGCAGCGCGCCGATGTGATTTACGATCTTCAATCTACAGACCGAGAGCATGATCGTCTTGAGAATATCTTCAAGCCGGCATGGCGTCAGATATTAGCCAACTGGACGCGCGCTGAAGATGCTTTGCCCTGGTCATTCTATTACGAATATGCACGGCCCAACGTGTCTCCCGCCCCTAAGGTGCATGATATTGATTTCAACGCTGCAGCGCCGTTTGAGAAAAACTTAAGCCGGCTTAGTTTCGAGCCCAACATTGAAACAAAGCGGGTGTCACCAGACCGGGTTCAGTCCGCCCCTGTCGGCGCGAACGAATTACCAAATGCGGAATCCAAAAATTTCGTTATCGACGAACCTGGCGAATATGCAGAAAAATGGTTCACTGTTGATCGCCGCCGCAACACGGTGCTCTACGCTTTTGATTACTCGTTGCGATCAAGGCGCGGATTCTGCCTGCTTAAATCTTACTGGCGCAAGCAAGGTGACGAAAAGTTAAGAGTGATGCCACATCGCGCATCATTTGAGCTATACTTACCAGCGGCAAGTACTGGTGTAGAAGAATATCAGGTCGTCTTTCAACGAAACCCAAAATGCGACCCCATCAGCGCTGAATTTTTTGCTGGCGACATCTCGTGGCTAGCCAGCGAAAGCATTGTGACAGCGGCATTTAATCATGCAAACACCCCTCCGACATTCATACAGGCAGTGAAAACAAGAGGAACAGGCGCAAAAATTGGCGCTCTGCAAGATTACTTTTCACATGCATTTGCATGCCAGTTTAACGACGCGCCCGATCAAGATATTTGTCTGGAAGCAGAGTACATATCACTCCAAAGACAATAACATTATTTGCGTTTGCGCGTTTCCTGGGTGCAATTAATGCCCCTTATGCGAACAAATGCAAAATACGTGCCGGCATATATTTCCCTTCGCGTAAGAACATAAAAATAATAGCTTTTTTCAATGTTGCGACGGGCAATTCCCGCTGGCGTTGACGAGAGCGGTTCATGCCTCCTTGATTCTCTCCCTAAAATAATCAATCTTAACGCTTGGTAAGGTGTGGGTCGTGGGAGAGTAAGGCCTTCAACCGAATATTTGCGTGAATGTTTGTGTACTGATTACAGCGCGAATATGACGAACAAGGTCCTGCGACACATTCTTTGAAAATTGATACTTAGCCGGTGCTTCTTGGGGGGAGGATTATGGCTGACCACGACGATAATGGTCTAGATCGCGTTTCCGATAATTTTGATGCGTTCACCTATTCGCGAACAGCTGACTCTGATTACGCGAATACACCAACGAAAGAATGGGCGCACGCACCACAGAAAAAGCCTACTAAGAACGGCTTGAGCCGCAGCTTTCGGAATAAGGCACGGATAACGGACGCGAGTCCCGCCGCCAGTACAGACAAGGTAATTATCGGATCCAGCCCCGAGGCGCAGGCGCTCCGTGAAAAGATAGTTCTTTACACAGAATCAAACGCACCCGTAATAATCGTTGGCGAAAGCGGCGTCGGCAAAGAATTGGCCGCAAAGCTTTTGCATACGACTAGCGCTCACCGGAAAAAATCCTTTGTTCCAGTAAACGCAGGCGCGATACCAGAAACCCTTGCGACGGCAGAGTTTTTTGGTCACGTAAAAGGTGCATTTACCGGCGCCATCGCCGATCGTGAAGGCGCAATCGCGGCCGCCAAAGACGGCACTCTTTTCATCGATGAAATTGGTGAGATGCCTCTGTCATTACAGCCATATCTACTGCGCGTACTCGAAGATGGGCTTGTCACGAAAGTCGGCTCGACAAACGCCAGCAAAATCAATTTTCGGCTGATCTCAGCGACCAATGTGGATTTGCAAAAACACGTCGATGAAGGACGCTTCAGGCTTGATCTGTTCTATCGGGTTAATGTGCTTGTGATAAACGTCCCCCCCTTGCGCGTGCGCGGAGACGACGTTGTTGAAATCGCACAAACGCTGATCGCGTCGCATGAAAACGACACCTTCCGCGACAAAAAGCTAACACCCATGGCTGCGGACAGATTGAAAGCGCACAGTTTCCCAGGGAACGTTCGAGAATTGCGCAACGTCTTAACGCGGGCGCTAACACATTCACGAAATGGCAAAATTCTGCCTGACGACCTTATTTTTGACGGCGGTGCACTCAACATTGCTAGTGATAAAGAGCGGCTTGATATCGATACTGTTAAAGAGCTCGTTGGTCGCTATTTGATTTTAAAAGCGTTGAAAATTGCCAACGGCAATGTGACCAAAGCCGCCGTCTTGACCGGCAGATCCCGAGGCACGGTTCATTCGCTGATGAAACAAATAGAGCGTAAAGATTTCGATGCGGAATTTGCAAGCGCCTGCAAAGAAATCAAATCTGTTTTTCAAGATACTTGTTTTGTGGGGTGAGCAATGAAATCAATTCTTCTTAACAGCGGTGCAACGGCTGTCTTTGCATGCGTTTTTGCGCCAGCGGTCCTGGCGGCCGATCAGGCATCCGATCAGCCTGCGGGGACAATTTATAATCCAGCCCCATCGATTCAAGAAGAGCTTGTTTATCTTCGAGACATAATCGCGCTGCAAATAATCAGACTAGATGAGGCGGAAGAAACGCTGCAGCGGCAAAATGCGCTGATTGAAGCGCAGGCCCAGCAGCTCAATGTTCAAAACGGTCAAATCATCGCCTTGGCGGCAACTGTCTCAACACTGCAAACGGCGCCAAACGCAACAGTTGCACAGTTTGGCGGACAGTATCGCGTACAAGCGGGCGATACGCTCGGCAAGATTGCGCGCCAGACCAGTACGTCGATAAATGCCCTCGCCGCTGCGAACGGCCTTCGCTCGCCCTATCCGTTAAGCATTGGTCAAACTCTGACTGTCCCCCGACTGGCGGCTCCGCAAACGCCAGCATCAACGGTGATGGCGCAAGCACAACCCGAATCGACGTCAACAAATGTGGCGCAAGCCCATCAGGCGTCGGGCGAAACGTCGCGAACAGCAGATGCATCACATGTAAAAACGCAAAACACGCCGAACAATCAACCGCAACGAGAAGACCAACCTAATCGTCCGGTCGCCGTTGCCAGTAACACCACGGCCGTCCGGCGCCGCGGTGACAATCAACCAGAAGACAAAAAGCCCGATGACAGCGGCGTCGAAGAAGTCGGTATACGGCCGGAAGACGAAGATGAGCGTCCTTATGTTTCTCTATTTACCGATGTCGGCGGCATCCTGACGCCGAAGGGCACGCTCTATGTTGAGCCTGCAATCGATTACACAGTTTCCGCGGATAATCGCTTCTTCTTCCAGGGCATTGAAATCGCTGAAGCCGTACTCATTGGCGCAATTGAAGCGACTGACTCGAGCCGGCGCGCAATCACAGAGAGCGTCACCCTTCGTTACGGTGTGACTGATCGCCTGGAAATCGATGGCCGAATTTCCTATGTCTCTCGTGATGATCGGATTACAGGCGTTGCCATCGACGATTCTACTCCAACCCTGCGCGAACTGAATGGTGATGGAATTGGCGATGCTGAAATGGGTATTCACTACCAATTGAACAACGGGCAAAAATTTCCTTACACTGTCGCCAACCTTCGCATAAAATCACCGAGCGGGACCGGACCGTTTGACGTCGCTCGCGATGCAAACACCGGGCTGGAAACTGAGTTGGCAACCGGATCAGGCTTTTGGACTGTTGAACCGAGCCTGACTTTTATCCTCTCCAGCGATCCGGCAGTCTTGTTCGCAAATGTTGGTTATCAGGCAAACCTCTCCGTCTCACCGGACGAAATGATTGGCCCCGACAATATTCTTCGTGAATTCAAACCGGGTGATGCTTTGCGCACCAGCCTTGGCGTCGGCCTTTCGCTGAACGAAAGATTGTCGATAAATTTTGGCTACGATCAAAGCTATTTTTTCCGTACAGAGACTATAACAGAAGTGCAAACGGCTGCCGGTCCCGTTCTCTTACTCTCTGAACAACCGACAACAACCGTTGGGTCCTTCCTGTTTGGCGCTTCTTACGCAGTTAACGACAGGTTCCGTTTGAACTTTGGCTCATCAGTTGGCGCGACCGACCAGGCGCCGGATGCGCGCGTATCGCTTCGCGCCCAATATCTGCTGTTCGATTAGCGTCGACAGTTAAGACGAAATTACTGCAAAAAACACTGCTCAAGGCCCGCCTTGAGCAGTGTTTTGCTTTGAGAGACTTGACGTAGCGAGCATGGCGCCCGATGAGCGCGCCAGCAACCACATATGAGCAAATGACCGACGCCTATCTCAATCGCCGCACTTTTGCGATCATCTCGCACCCGGATGCGGGTAAAACCACGCTGACGGAAAAGCTGCTCCTCGCGTCGGGCGCGATCCGCCTTGCCGGAGAGGTCAAAGCCAAGGGTGAACGCCGCCGCGCGCGGTCCGATTGGCTCGCAATTGAACAAAAGCGCGGCATCTCTGTCACCACCTCAGCAATGACCTTCGAACATGATGGCGTTCTCTTTAATCTCCTGGATACGCCAGGCCACGAGGATTTCTCAGAAGACACCTACCGGACGCTTACCGCCGTCGATTCCGCGATTATGGTGATTGATGCTGCAAAAGGCATTGAAACCCAAACAAGAAAGCTTTTCGAAGTCTGTCGCCTACGCGACATTCCTATTCTGACCTTTGTCAACAAGGTTGATCGCGAGGGTCGCGATCCTTTCGAACTTCTCGATGAAGTCGCAGATCAACTTGCGCTGGATGTCTCGCCGCAGGTCTGGCCTTTGGGCACGGGCGGTCAATTCAAAGGTTGCTATGACATGGCGCACGATCAGGTCTTGCTGCCAGCGGATAATGACAGCGGAGAATTCGACCGGACAGTAGCGCTTGACGGGCCGGACGACCCTCGCCTTGGTGACATCGTCGGCAGGGATGAAGCCGTCCAGGCCCGCGAGACCATGGAACTGGCGCGCGAAGGCTATGCGCCATTCGATATTGACGCCTTTCGTGACGGAACGTTGACGCCGGTTTATTTTGGATCTGCCTTAAAGGAATTCACTGTCGCCCAACTCTTAAGGGATATCGGTCTTTATGCTCCGCCGCCGCGCGGCCAACAGGCGGGTGATGTCGAAATATCACCAGACGATAATAATGTTTCGGGTTTTGTCTTTAAGGTTCAGGCGAACATGGATCCCAACCACCGTGACCGCATCGCGTTTGTGCGCATGTGCTCCGGCAAGTTTAAACGCGGCATGAAGCTGAATGTGACGCGCACCGGCAAAGCGCTCGCCGTCAATGCACCAATATTTTTCATGGCGCAGGACCGCCAGCTAGCCGAAGAAGCTGTCGCCGGAGACATTGTAGGCATTCCCAATCATGGCGCCTTGGGCGTCGGCGACACGCTGAGCGAAAAGGCAGGGCTCAAATATACAGGCCTGCCTGACTTTGCGCCGGAGATCATACGGCGCGTGCGGCTTGACGATCCGATGAAGTCAAAACAGATGAAGCGCGCTATGATTGCGCTGGCCGAAGAAGGCGCCAGCCAAGTGTTCACGCCAGCGCTCGGCGCAGACTTTTATGTTGGCGTTGTCGGCGCATTGCAGTTGGACGTGATCGAAGCGCGATTAATCTCCGAATATGGCGTCAAAGCGACCCTGGAGGTTTGCGGCTACGATACCGTGCGCTGGGTCGGCGGCCCGGAGACGGACGTCCGAAATTTCGTCGCAAAAAACCAGGGCGCTATCGCCCATGATCGCTATGGCGCGCCAGTTTTCCTTGCGCGCTCGCAATGGGAAGCTGGTTATGCGGAAGAAAAAAACCCGAACGTCAAGTTCCTGAAAACCCGCGAACGGGTTTAGGCATTAGGTACGACCGCCCGACTTTAACCATCGCGCGCACGCTGGCCCCAATTCACTGAGCGCCTTCGCTTCGTAGCGCTCACAATCGTCAGCCGTAAGCTTGTCTCGCCATCGCCCGTTTGACCCTTTGTTGATAAACGTCTTGCCGCCGCCTTCGAAGATTGCGCCGCCAAGGGGGGAAACATCGCTCGCGTGAGCTTTCATATAGTCGAAAGAACAATGATCAAGGATTGCTGGCCAAGTCTCTTGTGCGACCTTTATTTCGAGGAATTCTGCTATAAGCCGAATTCCTTTTTCCATATCAGTTTTTAAATCGGAAAAATGAATTAGCAGGACATTATCAAGATCTCGAATCTCCCACCACGTCCGCACATTTTCCCACAAAGACCAGGCGGGGAAACCACCACCGTCCAGCCACTCCAAAAAGTAAGCTCGCGAGTCTTCAGTTGGCGGCTCGAGACGTGGCCCGACCAAACCCGGACCGTTGATTAACTCGTATGCTTCTTTGGTGAAGTTGCGATGATGATTGTGCATTGACCACATTACATCGCGCCCATCACGGCCGATATAGATGTGTTTGACTTTTGGATGAAAGACAAAAGCGTCCACTGGCAAATGCGTTTTAACAAACCGACGATGTGTTTGAGCTTCCAAAGCCTGCAGTTTTTCAGCCGCAGGCGGGACGCGAAGATCGACCCATGGCGACATTTCAGCGACGTTAAGTCCCTCCTCACCGCCAAAAATAAGTTGCGAAACGATTTGCTGCATCCAAGTGGTGCCTGACTTTGCATATGTTCCGATGACAATGTCGTCATCGCGAAAGTTGAATTCGTTCCAGACAGTCGAATCCATATGATTGTTGTGAATTTCACGCGTCTTCTTTGGCGCTGAGCAATTCTCCGCACGGGTCATTCTGCCTACTCCTTCATTGCGCCAAAGAGTAAGTAGATTGCCTTGAAAACCAAAGCGGCAAGGCATCATTGCTTTAAGTATTTGGCAATAGGCTCGTTTTCCGGTTAAGTCGGGGATATAGACAAGAGAATATGCTGCACATGCTAAACTATCTGAGAGGCAAGCCAATTGCGGTGCTCGGCATGTCCGGCGTCGGCAAGACGGGCATCGCCTCGATGTTACGCCACGAGGCCGGGTGGTTTCATTACTCAGTCGATTATCGCATTGGCACGCGTTATATGGGCGAAGCAATCGTCGATAATTTCAAACGCGAAGCGGCGAAGAGCCCGCTCCTGCGCGAATTGCTCTTGTCGGATTCAATTTATATCTCCCCGAACATTACGTTTGATAATCTGGACCCGTTATCCACCTATCTCGGCAAACCCGGCGACCCGGCCAAAGGCGGCATTCCATTTCAAGAATATCTTCGGCGCCAGCATGAGCACCGCGCCGCTGAAATCGCCGCGCTTCACGATACGCCGCTCTTTGTCGAAAAAGCGCGCGATATCTACGGCTATGAACATTTTATTTGCGATACAGGCGGATCAATCTGCGAAGTCGTTGACCCGGATAATCCGGACGACCCCGTTCTCAACATGCTTTCGGAAACCTGCCTCCTTGTCTACATCGCCGGAGACGATGACCACGCCGACGCGTTGAAAAAGCGGTTCGATAAAAATCCGAAGCCAATGTACTACAATGAAGGCTTTCTCAAATCCGTCTGGACTGATTACCTTGCCGAATGCGGCCTTGACGAAAATAAAGTTGATCCGGACGCCTTCATCCGCTGGGCTTTTGCCCGCCTGATCGAGTGGCGCGGCCCCAGATATGAAGCAATCGCCAAAAACTGGGGCGTCACAATCTCGGCGAAGAACATTGAGGCCGTGCAGACGCCAGAGGAATTTTTGACGTTGGTGGAAAATTCAGTGAAAGGATAGCCTTTACGCTGCGGGGAATCAGACTTTAGCTTCTTTTTGGCGGTAAATTTGGCTCAGCCAAATAAACTTTTGATAATTGCGCAGTCCGGCGTTTCATTTCGGTCACATTTTAGGACCATTGATGAGAGCGTTTTTTCCAGCTTCTTTAAGTCTGAGATTTTCGTTCGGATGTCTTCGACAAGATCAGTGGCTATCTCATAGACCTGAGCACAAGTAGGTCTTTTGTCCTCTAGGCCGAGCAGATCACGAATGTTTTCCAACGAAAACCCGAGTTCTCGCCCGCGCTTGATGAAGCGCAGTCTTTGCGCAAATGCTTCGCTGTAAACACGATGCCCGCTCTCTTTTCGCGGCGGTGGCGGCATCAGGCCAATTTTTTCGTAATAACGGATTGTTTCGATCTTCACGCCAGTTTGGTCACTGAGATTGCCAATAGTGACTTATATAAGAACATTTCGCTTGCACCTGTAGTCACTACAGATATTACAAAGCGCTTTATGTCGAGTGAAGAACAAAAAACAACGCCAACGCAAAAAGGCGGCCTGATTGCAGGCGGGAGCGTAGTATCAGGGTTGGCCGCTTTTATTGGCGCTTCGTGCTGCGTGCTGCCTCTCGTCCTTGTCAATCTTGGCGTGAGCTCGGCACTTGTCGGTAAACTTGCCTTCTTTGCCCGCGCTCAACAATACTTCATGGGCGCTGCGGTCATTTTGCTTGTCTCAGCCATAGTCACTTCATTTTGGAATGGAAAACGACCTAGCAAGCGTGTTGGAATAGCTTTTTTTCTTGCGACAATTTTTGTAATGGCAGGCTATATTATGCCTTCCTATGAAGGCCAGTTGCTTCGTTGGATAAGCCAATGAGCGCCGTCATCGGAAAATCAACAATCACCTGTCCAGAATGCGGGCATCAGTCCACCGATGAAATGCCGACAAATGCGTGTCAGTGGTTTTATGATTGCAACGGGTGCGGCGTTGTTTTGAAGCCAAAAGCTGGCGATTGTTGCATATACTGCTCCTATGGCGATGTGAAATG
>JAJFGC010000037.1 GCA_021776345.1 Hyphococcus sp. | reverse complement strand
ATAGATGCGGAAATCGGGCTGGCGCTCGTTCTCTTTGGCTTCATTGGGCACGATGGTGATCCGGGTATTGAGGGTCATCATCGCGAGGGTGCCTTCGAAGCCGCCATTATCGCGTTTGGTTACTGTTCCAAGTGATTGTGCCATCTTTAAGTCTCCATTTATGTGTCGCCGGAGAACCATTCCCCGGCCTGACGCGAAATGATCAGAACGGCGCGCCGGGACGCGCGAACCTGCTTAGGCCGCAGCGCAGCGGAGGACCGGCAGGGCCGTATTTTTTGGACGCGACACGCGTCATGCGCGAGGAGCACAAAAGAAAAGCGCCGCGAAGCGGCACAGCTAAAATCGCGTGCGGGGAAAAAATCCGTCAATGCCGGTTTCGGGCGGCACGGTCGTCGTTCAGTTTCGCGACTATAAAAGGCCGGGGAATGGTTTTTGGCGCACTATGTTGCTGGAGACGGATGGCGCCGGTCTAATGGAACTGCTGGCAATACGCGGCGGCAGTGCTGTTGGGCTTCACTGGTGATTGGCCCGTTACGGTCATCACCTTTGTGCAAGTGAAGCGAGGCGGACGCGCCGCCTCGCCCGTTTTCACAATTCTATTCCGCGAATAACGGTGCGATCTTTTCGGCATTTCTGACCGCGCCGGGCTTTCCGGTATCAGTATAGCTGAGCGCCGGGAACTGCAGCCAGCGCGGGCGCCAGTTCCGCGTCTTCTTGCGCCCGTTTTTGCCGTCGAGACAATCGCGGATGATCTGTTTTTGCGCCTTTGCTGTCGCATCTTTATTGGCTGCGGCAACATCGCTCCCGGCGATGTCTTTGAGCATGGCGTTGGCAATTTTCTTATCGCGCAACAGATCAAAGAACGCCTCGTACGGCGTCATCCATGCGCTGATGGTTGTTGGAATCGCCTGGGCGAGACAATCGACTCCCTCATGTCCGGCAGCAAGGGTTTCCGCCATGATGAAGGTGAGTATGCGCGAGATGTCGTCGTCGCATAGTTTCATCAATCGCACAAAGACGGTGGCCAATTGCCAACCATCCTCATTACCGCCCGTAATATGGGCCGGTTCCTCAAGGCCGAGTAAGTCGGCTATAGCGGCGCGCTCTTTTTCGATAGCCTTCTGGCCTTTCGAGGCGGCAACGCTTGCCGCCGTTTCTTCCTTGCGCGTTCGCTGCGGATCGGGCTGCGTCCTGATATTCGGCGTGCCGACCATTAAATGGGCTGCAAGCAAGCGCAGCGCCACGCCTTGATGGTTGAGCATCACGGCGCGCGCCGCTGCGTGGCGGTGCAAATCCACATAGTTTTCGAGCGGCGCAGAACATTCCGGCCTGTCGGTGGATTTTTTCGCTTTTGCCTTTTCAGATTTTCGCTGTGCATAGCCCTTATGGAATACAATTTCGCCGGAGTGACGCGCTTCGATAAAGACTTCGCCGCCCTGTTTCTTGGTGGCCCCGGCGTAATCCCATCTGGAGAAGAACGCGCCGCGCTCCAGCACGGTCACGTTGGTCCAGCCGCTCGCCAGCAGTTTTTCTTTTTCGGCTTCGATAGCAACGGTTTGATGTTTCCAGAACAATTCGGCGTCAGCAAATACCGAGCGCTCGCCAAATAAATCTTCGAAAATATCACCATCGTAAGTCTCAAGTGAAAACAACGCGAAAGATGTCTCAATCTCGCCGCCGCCCAAGAGCCAGCGCTTCAACTCCCGCCCGCGCGGCGCGCGCATATCGTCCGCCTGAAACATCGCCAGCCATTCACGTTGTTTGGCTTCGCTGGCGAGCGTCAGCGCCGTGATGCTGGCGCCGCCGATTTCACCTTCCGCGTAGGCCTTGCGGATTGCCGGAATGAGATTGGCGAGCGCCAGACGGCGTTTGACGGTGAGTTCCGTGACGCCAAAAATGCGGGCGATGTCGTCAATTTCTCGGCCCTTATCGGCCAGCGCCTTGAACGCTTCAAATTCCTGCATTTCGTCCGGTTGGGCCCGCGCGACATTCTCCAATATCGACGCTTCGATAGCGGCGGCGTCATCTCCCGCCGCGAGAACACGGCACGGCAACGCCCTCGCTTCACCGGTTTCTTTCTCAATCGCTTTTGAGGCAAAGAACCGCCGCCGTCCGGCGACGATTTCAAACTGGTGTTCTGTCCCGTTTGGCCGCACAAGCAGCGGCACCAGTACACCGCGCTCGCGGATCGAAGGCAATATATCGTCAAATTTCGGCTTCTTGCGCGACGCCCTCATATTGAGAGGCGACACGTTCAATTGTTCCAGCGGTATATTGGCGAGGTCCATCGTTCATTCTCCTTTGTTGGTGATGGGTGGGGGTAAATCTTCATTGCGCCTGAGGCGGCGCAGTTCATCGACTAGGTCCGTCTGCCGCCGCAATTCCATGTCAAAAAGACCGTGGTCGCAGCGGTGAGACGGCGAAGCCGACGAACGCGCGGCGCACGGTTCAAGCGGCGCAGCCGCTTTGAACGCCAGCCGGTCACGCTGCGTAATCGGCGTCACCCCTATGATCACGCGTTGCGCGCCTGCAGGTGTTTCTGCTGTTTCGGAATCTTTCCGGCGCGATTTCATGCCGCGCGCTCCATCGCCGCCGCGTCTGAGTCCGGCGCTGGCGCTTCAAAACCTAAAATGAAATCCGCCGCGTTCGAGGCGAGCGAGGCTGCGTTGAAAATTGCGCGGTTATCTTCTTTCAATACTGCAAGCCATGATCCCAGATAATCCGCATGGCGCACGGTTGGACGAATCGAAAGCGAAGCGCAGACAAAAGCGCTCGCCATTTCCGCAACCAGTTCTTCGCGAGCGTAGGCATGGCTGCCGTAGCGGCCTTTAAACTCGCGTTGCAAGCGCGAGGCGTGACCGGTCCAGTGCCCAAGTTCGTGAAAGCAAGTGCGATAGTAATTGATCTGTTCAAAGAACGCCGCCTGTGGCGGGACTCTGATAAAGTCCTTTGACGGCACATAAAACGCCTTGTCGCCGCCAATCCTGAAGTCAGCGCCGGTTTTAGCAATCAGCGATTCTGCGCGGGGGATGGTTTCACATTCCGGCAAGGGCGCCGCGCCCTTCAATACATCTGCGGGCAACCCCTCGCATTGCGCGGCGTTAAAAACCGTATAGCGTTTTAGAAACGGAACAAAACTCGCGTCACCGCCTTCGCTCGCGACGCGCTCGCGCTCCTGTTTTGGAATGAATTTGTCGGCGTAAACGACCATTGAGCCGCGCTCGCCCTTCATCACCGACCCGCCAAGCGCTTTGGCCTGTTTAAAGGTCAACCAAACCTGATTTGAAAATCCGCATTCGATGGCGGCGCCCCAAAGCAACAGGATATTGATCCCGGAATAGGTGGCGCCGGTTGCGGCATTCTTCGGCAATCCCGCTGCAATTGTTGCGGCCTCGCCTCGAGACGCCCAAGGCTGCGCCCATGGAAAGCGCCCGGCTTCCAATTCGCAAATAATCTTCGCGGTGACGTCCTCGTAAATATTGCCGCGCGGCTTTGCATCTTTGTTACCGCGATTGCGCCTCGCTTCGCTCTTGGTTGCGGATTTCCGTTTGCGCGGTCGGGTTTTTGAGTCTGTGGGAATCGTCGCCGCATCGGCTGGGCTGCTGCACTGCGTTTGGTTTTTACTCCCGGCGCCATTGGCGCCGTCTTCAATTCCGGTCTCTCCGGGTGTGCTGATATTCGTTGTTAGGTTTTCCATAATTGACGCGCTCCTCTTGGCTCTCGCCGCCGCAAATTTCCCCGGACGGCGGGGGCGGCGGAAACGGGGCTCTTCGGCGACGGGTCAAAGGGCGCGGCGCAACCGGTTTGGTAGGAGACTAAAATGAATCAAAAGAGATCAAACCGCCAAAGCGGTTGCGCCGGGACCGCCCGGCGCCATGCCCCGTCTTCCGTTCCGCCGCCCCCGACCGTCCGTGGGAAATTCACCAAAAAGTCGCGGGGCTTTAGCCCCGCGTCCCTATCCCGCTCAACGAGCGGGCGAGCGGCAGGGATCGTCACCGAAGGCGAAGACGGCAAATTTTAAAACGTAAAATGTGGCGGCTTCGGGCGCGCCACAAGCGCGCGTAGAGCCCGGCGACGCGAAGCGACGGCCGCTAATCGAATTCAAACCATTGAAGGTTTAATTTCCACCACCGCATGTTCGATGCCATATTCCGATCATAGGTGTGTTCCGACGCTTTTGTGCGTCACTTTCATGTTCGTGCACCTATTTGTAACCCGTCAGCGATCATGGGACTTTCTGAGGTGATTTTCTAACGGAGGGTTTTGGTTCATCGTAGCTCTGAGGAGGAGTTAAGATGCGACGTAAATCCGGGCCGCATCAATCGGCCGAAAAAACCGTCAAGGACATCCGCCGTGCGACGTGCAAACGCCACGCGACAGAGGAAAAGATCCGCATTGTTCTGGAGGGCTTATGCGGCGAATATTCAATCGCCGAGCTTTGCCGTCGCGAGGGTATTGCGCAGAGCCTCTATTACAGTTGGTCGAAAGAGTTTCTGGAGGCAGGCAAAAAGAGGTTAAAAGCTGGAGATTATTCACTTGGTCGAGCACTCGCGTCTCTCGGCGAGACGCACGCTCGATAAGATTGGCGTATCGAGATCAACATTTTATCGTTGGTGTGACTTGTATCAACGGTTTGGCGAAGAAGGCCTTGAAGACAAACTTTCAGGCCCGCCTCGCGCATGGAACCGCATCCCAGACAAGGTGCGCATTGATGTGCTCGACATGGCGCTGTGTCGGCCAGAGTTATCTCCGCCATGGACAACTCCGTTAGACAATTTTTGCAGTTAAACTCAACAGCTACGCCTCCAAAGGCGACAAATTTCTCTAAGCGCTGTGGTGTGGACTCATTTTATTCAGCATCTTATATTCCTGTTGAATGTTCGACAAAACGAACGGGGCAAACTTTTTATTGTAGGCAAAATAGATCGCCGCAGGCGATGCGGTTATAGGAAATATTAGTCGCTGCATTCTTTCTTCTGTGTCCCCTTCCGGCTGCCGCCATCATCGCGTCGCGCATCGCTTGTCGAATCGTTTCGCATCACCGATGCATTCGCACACTGTTTGAATCGCTCCTTCATGCGTCCAATTGAATCCGATGTTGAAATTGTCGCTATAATGAATTTACAATCATCGGCCCGGCGGACGAGCGGTTTCCGGGCTCACAATCTTATGAACAACCGTTTCAATTTGGCCGTCGGGCATAATGTCAAGGAACCTGAAACCGAGGAATGACGAGTCCCATTTGTGAAGTTTTGACCTGTCTTTTGAAGAATGGAATTCTTCTGCAGTTGGGTGAACGCATTGTATGCAGGTTGACGGTGTTGTCATCAACCTGAGGTGCTTGTGATCAACTATCGCCTCAGTATGAGTATGCCCTCCGATTACAGCACGCGCATTGGGATGTCTTTCCACAATTGACAATAAGTCGCCGGTATTGAGAAGATGACAGTCTTCATCTGGACAGGGCCTGACGGAGGTATGATGCACCGATATCAGAAATGGCCTATCAGGATTCTCGTTCAATACCGCTTTCAACTTCTTCATCTCAGAATCTGAAACACGGCCATTCGATTGACCCACAATCTGCGAGTTTAGGAATACAAATCCCCAGCCCCCCACATGGTGTAGAAACTCCATTTTGATCGGGCCGCCGGTCAACCCTTCTTGAATATGATCAACATCATCGTGGTTTCCCGGAAGGACAAACACCGGGAGATCGAGATCAACCAATAGCGTCCGCAATCGTTTGTATGATTTAACCGTACCATCTTCAGACAGGTCCCCGGTCGCAATAATCATGTTCGGCATCGGCGTGATACTGCGTAATTCCGCCAAAACAGATTTGAGAGTCACAAATGTGTCAACACCGAGCATATGGGCGCCAGGATCGGCTAGTATATGTAGGTCCGTGATATGTAGGATGCGCATTGTTTTTGATCCCTCCATTTCGAGATTTATTTTCTGCCGGAGTTAATACTTTAGGGCGATTAATACTGATCCAGAAACAATCATTGCGATGCCCGCAAGGCGTTGGGTGGGGATTTTTTCATTCAGAAAAATACGCGCCAATAGTGCTGCAAAGACAACACTGGTTTCCCTCAGTGCGGTGGCGGCACCGACGGCAATCAATCGCAACGCGATGAGCGCTCCGGAATACCCAATAATCGAAATGCCGCCGCCGGCGATGGCGCGCAGGCCTTCTGCTTTCATCAGCTGCGGTAACACTTTTCCGCGCTTAACGGTCGAAATCACCAAAATGCCTATGCCATCAAGGACAAAAAACCAGGCGATGAAAGTTATAGCGTGCTCAGCCAACCGTATGCCTTGCGCGTCAACAAGTGAATAGGCGGTCGTCAACAAGCCTGCCGCGATCGCTGCAATTAATCCATTGCGATGGGGACGTGCGCCAAAAGATATGGTCGCCAACCCGGCGCTAACGCCGATGATGCCGAACATTTCAAACAGGTTTAGTCGGTCGCCCAGCAACGCCACGCCCAATAAAGCCGTCGCAATTGGCGCGATACCGCGCGCCAACGGATAGGCAACAGAAAAATCAAGCGCCTTGTAGGCCTCAATCAAGACAAGCTGATAGATCAGGTGGAGCATCACCGAAATCGCAATCCAGCCCCAAAGATCAATGGTTGGCAATTTAACGAAAAAAACGAACGGCGCCATGACGACCATCGCAATCACGCCGATGAGCGCCCGGATCACCAGTTTGTCGCCAGCCGATTTCCAGATCATATGCACAACAGCTTGAGATGCGGCGGAGAAGATCGCCGCAAATGTCCCCGCCATTTCCATATTTTCATTCAAAGTCTGAAAGCGCGGTGCGCGTTACCAAAAAGGAATGCATCCTCCTGAGCCTTCGACAACTTCAATGAGCTTATTTCCTTCAGGCACTTTGCCGGAGATAACATGGGCCAATTTGTCCCAAACATCACGCGGTCCGAACCAATACCCTTCATAAAGGAAACAAAATTTGGCGGCAGCCGGTGCAGGACATAAGCGGATGTATCTATATAAAAGTTTGGGAACTTGATGGTTAGGGAAATCAGCTCGTCGATCCATGGGAAACCGACATGACCGCCAACGACAACAAGATCCGGAAAATCCAACAGGACATCTTCTACGTAAGGAATCGGACGGCCGGTCTCTGACCTCAACAACGGTCCTGTGTGGCCAATCTGTGTGCAGACCGGAACGCCAAGCTCAACGCATGCCGCGTAAATCGGATAATAGAGTCGGTGATTGGGCGGCATATCCCAGAGCCACGGCACAATACGAACGCCAACAAATTTCCCGCCATCTACAAAATTCCGAATTTCGCGGACAGCTTCGATTGGATTGGAAAGGTCTGCGCTTGCCAAACCACGAAACCGCGTTGGCGCTTCGTCAATTTGATTGCTGACCTCTTCGTTGCTGATAAGCGAACCGCTGGGCCCGTACCATGCTGAAAGAAGCGAAATGTCGACGCCTGCATCGTCCATCGCCTTGAGGGTCGTCGCAACAGATGGGGTCACTGGCGCTTCGGTTTGCTTCGTCCAACGCAGCAATGTGGCCATCCACGGCGCTGCCGCCATGCGGTCCGTTGTCAGTTGAGCCCAGACATCGATCGCGCCCATAATTCAAATCCTACACGAAACACTACATATATGTAGCATATTGTGCAGAATGGCTGTCAAGGATATAGACGTCACAATGTCAGCGTCCGATCACCGATTATACTTTTTGATACAGCTTGTTGCGCACCGGCTCAAAAAAAAGGCTGATAAGGCCCTTATGGAAGCCGGCGGCCTGACAACTGCGCAGGCGGCGGCGCTGTCCATTATTGCTAAGGAAGGCTCCGTTAGTCAGCGGGAGTTAGCGGATCAATTATCTCAGCGGGAGAGCGCCATTACGACTATGGCGGCTAGACTCCAAAATGCCGGGTACATTACCAAGCAACGATCAAAAACCGACAGCCGGATTTGGCAACTCAAGCCAACAAAGACCGGATTGACAGCCCTCCGCAAAATGAAAAAGCCGTTCAACCTTATCAATCAAGTATTGGATGAAAATTTGGATGCAGCAGAAACAAAACGGATAGCGAATGACCTGAAGAAAATACTTGGGGCGCTGAAAAGATAGCCTACCCAAACACCGTCGCAATGTATCCGAAGAAACCAAGCTAACTGCGTACCAACGGGTCCTACTCACTTATTTCCGCATTTAAAATGTTGGGGCAGTAATTTTCCGCCGCGATAGAGCATGTCGCCGACATAACCACATGCGAACTTCTTGCCACCGTCACAGGCGCGACGATAGAGCGCCGGCGCTTTAACGTCGTCCCGTGCGACGCCGTCGCATGGCGATAAAGAACGCCAAGGTTGATACACGCTTTCAGCTCACTACCGTTAGAAGCGCTTTCATACGTCGTTGCATCTTTCGACGCGGCGAAGACTGGGGTTTGAATTATCGCGGCTGCAGCAACCAAGATTATATATATCTTACTCATTTTCGTTGACGGCTTTTTCTGTTTGCGTTTGGGAAACAAGCGTATCACTTAAGCCTCAAAAATTGGAAACCAACTTAGTTGAGAGTACTACTTTTTTGCGGGATTAGGCACACCCTAATTTGCTATGCTCTTGCTGTCGTTGAAACGTCTGCAATCAATTCGCGCCCTTTTGGGAACTTTCAGTCGCAGCGAACACTATGGCGCCGTTGTCATCGAACATTTGAATAGCCGGCACACCAGCTTCATCCACACCAATACGTATACGCGGTCGACCTACAGGATCAGAAATGACTAAGGCTGCATTCTGGTTCTCATTGGACAACCAGACCCTTTCCACGCCCTGACTGCTCTTTATGTCGCCAGGTTCATGTGGGCGGCGGTCACTGATAAAAAATCCAGATTTCCAACCAGCGCCATCATCGGCTTCGCGCTTGACGATACCTATGCCATCAGTGAGTTGGTGAGTGTAATCGAAAATAAAAGCCGTTTGCTTGCTATCGCGCAACTGGGCTAGCCCAAGACCGCCTGCTTCATCACCATCAGCTTCATAGAAAATGAATCCGACAAGATCGTCGATACTGCGCTTTGGGTAGGTTTTTCCGCGATAGATTAGATCAGGCGGATGAGCCCGGTTTGCGATAGCAAGGCGTAGCGTCCCATCCGGGTCAACGACATTTATCCGTTCTACAGTCAGCGTCTTAAAACTGGCCGATTGGAGTTTAGTCGCGTCATTAAAAACAGCGAATGACTTCGGTATGAACTGACTAATTAGCAATCCCCACACTCCGAGCACCAATAGAGCTAGTAGGACGTTTGTCGTTCTTCGTAGTTCTTTTGTTAAGACCAACATAAAGTTTTTCCGTATCAAAGTTCGGTGAGCCTTGCCATACGCCGTCTTATTTATTCAATAGGCAACGCGCGCTCGTTCGCCAATTTGTTCCCACTCATAATTGCGGCAAGGCGCGGATGATCGCGCATCGCCTAGCTTCCAGGCAGTGTACGATCGTTCGCAACCGCTGGTGGCCAACGCAATCATTTGACGCCAAAAAATTCACTCACGAGACCGAAAATTTGACCATGTTGACCGCTTTGGGTCAGGCCCACTGCTATTACAATCATCACAACGATCAGCGCAATTTTTCGCGGGTGCTTATTCATAGGTCTCTCCATTCTCAGTATCGATAATTTCGCACAGGTGACGGGCCAAATACTCCGTCCATTCTACAATCAAACGTCGAAGAACCAAATCCAGAATGCCCAATCGCGACCGGAATTTTATCTTCTCGCCTTATCGATTTCATGCTGCGGGCTTTTTCCGCTTGAACAAAGAAAAAAATGCGGCCCCTATCGCCGCCAAAATTGAAATGGCTATTGCAAATGACGTCAGGCCATCGGTGACAAATTTTGCGGTTGTTGCCGACTGCTGCAACAGAACGGTTAAACCCTGGTCAGGGATATACCCGCCTGCCATGGCAGCCAGGAGCGAGTTTTCGACAAGCTCAGAGACAAAATATATCATCGGGAGCAATAGAACAAATTTTACGGGGCCACGGCCAAGGTTAAATCGTTTAAGGCCAATGGAAATAGCTGCGATTGCCATCATCATGCTGATGATCGCATAAGGAATATCAATTGCCTGAAACAATATATACTGATCGATGATTTCGGACATTTTATTCAGGGAGGCCCCTGGCTCGCCGGAGGGAAACCCTGGCATGATCTCCGGTATTTTCGGTACTTGCGCCAAGTCGCCCGCGTCGCCATCTCCAGTAGCCGCGGCGATATTACGCCAAGGTCCCGGTGAGAGAAACGCCCAAACGGAATAACCAATATTCACTGCAAGCCATAGAAAGAAGCGAACCCACCCAGCCTTTTCAATGCTGTTATTCAACCAGTTCATCATCCTCTATTTCCTTCTCAGATATGAATCCATACGTTGAAGAAAATTAATCCGCGCACAGGATTCGTTGCGTGATTGGGCCGACTCGCAGCTTAGTAACGATCTACTGGAAAGCGCTTGTCATCCAGCATCATGATCATGCTGTCTTCACCCAGCACATGACCTGTTCCGATAACATAGAGGTACACGCCTTTTTTATTCGCCATTGTAGCTTCAATGTCTTGAACCCATTTTTGGTTTCTTTTTACGACGAGTGCGTCGTAAACAACGTCATCCGCCCACTGACCCGGCCCATGAAATAACTCTTCAAGTCTTTTGACGTCCCCATCCAACCAGACCGCCGCAGCTTCGGACGCTGGCTCAGGGTTGTTTTTGATCTGCCGCGCCGTAGTGACCAGCATTTTCACATGCGTCTCTTCGGGTAAGTCGCTAATCGCCTGGAGCAAAACCGCGCGCGTTTCTTCAAGAAACCTGATTTCTTTTCCCGCCGCACTCGCGTCCGCATCGATTTCGCTGAAAATATTGATCCAGCCTGTGTATCCCTGTTTTTGTGCATTTAGTGAACCCAACTGGAGCGAAGCAAGCCAGGGCTTAAGCGAATCGAGTGCTGCAAGAGGAACACCCAAACTCGCCGCGACTTCCGCCAATTCGCTCTCCTGATCATCGTTAAGCGCACCGCGCAAAGTCCGCCCATTACGGTAGATCCCGAGTTGCTGCACAATAGGACCGATGGCTGCTTGAGCCTCAGGCCGCGGGTCCGTTTCGAAAATAATCGCTTCGGCGGATGCGAATACTACCTTAAATTCTTCGCTTCGCCATGCTGTTTCTGGTGGGACAACTTCAACTGCGCCGAATATATGGACAGTGGTGTCTTTGTCTTTGACAGTCCAAATCGCGGGTCCAGGTGAAAACTCGATGTCTTCTTTAGCAACGTGTACGGAGTTCACCGCACAAGCCGACAATAGAATGCCTACAGTCATTAACAGGCCAAAAACAGGCGCAGTTCGGGCGTTGGTTGGAACAACCATTTCAATTCTCCTAGTGTTGACTGGCGTTTCGGTTTGCCGGCTTTATTCAGCTATGACTTTGAGAAGCCGCCTGCTCTCGATTTTTCCGGTCATGTTTGGCCTCATCCATCCAGGTAAAGTACGAATATGCCGCCGCGCTCAACTTCACAGAAATCAGGCCAACGAGATGGGTCATTATGACCGTATAAGGTGGGGCGAAAAACAACAGCGCAAACGCTGCTAAAGACACAAGAACGATGCCCCGACTCAAAAATCGGTGCGTTTTCCTCCACACAAGATCGCTGCGCATCGACCACGGCGTGCGCAGTCCGGTTGAGGCCCCGAGTTTAACTGTCGAGACATAGTTGCCGAGCGCGATGAAAAAGCCGAACTCTAAAATTGCAAACGCGCCCAATGCGCTTTCTTTCGTAATCAAATCAAAATGTTCAAGCCCTGCGAAACCGTGCATGAAAACCGCCAACGCCGCACCAAAGGCGATGCCAGCTGCTGCGCTAAAATGTGATTTTTCCAACTTGCCGCCGGCTATCGCGCGTTCAACGATTTTATAATGCGCCAGCCCGATCCCGAGTGAAATCAACAACCCAAAAATTGGAAAAATAAACGGCCAAAACGCCCGGCTTACACCAAGCTCGTCAGCCAATTTTGCCGGACTATCGCCTTCTGCGCCAACGCCCATTGCCTGTAGCCACAAGCCCAATACCAAGCTCGCCGCCAGCACCAAACCGCTAATCGTTATGACGGTTTTCATATCGTCGCCTCCTTGCGCGAGCGGTTGTGAGCGCGTCTTTTCTTTGCTTCGCCTGCGCCCAAAACACTCATCAGAGCACTCAAAGCTTCCTCTGCGACGGTCACATTCAAATGGTAATAGATGCTATTCCCGTCTCGTTCCGCTGTAATGAGATCGGCTTCTTTTAGCGCGGCAAAATGCGTCGACATTGTCGGTTTCGAAACGGCATACGCATCAGCAAGGTCGCCAGCGGTCAACGCGCCATCGCGAAGTCGAGAGACGATATCGCGCCTTATCGGATGTGATAGCGCTTTCAGGACCGCATTTACTTTCATGAAATATTATTTAGCCGTTTATCTTATTAGAGTCAAGGCTAATTTGATAGTCAGCTAACTACCTGCATCTAAAAATCCCCGCTCATATTAACTCACAATCGGAAATGCCTTGCGGAACGCCGCTTCGCCGGCGGCCGTGAAGCGCACCAACCTGCTTCCCGACCCTCGCATTAACCAACCTTGATCGAAAGCAGCCGTTAACATGGCGGCACCCAGCGCGCCCGCAAGGTGATGCCGGCGAACACTCCAATCAAGACATGCAAGGCACATCGGTCGGCGCGATGCGTTACATTGCTGAACATCAACGCCAAAATCATAGACAAATTTCTCGCCGACATCGGTCAGCGAGATGCCATCCGCTGCGACTTTGAAAAAATCACGGGCCGCCATGCTTTCGTAAAGGCGCACGCCCATCTCTCCTGCGAGATGATCATAACATACTCTTGCTTTTCTAAGTGCAGGGTCCTTTGGACCCGGCCGTACACGCAAAAGGCCGTTGTGTTGTGACAGTACTTGCAGAGACTCAATTGCTGTCGCCGTTTCCTGATTTGCAATCCTGTAATATCGATACCGGCCTTGCTTTTCACACTCAATGAGGTGCGCTGTGGTCAGCGCCTTGAGGTGACCACTCGCGGTCGAAGGCTGGACGCCCGCCTCTTGCGCGAGTTCGCGCGCTGTCAATGCAAGACCGGACATCAACGCCGATAGCATATTGGCGCGCGCCGGATCGCCAATCAAAGCCGCCACGCGCGCGTAAGTTGGACCGGATTTCATTGTTCGTTCCTGACCGAATTATTACCACATTATTCTAGCATATCATTGGCCAACAAACTTTCGGAATGGAAATGCGCGATGGGCTTAAATCTTACCACACAGATGCATGAAGCGTCTTTACGATACATGGAACGATGGTTCTGCAGTTTTCAAGCCTTATCTAAATCCGCAGGACTTACCGAAGAATTGACGTCAGCCATGATTGATGCGGGCTGCTCGCCAGGTCCGATCTATGGACTTCATAAAGATGAAGGATGGTGGAGCGCACTTGCAGGGTATATGGGCGACGCGCCATCGGGACCGCCAACTGGCAGTCGATTGTGGTATTCTCCGGCCGCTGCATGGTGGTTGCGGCGCGCAGCTTTGACCCATCGAAACGGCAATGACTTCGAGCAAGCGGCTGGGCAAAATGAATCCATTTTCCGTAACGAATTTTGCCGGCTTTTGCCGGCTGAGAAATACGGCGCCCTCGCTTATCCGGACTGCTTCACGGCGGAGGGTAAAATTGTTGCTTCGGAGTGCTCTGCAAAAGCCTCAAGTGAATGGCGCGCTTGGGTTTCAGGCGCCTATGGCGTATGCCTCAGGGACTTTTCCACACGAGCCTGTATTCGCAAAGAAACGCTTGCTGCAAAAATCAAGCAGGAACTGGCGCAAGACGAAATCGTAAGTAATGACAAAAACTGGAAAATGAACCTGCTTGACGCGCTACAAGAGTTATCGTCACTGATTACGCCGTTCGCGCCTTGGGAACGGCCTACAGGTACGCCAGGCAAGACAATCGATGTTGCTTTGGATCGAATGGCGCTGGGCGACGAATTTCCATATTCACCATGATCAAGACAACGCGCTGCGCGCCAATAGCGTTGTGCTAATCCTGCCGGGCCAGTTTATAGGCGACCACGTAATCGCCTTGTCCCTTTTCGTTGGCTAAAGCCCCGCCTGCTGTGATGACCACGTATTGTGCGCCGCCAATCTCATACGACATAGGGGTCGCGTGGGCGCCCGCCGGTAATTGCGCAGACCAAATCACCTTACCAGTATCCGTGTCATATCCGCGCAGTGTCTGATCGAATGTCGTCGAATGAAAAACTACTCCGCCTTTTGTCGCCATCGGCCCACCGATCGCAAAGAACCCCCATTCCGCAGCTTCATCGTCGTCGTCAATACCGGGCGCCCGACCAGCGGGCGCTTCCCACAGAACGGAGCCGTTGTTGATGTTAATAGCTACAAGCGTTGACCATGGGCCCTTTAGGCAATGGGCGCCGCTTTCATCGTTGAACAATTCGTACCGCGCGATGCCAAACGGTGTTCCTGATTGTGACGTAAACTGAGCATCGACGCCGTTTACTTTTCCTGTTGATTTTTGCCTGTGGTATTCCTTGCGCGCGATAAGCTTGACGACCGTCGGCAGCCGATTGACAGCAACAAATGCAATATACTTTTCTTTTTGCGCCGCCATAGAACCCCAGTTTACACCGCCCGGGTTTCCCGGGTAAACAAGGGTTCCTTCAAGGCTCGGCGGCGTGAAGATCCCTTCATAGCGAACTCCGGCCAGCATTTCCTGGCACCTGGCCGTATGCGCATCGTCTCGAATCCAGATTTCGATATCGTTCTTCTCGGTTGGGTGCAGCGAAATTGATGGAACGCGTTGCGTCCGGGCCGCACGTTCGCCGGGGACATCCGAAGGCGGCACAGGTCTCTCTGTGACGGGAAAAATCGGCTCGCCTGTCTCCCGGTCAAGAACGAACACAAATCCCATTTTTGTTGCGAGAATCAGCGCGGGCCGCTTTGCGTCACCGTGATCGACATCCAGGAGCATAGGCTGAGACGCGAGATCATAGTCCCACAAATCGTGCCGAACGATCTGGTAAGCCCAAGCCACTTCGCCATTCGATGCTTTAATCGCAACGATTGAGTTCGCAAAATTGTTGTCGCCCAGCCGTCGCCCCCCATAAAAATCCGGGGATGGTGATGTTGTCGGAAGAAAAATCAGGTCGCGTGCTTCATCGGCGGCCATGACCGACCACACATTGGCAGCGCCCGTTCTTGCCGCAGATTTGTTCTCCCAGGTTTCCGCCCCCGGCGAGTTTTTGAACCGTGGTACAGGATCCCATTGCCAGCGCAATTCGCCCGACCGCGCATCATAAGCCCGAACAACACCATGGTCGAGGGACACGCCGCCGTTGTCGCCGATGGATGATCCGACAACAACAACGCCGTTTACGACAGTCGGGGGCGATGTCACGGAATATTCTCCGCGGCGATAGTTTGGGATGCCTTTCGATAGATCGATCTCGCCTTCGGTACCGAATGTTTCGCAAAGGGCGCCGTCGGCCGCGTCGATCGAGATCAATCTCGCGTCTAATGTTCCAAGATAAATACGCGTAGCGCATTTGGCATTTGCTTCTGCTTCGGGGTCCGACCACGCAGCAACGCCGCGAGACGTGAACATTTCAGAATATTTGATCGAGAAATCGATATCGGGATCAAATCGCCAAAGCTTGGCGCCGGTC
Organism: Hyphococcus sp.; assembly: GCA_021776345.1. GTDB lineage: Bacteria > Pseudomonadota > Alphaproteobacteria > Caulobacterales > Parvularculaceae > Hyphococcus. The sequence goes on along the minus strand of JAJFGC010000037.1, from coordinate 20,727 downwards.
TCTGGATCAAGAGCGATGATGCGATTAAATCCAGTTGAGAACACCAGCTTTCCATCGACGAGGATCGGGGTTGCCTTAAAAGACGACCTTTTGCCGAAATACCCCTCACCGTCGGTAGAATCGCCTGTCCGAAAACGCCAAGCTTCCTTCAATCCGCCAATCGTTGCCGGCGTGACGATATCGCTATCGGCGTAGCGCGCGCCATCAAGGCCCCCGCCATAGTGCATCCAGCCTTCAGCCTTAGCCGTCATCAGCAAAAATGGCTGAGCGGCCAATACAAGACCTGCCACAAATAGTTTTATTCTCAATACCATTAAACCAACCAGCGGGCTTGCTACTACACACAATTTTACCTCGTTGATTCCACAATTTCTAACCAGCTTCTAGCCCGCCTGCCATCATGCCCTTTCGAATTGGTGCTAACGAGCCAAAAATGACGCGAAGGGACGAATGGATTAACCGGATACAACTGCATTCGGCGCCGAATCGAGCGTGAAATGCCTTTTGACTTCCGGCAGGTGGCGTTTGCTAACATTGATAGTCGCGCCATTGCGTATTTGAATGTGAGCGCCGCCGGACATTTTTGACGTGAGCCCGATAGCCCGATTGATGTTAACGAGCGCCGAGCGATGCACCCTGACAAAGGGCGCCCCGCCGAGGTGACTCTCTGCCGATTTCAATGTGTCGCGCATCATATGGGTCTGGTCGCCTAAATGAAGAATCACATAGTTCCCGGCCGCTTCAATCCAGTCTATTTCTGTCGACGCGACCGAAATCTCCGCCTTATCCTTCACAATCTGAAATATGACGGCGCTCGAAGAACTGTCGTCGGTTGTGCTAGTCATGGACGCGGCTCCGTCCGCGCGTTCACGAAAGGCGCGATAGGCGTTTAGGACCACTACGATAGTAAAATAAGTGAAGGCGTCTTTGCGCCACTCATAAAACAATTCAGTAGGAATATTCCCAAAATCATAGCGCCGATCGAAAGACGCATAAACAGCAGCCCGAACTGCAACCATTCCGCCGACATGCAATATTGAAAACGGTATCGTTGCTGCGGCGTGAACCAGTGTGGATAACTTCCAGTCTGTGGTTAAAAAGGGAAACCTTTTCTCAATCGCGAACACAAAAGGAAGCAAAACCAATATGAACGCCCCACTTGAATACTCCCAAACAAATGGCTCCCACGTCTCTATTTTTATACCAATTCGAGCTCGCTCCATAAGGACGCTCGTTGCATTGATCGTCGCTGTCAGGAATATGAACCCGACCCAGAGAGCGCGCTCTATTTGTGCCCGATGAAAATATCTCACGTACTTCTTTCTTTCCAAACATAGCCTTGAGCAACACTTGATGGCTTCATATTGCCATTATGCGCTAAGCCCAGTTTGCGGCGAAAACCCCAAAACGCGCTTAAACGCTTGCGTAAAAGCCGGCTGACTGTGATATCCGACATATTGCGCGACTTGTTCGATCGAATGCCCCTTGGCCAGATATTCAAGTGCTAATGAGAGCAAAGCGTTTCGACGCCACCGTGCTGGTGAAAGCCCGGTTTCGGCCTGGAAAAGTCGTTCGGCGGTGCGGCGGCTGACACCGATATCAGACAAAAGAGACCCGAGCGCGCGATGCGCCGTTTCAATATCAAAGAATCGATCTGCAATCCGGCGAGCCCTCTCATCCTTCGGAATTACCAGCGAAATTATCATTGATTTGGCCACCATGACCTCCTCAGTGATCAAAGCTGCCAAGCGGCTATCTGAATCATTTCTGTCATCAAGACACATCAGCTCACAGCAACGCAAAATCGCCTCATGCAGCAGCCCGCATATATCAATCACGCGCGTTTGTAATCCGCCAATTGGCGAGTTCGGACTGCAATATAAAGTGCGCAACATCACGCGGCCCAACATTTTAAGATTATGCGGCGTTTGCGCCGGCACCAAGAGTGCGCGACGGGGCGGTATTACCCAGAACTGATCATCCACTTCAGCACGAATGGCGCCGCCTCTGGCGTATACGAGCTGTGGCCAGGCATGCGTATGAATACTTTCCGTGCAGCCGCTGTCATAGTCGACGCTCAGAGTCCGCATTATTAGATGCGGTTCGTCCGCAGATGAAAAAGCATGTCGCATTTGGCTATATAGTTGACGCATATGCGTATGGACGACAAGCCTGAAACTGTTAGTTTGTACGTCATAGGAGATTTTCAATGCCGAACAAGTTAGCTCATTTCGCGATCGAAGCCGACGACGTAAGTCGCGCGCGTAAGTTCTACGAGAACGTATTTAACTGGCGGTTCGAGCCATGGGGCCCGCCCGACTTTTATCAAATTCGAGACGCCGGCGTTCATGGCGCTTTGCAGCAGCGCAGGGAACCGCTTCCGGAAGGGCGCAAAGGATTTGAATGCTCGATAGCAGTCGATAACCTCGAAAAGTCGATGAAAGAGATTGAGACGGCAGGCGGAAAGATCCTTGGACCCAAGCATACTATCCCGACGGTCGGATCCTTGGTTCAATTTCATGATACGGAAGGTAATCAGGCAATTATTATTCAGTATGAGCCACAGTGCCTGGAAGAACTCGGGTTGAACTGACACACAGCTTTTAGGGGAAACAGCCGATGAAGAATACGATGATCGCACTTTCATTGTTATGGATTGCTGGATGCAGCAATCCTGTCGAAGTCCGAGCCGGGTACGATGCACAATCCGTCAAGGACGAGGCTCGCGCCACGCTGATTGCTTACAGTGAGGCGCTAAGCAATGGGGACATCGAAAAGGCAGCGGCATATTATGATCGTGACACGGATTTTCATTGGATCGAACGGGGCGGTGTACAGTATAAGAGCGGCGAGGAAGCTGCCGCGTCCCTCAAATCGCTCATCGTTCCCGGCGCCAAAGCCAAACTCACCTTTGACGAGATCCACATCGCTGACCTTGGTCCAACCTCCGCATTGGTATCCACGCATTTTATATATGAAATGGACTACGAAAATAATCAGCAAGATTTCTCTTTCGATGGCTGGATGAGCATCGCCCTCACAAAGCGCCAGCAAGGTTGGCGCTTCGCAGCTGGCCAGGTTGGCCCGGGTCGGGCCAACCGCGAGAATTCTGAGTAATCGACGTTGGCTTTAGGGGAGGGCTACATGGATGCCAACTACCACTCGCTTTTCCCTCTTGCTGAGGCTAGATGCTAGAAAATGAAATCAATTTACGCACTACTCGTCATTGATATGCAGCTTTGCGGCTTTGACGGTAAAATCACGCCGCCAATCGAAGATGGCGACCGCCTCCTCGAAAAAGTCGCCGAATTGATCGCCTTTTGTCGCTCGAACAAAATTCCGATCATCTACGTTCAACATTGCGGCTCCCCAGGTTTGCCGTACGCTAAAGATATGCACGGCTGGGAAATCCACCCTGCCGTCCTCCCCCAAAAGGGAGAGCCGGTTGTCGTCAAGCATCACTCCAACGGGTTTGAGGAAACAGAATTGCAACAGATTTTAGAAGAGCTTAGCGTTAAGGGTGTTATTGCATGCGGCATACAGAGTGAATTCTGCGTTACGAATACGAGTATGTCGGCGCTAGAGCTTGGATATAAGGTTTACGTGGCCGCAGACGCTCACGGAACAGTGTGTAATGACGAATCAAAAGCCGAAGTAATCGTTCTTCAGCAAAACAATTACCTTGAACGAAATCAAGTGTCTGTCAAAGCGCTAAACGAACTAAGAGAAGTTCTAAATCTGAGTTAGCTCGCGGCATATAAGCGTTCTTAAAAATTGCAATAGAATTTGATTTAGTGTCAGACTGTTAAAACGTATGGAGCCCGGCGCGCTACGGGGGACGATTGGATTATTGATGTATTCGTCATCGAATAGGGTACGAGTTCGTCAATTAAGGCAGCTAAATCATCCACAGATGGAACATGGGCTTTTGCGATAAAACAGTCCTCGCCTGTTATGCGATCGCACTCAACGATCTCAGGCAGGCTTTGAATTATCTGGATTACCTTTTGCATTTTTCCGGGTATCGGCCGAATCCGAAGCCACGCCGCGATTGCGAGGCCAATCGCCTGTGGATCGATATCAACAGTGTACTGCTTGATTACCCCTGCCTCTTCTAGGCGCTTAACGCGTTCTGAAACACTGGGCGAGGATAGGCTCACCTTTCTTGCAAGGTCAGCGATAGATTGCCGGGCATTTTCATAGAGCGCTGAAAGAAGTTCGCGATCGATTTCGTCAATTGCCCCATTTTCATATCCAAGGCGTTTCACAACGTATTCCTATCAAATTAAGGTATTTCGGCTATTTTCCAGTCAAATACCTATTCATATGCGTGATTTAACTAACTATGAATGTGAGCATAATTCGTTTCAAGGTCAATCCCTAATGACGCTAGCCAACAAGGTCGCACAAAAAGTACCTCCTCACGCGTGGTTCGGCGTCAGCGCCATCTTTCATTATCTCGGCCCATCCTTTGCCGTATTGCTATTCCCGGCAGTGGGTGTCCTAGGGGTTGCGTGGATGCGCATCGCCTCGGCAGCCTTAATATTTTTGCCATGGACGAAACCGTGGAAAACAATCAAAAACGCCGACACAAAGACGCGGCTACTGCTCGTCGGCCTTGGTGTTTGTCTTGCCGTGATGAACACAGCATTTTATTTGGCGCTTGATCGCTTACCGATGAGTCTGGTTGCAGCGATTGAATTCGTCGGAACCGTTGCGCTTGCAGCATATGGTTTGCGAACAGGAAGAAATTTCTTGGCGCTGTTTTTGTCCGTCATCGGCGTTTTGATCCTGATTGATGTTAAATGGGGAACGGACCCTGTAGGCTTGTTTTGGGCCTTTTTGAACGGCCTTTTATTCGTTGGATACATTGTTCTCGGACATCGTGCTGCAGAAGGTGGAGCTGGAGGTGGGATAGAGCGGCTCGGCGCCGCAATGGCCATTGCGCTGATTTTCTTAATGCCTATCGGGTTCTTGCAAGCAGCGTCTGCCTTTGGTTCGTACAAGCTTGTCTTGGCGGGAATAGGCGTCGGCGTTTGCTCTTCCGTCATTCCTTATGTTTGCGATCAACTGGCGATGTCGCGATTACCGCGCGCAAGCTTCGCTTTGCTTTTGGCGTTGCTGCCGGCGTCGGCAACAATCATCGCCGCTTTGGTCTTATCCCAAATTCCTTCGGCAAAAGATATCGGTGGGATTTTTTTGGTGATGATCGGGATCGCGATACACAAGCCAAAAGAAGCGAAAGCTAGCCCGGCCAAACAGATGCAAAATGAAACACAAAACACCGATTATGTTTTGGCCAAAATCACGGAGAATACTCGTGTTGAATGATGACCTGTTCCCGGCCATCGAGCCCTATGCAGTCGAATACCTAAAAGTCTCTGATCTGCATACGTTGGCCTATGAACAAGTCGGAAACCCTGAAGGTACGCCTTTGCTATTTTTGCACGGCGGTCCAGGCGTTGGAATTTTTCCGGACTACCGCCGGTATTTTGACCCATCTTATTATCGCGTGGTCTTGCTAGACCAGCGCGGCGCAGGACGCAGTACGCCCTTTGCTGAATTAGAGCAAAATACGACATGGGATATTGTTGAAGATCTTGAGCGTCTGCGACAACATCTCGGAATACCAAACTGGCTGGTCGTGGGCGGAAGTTGGGGCAGCACCCTCGCACTTTGCTACGCGGTTCGACATGTTCAGTCAGTTAATGGTCTTGTGTTAAGGGGAGTGTTTCTCGCGCGCCCTTCCGAAATGGAATGGGTGCATTTAGGCGGTGGCGCTTCAGCAATTTATCCTGACGCCTGGGACGAATTTGCATCATTTGTACCGCAGGTGCATCGAGAAAAACCGTTGCACGCATATTATGAAATGCTCACCAGCGATGACCCGAACGTCAGGAAAAAGGCGGCGACTGCCTGGGCGCGCTGGGAGGCGTCAATTATGTCGCTTAAACCTGACCAAGCGGCGATTATGGAGTTGACGGTTGGAGATCGGTCAATAGCCCTTGCACGGACAGAATGCCACTTTGTCGTCAATGAATTTTTTATGCCATCAGGAAATTATATACTCGACAACATCAGCAAAATTGCAAACGTCCCGTGTGAAATAGTACAGGGTCGATACGATATCGTATGTCCGGTACGTTCAGCGTGGGATTTACACAAGGCGTTGCCGAATTCCAATCTGGAAATTGTTCAGGATGGAGCTCATTCCGTTTCGGAAGGCGGCATGATGAGCGCAATGATAGCTGCGACCAATACGTTTAAGCGGTAAGCCGGAAAACTCTATTCCCTAGCGCAGGCGAAACCATGAGCGGTTCACTGCCCGAAAAGTTTGCGACGGCGCAGGCTCTGATGCGCACTATTTTTCCCATAATTTCTCTTTCTCTGTGCACAGATATTGCACACGCAACGCCGCAAGTAATTGAAATAGTTATTTTTTAAGTCCCGTCCATCATTGGCGCAACGCAGAATCTATGTGATTGATTGTTCATCAGGTATCTGGAGCGGGTAGCGGGCTCGACAATCCCATTTTAGCTCAATATTATCAATTAGTTACGGATAGTCAGAACTCGAATTGTTACACAAAAAGTTCGCAATTTGTTACACAAAATCGACTTTCGAATAGCCCCTTCGGTTCGTATAGCATTGCTTGAAAGCTCTCCAAAATTGAATAGCTCATTCCGCAATTTTGGAAATCAAAACTCGCTCCGTACACAACGTAAAGAAAGGCACGAGTGACGGGACTCGAACCATTGATTTTCTCCAATATTTTCAATTGTTTATGTATAGCAAAATTTTGTTTGGTACACAATGGATCCACGATTTGGTACACGGTTTTTCATTAAAAGAGCTATAGCTCTCGCAGTCCGACCTAACGGTAATCATTGTCGCTGTTTTACCAGTTATCCGCCCCCTAAAGTTGGGTCACATGATATGCTGCTCTCCCCCTCACTAGCTATGTGGAAGCCATGGGCGGCGAGCTCAATCTCGTCGCCGAATTCCCGACCGCCTACCGGTTCGACTGCAGATGCTCGAACCGCTGTCAAAGCGTCCAGCACCGCGACAACGCAAAGCAGTGAAGGCCGTGCGACGACGACCTACTTGAAGCAGTGTCGGCCATAAACATGACAAATAGCCAAGGCTTTTAATGCCAACGGCGCCTCGCTGAGGGCCGACTTATGCCACAGCCGAATCACGCATGTGTGATGCGACCAAAGCCAAACGCCATAACATTTCCTTATTTCCGGACGAGTATGGTCATTTACTGAAGAACTCGTTCCTGTGTAGTGTTATGCGATTGTGTTATGTATTTTTTGGGCTCTGCGCCGCTATAGGTTTAATGGGATGTGCAACAGCTTCGTCGCCGGGCGCTTCGGTCGTTTCGTCGGCCCCGGTCATGACGTCTACACCAATATCTAAGGGTATCTTCGCTGCAACATTGAGCCTGTGCGATGGCGATCACATAGATAATGCACCCACCATCAATGCTCGTAAAAATATCGTTCAATATGATCCCTATGCGTATGTATCTGGCGTGACGCTCGTGCGGGCGCCCGTCCGTCGTGCTTGTTTTTCATCTGGATTCGGCAACCGCCATGATCGCACCGGACTTCATAAAGGTATTGATCTTTCAACTGGACACCCCCACGCCGTATACGCCGCCGGCGACGGTGTCATAGAGGAGATGCGTACGACAATCCGGTACGGCAATATGATCCTGATCCGGCACAATAACGATGTTAAAACACGGTATGCCCACTTATCATCCTTTGGTTCAAAAATGCATCTCGGACATGACGTGCGACAAGGCGACATAATTGGCAAGACAGGGAAAACCGGCAATGCCAACGCCGTTATTCTACATTATGAAATCATTGTCGGTGGGACACCGCAAGATCCGATGACGATCGGCAGATAAGCATGGCGCATTTTTTTGCTCCGAGCCATCAACCAAACAATCAGGCTGCGCCGCATTTTGATCATCAACAGAACAATCTCTGAAAACGCGACGAAGGTCGAAGTCCCTGCAGGGAAAAAAGCTGCGAGTGATGAAAAACATCAACCATTGCAACGATTGCAAAAATTATTGGGCGCGGTCCTCGCGCGCCGATACACGCAATTACTGGGGTTGAGGAGTTGATTGTAAGGCCATACGACTACCGCGCCCGATGCTTTGGCATTGATTGTTAATCTCGAACGATGAGCCGGTGACAGGGGTATGTCGCTTGCCCAAAATCATTCACATGCGCAGCCCGTTTGTTGGTCGATATCGACCGAAAATGCTGGCGAAAAGCCGCCGCCCGGCGTGCGCATATTGGTTGTTTGGCCTTGATAAAGGCGCGCGGCGGTCAATAAGGTCGCAGCGTCATATGTGTAGTTCCGGATATCGACTTTCATGGTATCGATCGCGCCATCAACGACGATATTCCGGACGCTCGGTTGTACGATCGCTTGTGCGACATAATCATTTTCCAGAATTTCAGTCCATACGCGCCGAGTAATCTTGTCTCCACGGTAGGCCGCTTTGCTGCCGAACCCTGCGGCAGGCTTGAAAAACAACTTTTTACGCGCCGCCCAGAACTCATCCTGCCGGCGCGTATCGACGGGCGTTGTTTCGGGAACGCCATCGGCAAGCGCCTGCAAATGAGCTTCACCAATATTCCATTCGCGTAAGAGACGCTTGTCACACAACAAAGAAAGGTTATTCTTATTCGCCAGCACCGCATGTGCGCGCGGGTTTGGAGTGACCACGACGTCATCGGCCAAGTAAGCCGACTTCAGCACCGAAGACTGGGCCTCCTCGAAATAAAAATCCGTAAGGCGATTATAGACCATATCGACAGTTTTATCGCCAAACCACAAAGCGCCGTCGCGATGCTTCAACTTGTCAGGCGGGGCAATGATCGCGCGGACGCCGTTTCGTTCAAACAAACTCTTGAACAATAAGAGTTCCGGATAGAAGAACTGGCGTACGGGATCCTCATCGACGATTGCGATCGTCTCGGGCTGTCCGTTTTTACGCTGGCGCCGCCAATCCTGCAGATAACTTTCCATGATCGCTGCAGCTGGATCACCGGAGTGAACTTCCGCTTGTTCAACCGTTGTACAACATAAACGCTGCGCTTGTGATAAATAGGCGTTTATCAACACGCCGCCGGCGTTGGTATTGATCTCAATGAGTTTCGGTCCATCCGGACTCAGGTGGAAATCATATCCCATGAGGACCCCGAGGGCGCCAGGGCGATACTTTGCAATTGCGGGGGGCCATCCAGCACTGCCTGTTGATACGCATCTGTCATCGCAACCGCCTCAACCGCGGCGATGATGTCCTGCATCATCTGCATCTGGCGGCGCTCGATGAAAACCGGAACGTCGGAGATCGTTGCCGTATGCGACTCGGAAAAATACTTCGAGAAAAAATCAGCGCCGGTTTCGGCTTCAAGCGCGCTAAACAACTTTTTGCGGTCCAAGCTGGTGCACAGGCACTGGATATTCAGGTCATTGGATACGGCGTCCATTTGCTGGTTTCCTCTTCTAGGCTCGCCCAGTTTTTGTCACAACGCCGTGTCGGCGCACAAATGCAAAACTCACGCTGTCGCCGGATCACCATCCAATGCGGGGGCGGGATCCTTTCCGATCTCGACTTTTCGCATTTGGCGCAGTTCCGAGGTTTTCCAGAGAAGAAATACCGCCGGAATAAGCATCAGCGTCAAAAGCGTAGCAGTGACAACGCCGCCAACCATCGGCGCAGCGATGCGGCGCATGACTTCCGACCCAGTTCCCGACCCGATCATAATGGGAAGCAACCCTGCAATGATCGCCGCAACCGTCATCATGATCGGCCGCAAGCGCAGCAAAGCGCCCTCGCGGATCGCGACAGCAATGTCCGATTGATCCAACGCACGGTTTTCTTTCGCCGCAATCGACTGCCGGTCGGCAAACGCCGTGTTGAGAAACACGAGCATCACGAGCGAAACTTCGACGGTGAGGCCCGAAAGCGCGATGAACCCGACGCCGACGGCAATCGAGAGATTGTAGCCGAGAATATAAAGAAACCAGGCTCCGCCAGCGAGCGCCAGGGGAAGTGTGAGCAGAATAATCAGGACTTCTGCAAATCGCTTGAAGGCCAAGAATAGAAGAACGACAATCAGCGCCAGCGTTACCGGCACGATCAGCGCGAGGCGCTCCTGCGCGCGTTCCATATATTGGAACTGACCAGACCATCCGAGGGAATAGCCAGGGGGCAAGTCTATCTGTTCGGCGACAACACGCTTTGCCTCAGCGACATATGACCCAAGATCGCGTCCAGCGATATCGACATAGATCCACCCGTTGAGGCGCGCGTTCTCGCTGCGGATCATGCCCGGCCCACCGACAATGCGAATATCTGCAAGCTCCGCTAACGGCACGTGGGCGCCGCTTGCCGTAACCACAGGCAATTGGCGCAATTGCTGATCGGAATCGCGGAAATCGCGCGGGAACCGGAGATTGATCGGATAGCGCTCAAGTCCCTCGACGGATTCGGCGACATTGGCGCCGCCAATGGCGGAACGCACAATATCTTGCACATCGGCGACATTCATATTGTAGCGCGCTGCCTCCTCCCGGCGCACATCGACTTCAATATAGCGCCCGCCGACAACACGTTCGGAATAAACGGACGCTGTGCCATCAACGGGTTTCAGGACGCGTTCTATTTCTTCGCCGATCCCTGAAATAACTTCCAGATCCGGCCCCGCCACCTTAATGCCGAGCGGCGTTTTAATGCCCGTCGCAAGCATGTCGATGCGGTTCTTGATCGGCATGATCCAGACATTTGATATGCCTGGAACCTGCACTGCGGCTTCAAGCTCCACGCGAATTTTGTCCATGGACATCCCCGGACGCCATTCATCCTTGGGTTTTAATTGTATTGTCGTCTCGACCATGGTTAGCGGCGCCGGGTCGGTCGCGCTTTCCGCGCGTCCCGCCTTGCCGTGGACGGTTTCGACCTCCGGCACGGTCGCGATCATTTTATTTGTTTGCTGGAGCATTTCGCGCGCCTTCCCGATTGAAACGGCGGGAAAGGCGCTCGGCATGTAGAGAAAATCGCCCTCATTCAGATCCGGCATGAATTCATTGCCGAGCCGCATTGCGGGAAACAGCGCTGTCGCCATTGCGAAAAGTGAGAGCGCGATAATCGCGCGCGGTCTTTTGAGTGTCAATTCGAGCGCCGGCCGATAGGCGTGCATGAGGGTTTTGGCGACAGGATTGTTTGATTCTGGCCGGATTTTTCCGCGAACAAGATAGCCCATTAAAACCGGCACCAGGGTGATCGCCAGAATTGCCGACGCGCCCATGGCGTAAGTCTTTGTGAAGGCAAGCGGCTTGAACAAGCGGCCTTCCTGCGCCTCCAGCGCAAATACCGGCATGAAGCTCAGGGTAATGATCACCAGCGAGAAAAAGATCGCAGGGCCAACCTCACTCGCCGCTTCCGTGACGATCCGCCAACGATTTTGAGGCGTCAACGGCTCTTTTTCGATATGGCGGTGCAAGGTCTCGATCATCACGATCGCGCCGTCGACCATCGCGCCAATAGCGATTGCGATACCGCCCAGCGACATAATGTTGGCGTTGATGCCCTGTATTTTCATGATGATGACCGCCGACAGGATACCGAGCGGCAAGGATAGTATAATGACCAGCGATGACCGGAAGTGAAGCAGAAACGCCGCGCAGATCAACACAACGACGATAAACTCCTCGCTAAGCTTTTCGACGAGATTTTCAACCGCCCGTTCAATGAGAGCGGAGCGATCATAAGTCGTTACGATTTCGACGCCTTCGGGCAGGCTCGGCTTTAGATGTTCGAGCTTTTCCTTAACCGCATCGATTGTCGCCAGCGCGTTATCGCCCCAGCGCATGATGATGACACCGCCAACAGTTTCACCCTCTCCGTTCAGCTCGCTAATGCCGCGCCGCATTTGCGGTCCAATATCTATGTCAGCAACGTCACGCAGCAAAAGCGGCGAGCCGTTTGACTGCCTGCCGATCGGAATACGGGCAAGATCGTCAATTGACGAAACATAACCGCGAGCGCGGATCATGTACTCGGCTTCCGCCAATTCAAGAACCGACCCGCCGACCTCCTGATTGCCCTGCCGAATTGCATGGCGAACCTCAGCAAGTGTGAGATTGAAGATGCGCATTTTGTCAGGATCAAGCGTTACTTGATATTGCCGCACCATGCCGCCGATCGTTGCGACTTCAGAAACGCCCGGAACGCTCTGCAATTCGAATTTTAAAAACCAGTTTTGAATACTGGTAAGATCAGCGATATCGTGCTCGCCCGTTCGATCAATCAACGCATATTGATAAACCCAACCGACGCCGGTCGCGTCGGGACCAAGCTCCGGTTTCGCCCCTTCCGGTAAATCACCGGTGACTTGGCTTAGATATTCCAATACGCGTGAACGCGCCCAATAGAGGTCCGTTCCGTCTTCGAATATTATGTATACATAGGAATCACCGAAGAAGGAATAACCACGTACGGTCGTGGCCTTGGGCACCGCCAACATTGCGGTCGTCAACGGATAAGTGATCTGATCTTCGATCACCTGCGGCGCCTGACCCGGATAGCTTGTCTTGACGATCACCTGAACGTCCGACAGATCGGGTATTGCGTCGAGCGGCGTCGCGCGCAACGCAACGATCCCTGAGACCAACAAAAACAGAGCGGCCATGATAACCAGGAAACGGTTTTCGATTGACCAGCGGATGACGCCCGAAATCACTGAATGGCCTCCACAGAATGGATGACAAAAGTTTGATCTTCGCCTTGGCTCATTGCAAAGGTGATCCGTTCACCGGTCGGGATCGTAGCGAGGTCAACCGTGCCGGCGACGGGAAAATCCATGGTCATAGCTGGCCAGCCAATCTCCGGAATGGCGTCATGTTCAATCGTAATGGTTTTTTCCGGCGCTTTGACCGTTTTGATGACGCCAAATCCATTCACTAGCGACATTTCAGTCGGCGCTTCGACGGCGTGACTCGAATGATCGGATTCCAGAATACCTTCTTCGTGAAGCATATCTGGACTGTCTTTTTTGGGAGCCGGTATGGTCGTTTCTTCACTATGGTCATGTTCGGCCGGCTGCATACGTAACGTGGCGCCGGCAAAACTGCTTTCTGAATCGATTAAGAACTGTCCGGATACGACCACCATCTCGCCGGGATTGAGACCTGACAGGATTTCAATTTTGCCGTCGGATTCGACACCGCTCGTAACGGCCGCCGGCTGAAATCTCCCCTCGCCCAAAGCGAGAATGACCCGCTCCTGGCGCCCTGTGCGGATGAGAGCCTGAAGCGGGATGATGGCCGCGTCAGGGCGTTCTGGCCCCTCAATTTCAACCGTCATAAACATCCCGGGTTTTAATTTAGTCGCCGCGTTATCCAAAACCGTTCGTACAGGAATCGTACGCGTAACCGCATCCAGATCAGGATAAATATAATCTATGGCTCCAGTGAGCCGCGCGCCCGGTTCGAATTTGGATTGCGCCTTAACAGGCGCGCCGAGGCGAAGCTGGTCCGCATCGGCCTCAAACACATCGCTCATCAACCAAACCGTCGAGAGGTTGGCGAGCGCCATAATCTCCGTATCCGGTTTGAAAAACTGACCATCCGCTACATTTAACGCGGTGACAACACCGCTGATGGGCGCATAGACTTTGACATATTGCGTTATGTGTCGCGTTTTCTCGAGTTCGCGGATCTGCCCTTCTGAAATATAGAGTGCACGCAGGCGGTCCTTGCTTGCGTTGATAGTCGTGGCATTGCCGCTGCGGACGGTTTGCAAAAACTCCGCTTGCGCGTTGACGAGGTCCGGTGAATAGACATCGAACAGAAGATCGCCTTTTTCAATAGCCTCGCCTTCAGATCGCACTGCCAACCGTTCAATCCAGCCGCTACTGCGCAGGTGAATGTTTGCAACCTTTTCTTCATCATAAACGATGCGACCAACCGTATTAATTGGCCGGCGCAGCGCACCCTGCTCTACGGTTGCTGTGCGCACGCCGATATTGTTTACGACGGAGGGATCAATCAGAACTGAACTCGCTTGCGCGCCGCTGTCTGCGCCCTCATTTTCATAGACGGGAATGAGATCCATCCCCATGGGCGACTTGCCGGGTTTGTCGCTGCGGAAATTTGGATCCATCGGCGCTTTCCAATAGGCGACTTTTCTTTCGCCGGCATTGATGTCTGCTCCTGAACCAGAATTAGACGACTGAGATTTGAAGAGGCCCGCGCCATATCCAATCGCGGCGCCCACAAAAAGAACGAGGGCAAAAATTCCAATGCGCTTAATCATGATTGTTCACCGGTAAGAAACAAAAGCCGAGATTGTGCCTTTGCGTGATCGACGCGAAGACGACGAAGTTGCAGCTCCGTGTCTAATTCGGCAAGTCGCGATCGGATGAGTTCCGCGAAATCGGTGACCTGGTTCTGATACCCGTCGAGCGCTGCGTCTGAATTGGCGCTCGCTCTGTTGAGAACGACCTTGTCGAATAGGCTGATCCTCTCATCAAGGCGCAACCAGTCCGCGTAGTTTCGGTCGAACGCTTTTTTCAAATCAAGGAGCGTCGCCATCCGGTCAAACTGCGCCGCCGCGCGCTCCTTGCGCGCCGCCGCGAGACGGCGGTCCTGACGTTTTCCTGTAAACAACGGCACATCAAGCACAACCATCAAGGAGGCGAAGTCTGCGCGGTCGCCACCGCGCAGGCCATACCCCGTATCCAGTGACCAGCCAGGCCGGTATTGTTGTTTCGCAATATCAACGTCGCGATCACGAACCTTAACAAGCGCGTCTTCGACATCAGCCACTGGGTGATTTGCTAATCCGTCTTCAATAATTTGCCGGTCTGGCGGCGCCGGCAGTGCCGGAAAAGAGTCAGCGATCGGTCGAAACGCATTTTCCGGTCCAATCAATCGAGACAATTCTGCAACTAAATCATCAATCTGGCGTTCAACTTCGACAGCGCGGTCATCGAGCAGGCTAAGCTCAAGTTCTGCTCGCAATAAGTCCTGGTTCGATCGCAGGCCGGTCGAGAAAGAAGTCTGGATAACCTGAACCAGCTCGTTGACAGCGTCTCGACTCTCCTGAACCGTTTGCCTCGCGCCCAGCCAATAGTAAAGATCGAGCCAAGTTGACCTGGTGTCCAGTGCAATTTGCAACTCCTGCAAGGTTGCAGAAGCTCTTTGGCCAGCTGCTTCAGCTTCACGGCGCTCACGCGTTTTTGACAGTGTTTTTCCTCTTGGGAAGCTTTGGCGCAGGCCGACCTGCACTTGCGTCATCGCCTCTTGGTCAAAGTCAAACGTATCGACTGGAAGGTTCGCAAGCCCTACCCGAAGCTGGGGATCTGGCAGTTGAGAATCAGAAACCGCTCTGTCTTCAAGCGCGCTGGCTCGTTCTCTAAATCGGGCGACGGTAGGATCATTGGCGCCAAGGGCGATGGCGACGGCGCCGTCAAGCGTCAGACCATCTTGCGCGCGTGAAACAGAAAAGCTGCCGGCTAGGCTGAGCATTACGATCGCGCCGAGCCCGATCGCTAACAACGACGCTCGCCGCTGATGGCCGTGGTTTTCGAGTTTTGTATTAGTCATGAAAATTACGCTTCTCCAAACAAATATAGGCGTCCGGTCGCGCGCCTCCGCCTCGGCGGTAAGGGTTAAAAACGGCGACGGTAAATGCGATCTTGTCTCCAGTTTCACTCGCATCGGGTGTTTTTACGCGCGAAGGACTAATATCCCGCACGCGGTGTGCCGAATTATCGCAGGCAGACCTCGGCCCAGCCGCCGTTTCGCGCAAAGCGCCGGTATTGCCGATCTGGCGCCACTCAGGCGCGAAAATTTTCTGATCGAGCTCTTTTCCATTGATCGCGCTCAATGCGCGATCCAGCGACATGCCTAAAATCAGCGCCTATTCGCCGCTTGCAACCGTCGCCAACTCCACATTCAAACGACTAGCGCGAGGCTGAGGGAACGCGGGCTGTTGAGCGTAAACAACGTTAACGTTTGATGCTGGTTTAATCGACGTAAGTGGCGTTTTAAACATCGAACCCGAGTAAAGGAGAGTCTTGTGAAAAAAACACTAGTCATTTCAGCATTGATGTCGGCCGCAACGCTATTGATTACGACGCCTGTCGCCGCCCAGTCTCATCATCCAGAAAGCGCCAAAGGCGAGCAAATGCAGGATCAGGAAATGATGGGCGGTCAGATGAAAGGCGGCATGATGATGCATCAGGGCATGATAGACTGCCCGATGATGGGTCAAAGCCAGGGCGAGCCCCGCACGGAAGGCCGCCTCGCATTTCTCAAGGCCGAACTCAAGATTAAGTCGGGTCAGGAATCCGCGTGGAACACCTACGCTGACGCGGTGCGCGACAGTCATAAACATAAGGCGGACCACATGGCGAAGATGAATCAAAAGATGATGAAGAAGGATGACGCTGCGCAAACCGCTGAGCGCCCACCGGCGCCGGAAGCACTGCGAAAGCGGATCGAGATGATGGAAACAATGCTCGCAAATCTGAAATCTGTCTCGAGCGCGACATCCAATTTCTATGACAAGCTCGATCAATCGCAAAAAGCGACGGCCGATGAACTTCTCGGAATGTCATGCGGCATGATGCGCATGTAGCGGGAAACGCGGAGAACTGTTGGTCCGGGCATAATCACGTGTGAGGCGAGCGCATGGCAGGACACATTCCGTCACTACGCTCGCCAAAAAAAGGAATTTCAATATCCTGTGAAGAGATCTGAACAAGATATCGAACGGCTAAAGCGCAAATTGGCGCAGGTTTCACACATGCTAAAAAAGGTCTCTGCACTTATCGAACAAGACGCGGATTCATTTGAAATTTTGCGCCGGACACAGCGGGTTCACACTGCGCTTCAATCTATCCAAAGCGGGCTTATTGAAAGTGAAAATCAGCTTTGTATCGAGGAGGTTCTCAAGATGAAGAGCGCCCCGTCTATCCTCAAACGACTCAACGAGCATATTGAGCTTCTCGGTCAATACGGTCGCTAGATTTTATCGACGATTTTCCCGGACTGATATTTTTGCCGCATTTTCCCTTGACCTTCCAGTAACTGGAAGCCCTATCTTCTCTCCTGTAACCGCAGAATCAGCGGTTTTTGGAGTTGGAAAACGTTCGATTCCGGCGGCGCGCGAACAAAGCGGAGAGACAATACAATGAACATCGGCGAAGCGGCGACACAATCGGGACTGCCTGCAAAAACCATCCGCTATTACGAAGAAGCGCATGTGGCGCCTGAGCCGGCGCGTACAGAGGTTGGCTATCGCGACTATAGCGAAAACGACGTTCATCTCTTGCGGTTTATTCATACGGCGCGAAGGCATGGGTTTTCGCTCGAAGAGTGCCGCGAACTCGTCTCTCTCTACACTGATCCAGACCGATCAAGCAGAGATGTAAAAGTAGTCGCCGAGCAAAAAATTACGGAAATTGATCGAAAACTAAAAGACCTGCGATCGATGCGCCGCACGCTTTCAACGCTCGTCAAGGAATGCCACGGCGATCAGCGCCCGGATTGTCCGATTCTTAAAGGCCTCGCGCAAGGTGCGAAATGATGGATAAAAGGAATAATATAAAAATGACCTCACACGTTCATGAACATCATAGCGAAGGCGCACCGTCGATAACAGGCGACCCTCAATCGAGCGTCAAAGATCCGGTCTGCGGCATGGATGTTGATCCGCATACCAGTGAGCATCGCGCACGCTATCTGGATGCGCCCTATTATTTTTGTAGCGCCCGTTGCCAAGAAAAATTTATTGCTGAACCGGAAGCCTATCTGTCAGGCGAGCGTAAAAAAGCACCGGCGGCGACAGGCGGATCGTACACATGCCCTATGCATCCAGAGGTCGTGAAAGACGGCCCGGGCGACTGCCCGATCTGCGGCATGGCTCTTGAGCCTATGGACGTGACCGTACAAGAGGGGCCGAGCGCAGAGTTCCTTGACATGCGCCGGCGGTTCTGGATTGGATTGGTGCTCGCGCTGCCGGTTTTTTTCCTTGAGATGGGGGCGCATATTCCCAGCGTCGGCCTACATCGATTTTTATCTGTACAACAATCAAACTGGGTTCAACTCGCACTTGCGACCCCGGTCGTTTTATGGAGCGGCTGGCCTTTTTTTCAACGCGGATGGGCGTCATTAATTTCCCGTCACCTAAACATGTTTACGCTGATCGCCATGGGCGTCGGCGCCGCCTACCTTTATAGCGTTCTGGCGACGCTGGCGCCGCAAATCTTTCCCGGCGGCTTTCGCGATGAGAGTGGCGCCGTCGCTGTGTATTTTGAAGCGGCTGCCGTCATCACTGTTCTCGTTTTGTTAGGACAGGTCCTTGAGCTTCGCGCTCGCGAGCAAACCGGCGCCGCCGTTCGCGCCCTGCTTGATCTTGCGCCCAAAACCGCACGACGAATTCTCGATAATGGCGACGAAGAAGAAGTCGCGCTTGACCTAGTCGAAGTCGGCGATCGGCTCCGCGTCCGTCCCGGCGATAAAATTCCAATCGATGGCGACGTTCTGGAAGGTCGTAGCGTTGTTGATGAGTCGATGATCACGGGTGAAGCGATGCCAGTAGAAAAATCGCCCGGCGACCGCGTGATCGGCGGTACGCAGAACGGCTCCGGGTCATTCATCATGCGCGCTGAACATATCGGCGCTGAGACTATGCTCTCGCAGATCGTAAAGATGGTCGCCGAAGCGCAGAGATCACGCGCACCAATCCAACGCCTTGCTGACGCGGTATCCGGCTATTTCGTGCCTGCAGTGATCGCCATCGCCGTGCTGGCGTTTGGAATCTGGGCTGGATTTGGACCGGAACCCGCCCTCGCCTACGCACTTGTCATCGCCGTTTCTGTACTGATTATCGCTTGCCCCTGCGCGCTCGGTCTGGCGACGCCAATGTCGATCATGGTCGGCGTCGGTCGCGGCGCCCAAGCCGGCGTTTTGATCAAAAATGCTGAAGCGCTCGAAAGAATGGAGAAGGTGGACACGCTGGTTGTCGACAAAACAGGGACATTGACGGAAGGCAAACCGAAACTTTCAAAGCTCATTGCAGGTCCTGGATTTGATAATCAATCGCTGCTGCAACTCGCCGCCAGCCTCGAACGCGGCAGCGAACACCCTCTTGCTGAAGCGATCGTGGCGGCGGCGGAAGGTGAAGGACTTGCTCTCAGCGCTGCGGAAGACTTCGAAGCGGTAACTGGACAAGGCGTGAAAGGGGTCGTTGAGGGCCGCAATGTTGCGCTCGGGAACAGTCGGTTTATGGACGCTCTTGGCGTTGGGACCTCAATGCTTGAGGCGATGGCGGAAGAGCAGCGCAAAGACGGCGCCACGGCAATGTATGTCGCCGTTGACAATGCGCTCGCCGGCGTCGTCGCCGTCGCTGATCCGATTAAAGCAACGACAAAGCACGCGCTCGAAGAGCTTCGCCGCCAAGGCGTCAAGATCGTGATGCTCACCGGCGACAATGAAACAACCGCGGCGGCGGTGGCGCGCAAGCTTGGCATTACTGACGTCCGCGCCGACGTGTTGCCGCAGGATAAGGGCGCGATTGTCCAGAAACTGAAAGCAGAAGGCCGCGTCGTCGCGATGGCGGGGGACGGGATCAATGACGCCCCGGCTCTGGCGTCCGCCGATGTCGGCGTCGCCATGGGCGCGGGGTCCGATATCGCCATCGAAAGCGCCGGCGTGACGCTGATCAAGGGCGATCTCAACGGCATCGTCAGGGCGCGCAAACTGAGCCGCGCTGTCATGCGCAACATCCGCCAGAACCTGTTTTTCGCCTTTTTCTACAACGCGGCCGGCGTTCCGGTCGCCGCCGGCGTACTCTACCCGGTTTTCGGGCTGCTTCTCAGCCCCATTCTGGCGGCAGCGGCAATGGCGTTCAGTTCCGTTTCCGTGATCGGGAATTCGCTGAGATTGACCAAGGTCAAGTTGTAGCCGGCAAAGTAGTATAGGGTGGTGACGCAATGAGCATAATCTGCTACGAACCCAGCTTGGCGAGGGCTCCGAACGGATGGCGCGTATACCTCTCCAAAGACAATGGAGATGTAGCGTTATGTCGAGACTTGATGGGATATTGCGGCGATATAAGGAGCGCACGGCGTGCGAACCTTCAAAGCCGGTAGAGTTGCAAGTATTGACGCGGATCCGCGATCAGGAAGCGGCGTCGCTAACCGCGCTTATCGCCATGCCCGCCTTTCGTCCCGGCTCCATGGCGGCCGCGATGTTGATGGGAATTATGGCGGTCGGATTGGTTCCGGCCGCAACATCTGCAGCTTCACCGGTATCGGACCTTTCAGTCTTTTCTCCGGACACGCCGCAACTTGCTCTCATGCAGTTGAGCAAGACCAAATGAAACCCAAATTTGGCCCACTGCTCGTAACACTTGTTCTAGTGGCGATTTCAGGCGCTGGCGGCGCCTGGATTGGGGCGCGGCTCTTGCAACCGCCCGCTTACACTCACGATGAATTTCATGACCGCCTATTCTCAGAGTTACAGCTATCGGCTGAACAGCAGTCTGTAATGGATGCGCTTGAAGCGCGGTACGCCATTGAAAACAAGACGCACCGGGAGCGTCTTGCGGCCGCCAATCTGGCATTGGCGGATATTTTGGAGAGCGAAGACGCCTATGGCGCTGCTGCTGAGGGCGCCGTTGAA
>JAJFGC010000036.1 GCA_021776345.1 Hyphococcus sp. | reverse complement strand
ATGAGATTGCTCTTTGCAAGGAGGCGTGCGGCGAGGCCCATCTCAAAGTCATTCTGGAAACGGGCGAGCTTGGAACGCTAGACCGGGTGCGCCAGGCGAGCATGTTGGCGATGCATGCCGGGGGTGACTTTATCAAAACCTCAACTGGAAAAATTCAACCGGCGGCAACCATGCCCGTGACGCTGGTGATGTTACAGGCTATCCGCGATTACTATTATGAGACTGGCCGGATTGTTGGGATGAAACCAGCTGGCGGAATTTCTAAATCGAAACTCGCTATTCAATATCTGGTTATGTTGCGCGAGACACTTGGTGAAGCATGGATGTCGCCGGAATGGTTCCGCTTTGGCGCATCAAGTCTTGCAAATGACGTGCTGATGCAAATCCAAAAACAGCGGACAGGAATTTACCAGTCCGCAGATTATTTTTCAAAGGATTAAGCCTGATGGATAAGGCAAATGCCCCACATAAGCTGAATTTTGACACCAGCTGGGAGTATGCTGAGGCGCCTGAAAGCACTGATCACATTGAGATCAAAAAACAATACGGCTTGTTTATCGCCGGCGAGTTTGTTCCGCCTAAAAAGGGCAAGTATTTTGATACGATCAATCCAGCAACGGAAAAAGTGCTGGCGAAAGTGGCGCAAAGCGATGCATCCGATATTGATAGGGCCGTAAAAGCCGCTCGTCACGCCTATGACACGCACTGGTCGAAGATGAAGGCTGCAGAGCGCGGGAAATATATCTATCGAATTGCCCGCATAATCCAGGAACGGGCGCGGGAATTCGCCGTTATTGAGTCTTTGGATGGAGGCAAGCCCATAAGGGAATCGCGAGATGTCGATATTCCACTCGCCGCAGCGCATTTCTTCTATTCTGCGGGTTGGGCCGACAAAATCGACTATGCGTTTCCTTGCCGGACGCCGGCGCCGCTCGGGGTTGCCGGACAGATTATCCCCTGGAACTTTCCGCTTCTGATGGCGGCTTGGAAAATTGCCCCGGCGCTTGCTTGCGGCAACACTGTTGTCTTGAAGCCTGCTGAGACGACGCCGCTTACCGCATTAAAGCTTGCTGAAGTCATTCAGGATGCGGGCCTGCCGCCGGGGGTCGTCAATATTGTTACCGGTGATGGCGCAACGGGGGCGGCGATCGTTGATCATGGTGATATCGATAAGATTGCATTTACCGGCTCAACGGATGTGGGTCGGGTTATTCAAAAGGCGTTGGCCGGAACGGAAAAAAAATACACGCTTGAGCTCGGCGGTAAAGCCGCAAACATTATCTTCGCCGATGCTGCGATTGATCAGGCGGTGGAGGGGATCGTCAATGCGATCTTTTTCAATCAGGGCCACGTTTGTTGTGCGGGCTCTCGGCTCCTTGTACAGGAATCGGTCGCAGAAGAGGTCATAGCGAAGTTGAAAGATCGGATGCAGACATTGATTGTCGGCGACCCGCTCGATAAGAATACCGATATTGGCGCGATTAACTCTGCCGCGCAACTCGAACGCATCAACGCTTATCTCGACCTCGGAAAAAAAGAGGGGGCGGCGATGTATCAGACGAACAGCAAAACACCGGACAAAGGCTATTGGTGCCGGCCGACATTATTCACAGACGTTGCGCAGTCTCACCGCGTCGTCCGGGAAGAAATTTTTGGACCCGTACTCGCTATCCAGACGTTCCGCACGCTGGATGAAGCGGTGACCAAAGCCAACAATACGCAATATGGCCTTTCGGGCGGCGTCTGGACCGACAAGGGGGCAAAGATTTTTAAAGTCGGCAGTAAAATCCGCGCAGGTGTGATCTGGGCGAATACATTTAATAAGTTTGATCCGACATCGCCTTTTGGCGGTTACAAAGAGAGCGGCGTCGGTAGAGAAGGCGGAATGCACGGCCTCTCCGCGTATCTGAAATTGCAGTGAAGCTAGGGCGAAAAAGCCATGGAAAAAACGATCAAAGCCGAAGCGCGGGCCGCTGACACAGGGTCAACACCTGCACCATCGGCAGCAGCCAAACCAAAAGCTGCCAAAGCGTCGAAACCTGCGAGCGGCGCGCGGTTAGGTATTGAGAAGACTTATAAACTTTATATTGGCGGGAAATTTCCGCGGACAGAGTCTGGTAGGTACTTTACGGTCGAGGACGCCAAAGGCGACGTCGTCGCCAATATGTGTCGCGGCAGCCGCAAGGATTTTCGTGAAGCCGTAGTTGCTGCGCGAGGTGCGCTTAATGGCTGGTCTGCGGCTAGCGCCTATTTGCGCAGTCAAATTCTCTATCGAATTGCCGAGATGCTGGAAGGCCGCGCCGAGCAGTATGTTCTTGAGCTACAACAGATGGGCGCAACAAAGCGGGCTGCCGCCAAAGAAGTCACCGAAGCAATAGACTGTCTGGTTTATTACGCCGGGTGGGCGGACAAGTATCAGCAGATTTTCAGTTCAGTGAACCCGGTTGCCTCGTCCCATTTCAATTTTTCTATTCTCGAACCGGTCGGTGTTGTGAGCTTGCTTGCGAGTAAAGAAAAAGCGTTATTGGGTTTTGTTGCGGATCTCGCGCCGATTATCGCTGGCGGAAATACGGTTGTGGCGCTTGCCTCGGAAGCCAATCCCCTACCCGCGATCAGCTTTGCGGAGGCGCTGCATTCGTCTGATGTGCCGGCCGGCGCCGTTAATATTCTCTCTGGGTACAGAAGCGAGCTTACCGAGCACTTTGCGTCGCATATGGATGTCAATGCAATTGTCGTCAGCGGCGGCGACGTGAAAGAAAGAAAAGTTATCCAGGAACTTGCGGCAAACAATATCAAGCGCGTGATTGTCCGCAAAAAATTGGGCGTCTACGATCCTTATCAAATTCTTGACTTGCAGGAAACGAAAACAACTTGGCACCCGATTGGCGGTTAGCCTTATTCCATTTCATTTAAGGTCGGCATTGCCGGCGCCGTGCCTGGTTTTGTTGTTGACAATCCCGCAGCCTTGTTTGCGAATTGAATAGCTTGTCGAAAGTTGTCGGGAAACTTAACAAGCCCAGCGGCAAGCCCGCCATTAAACGCATCGCCGGCGCCAGTTGTGTCTTTGACATCGACGCTGGTAGCGGGCACGCGGTAAAAAGGTCCGTCCGAAGACTTGCGGGCGTGTTCGCTATCTTCATCAAACGAAACGAAACAGCCTTTGTCTCCAAGGGTGAGGACGACGGCGGGAACATTGGACTGCCGGCAAAAGGCGTGGATTGCCGCGTCGTCCTGGAGCCAGAAATCATCCGGAATTTTCTGGCCGAGAACCTTGTTCATTAAAAATACAAATTCGGTTTCATTCGGCGTCAATATGTCTGCGTGTTGGATAAGATCGAGGGTCAAACCGTCATTGATCGGCGCCGGATTAAAAATAGTCGCCACGCCGGCTTCGCGCGCCATTGCCATCGCTGTTTTGGTCGCCGAAAGCTTGTTTTCAACCTGACATACCAGGTATTTTGCGGTGGAAATCTCGGCGACAAAATTTTGAACGTGACCTTCTGACAAATGCTCATTAGCGCCAAGGGCGACAACGATCAGATTTTGTCCGTCACCATTTACAACGATTGATGCTGCGCCGGTGGGATGTTCAGCGCAAGTCTGCAGTTTCGCCTTTAACCCTTCGGATGAGATAAAGTCGCGAACGCCTGCGGCAAAGATATCATCGCCTACGGCGCCAATAAAAAGCGTATCGACACCAAGCCGGTTGCAGGCGACTGCCTGATTAAAGCCTTTGCCGCCGGGACCGGTGCGAAATGCGCCAATTCGCGTCTCGCCTGGAGCGGGAAAAATTTGGGTGTTGAAGGCGAGATCCTGAACATAACTTCCAATCACGACAACATCGACCATCTCAAAACTCCCAGCAATATGTTGCGGGGCAGCCCCGCCAACATGTTCGACTGTTAATCCAACAGTCCTTTGCGTTTCTTTTTCTCAATAATATTTGCGACCCAGTTTTCATCGCCGATATACTCTTCGAGCCCAGCGCCAGGAAATGCAACTCCCCATTGATATAGTGTTTGCGCGAACCCTGGATCTTTGGCCAGCGGCGGTGCATTTTTGGCTTTCTCTAGCCCCTCTATGATGCGCGATGCGAGTTTCGCATATAGTGCGTCGATCGTCTTTTCGACCGTGTCGCTGGTTCGGCGCGCTTCTTGATACCATTCCATTCCGTTTATCGAAATAACTTCTGTGCGCGGATAAAACGAACACATTAAATTCCATTTGTCTTCACCGGCGTCTTGATCGCCTGCGTTGCGAAAATCTGACCTCAAAATGACCGTCGGAATATCAAGCTGTTTGGCGACGACGAATTCAACAACCGTACCGGAATCAAGATCGGCGCCGTCAAAATTAAAGAGGCCGAGATCAGCCTCCATCACCATTTTCAAGTCCTGATTGCGGATATGCTCTTTGCGGTTGCTGCCTTGCTCAAGGTCTTGCGGCAGAATGCACTGATACTTCCCATCGGATTTTCGCTCAATATAGGCAGCCAATAGGGCATTTCCGATAAGATGCTTGTGATCGAACAGATCGCCAGCGAAATAGATGCTCAATGCATCACTCATATCACACATTTCCTGTTGTTTGCGTCTGAGCTAAACTAGACTGGAATGGATTGTGGATGCAATCCGCGAGTGACTAAGTGTGCCGGAGTCGCAGGTGACCACGATGCGTTGGCATCGATTGCAAACAGTCTTAACAAGTACTTCGTCTGTTATGCGGCAGTGCAGCGTCAGAAATTCATGACCATCGATATACCATTTACCGATCCCGGCTGGCGGCGCGCTCTTAAGGGCGAATTCGTCGCGCCCTACTTCGCTAAGCTCACATCCTTTCTTGATGAGAAACAGCGTGCGGGCGCTATGATCTATCCGCCAGAGGCTCAAATTTTCAATGCATTTAAGTTAACGCCTTTTGCTAACGTGAAGGTGGTTATTCTCGGGCAAGATCCGTATCACGGTCCGGGGCAAGCAATGGGCCTTTCTTTTTCCGTTCCTAAGGGGGTGAAGCTACCGCCGTCGCTCAAAAATATCTTTGCCGAAGCCCATGACGATATTGGCGGACATCATAGAAAAGTGGGTGACTTGAGCGATTGGGCGAGGCAAGGCGTGCTCCTCCTAAATAGTGTTCTCACGGTGGAGGAAGGTCGTGCGGCGTCTCACGCCAAGAAGGGGTGGGAAATATTTACTGACAAAGCAATCATGCAGTTGAATGAAGAAAAACCTGGCGTTGTCTACATGCTATGGGGCGCTTATGCTCAGAAGAAGGCGGCGCTGATAAATTCACGGGAAAACGAGATTTTGACGGCGCCGCATCCCTCACCTTTGTCGTCCTATCGCGGGTTTTTTGGATGCAGGCATTTTTCAAAAGCGAACGAATATTTGAAACAGCGTGGTGATGGCCCGATCCAGTGGAGCGAGGGCCCTGCGGCTTGAAATCACGATGAAATTAAGAGTAGCGCGGCACTCGGGAATTCGATAAAATTCCGCCAGCATCGACAATACAGCAGCACAAAATACGCGTTTCATTGCGCATTAAATTAATCGACAACAGCGAACGGCCAGATTCCTTTGAGCAAACTAACAACGCATATTCTCGATACCAGCGCCGGCAAGCCAGCGGAGGGGGTGCGCGTCGATTTATTTAGAGCCGACAACCAAGCGGAAAAACTGCGGTCTTTCGTAACCAATAATGATGGCCGATGTGACGCGCCGTTGCTTCAGGGCGGCGAATTCCAGATCGGTAAGT
>JAJFGC010000035.1 GCA_021776345.1 Hyphococcus sp. | reverse complement strand
AACCGGTGTGACTCGTACGCGGAAAGGCGACAATGCGTGAAAACTCGGCCAAAATTTAAAATCCATGTTACGTCCGTTCACAATCAGATGCCGGACCAAACGAGTCCAGACCCTAGACGATCCCCCTCTTTACCCGAAATTACGGGACTTCGGAATCACATACAGGCACGGTCACCCCGGCGCATGATTGGTGATACTCGCGGCGCATAGCCGCCGGATATTGAGGTCGTTTCCGAACTCGCCGTATGGTTCGCGTTTGTGAGCCGGATCGCACTTACAAAAACTCTCGTTGACACCCTAAAACGCAAATCATGTTGCCAAATATTGCCAAACTAAAGCCCAAACCACCCTCAAACCAACTGCATACGAATAAATGACGGTTGATATGCGCAGAGCAAAACACTTGATTTTATTGAGGTTTTAGTTTGGGTTAAAGTCAGCGGCGTATATTGACATGGTAGAGGTCCGTGGTTCGAAACCACGTGCGCCCACCACCAACCCCGACCGTTTGCGACGCAAACGCAGCGCGGTGAGATCGCTGAATCCCGAACAGTCTCGAAAAAAGCCGATTACAACGCGAACGCAACTGACAAAAATTTCCCGGCTAAGCCGGGTTCGCGGCGGCCTACTTCAAATTCTTGATTTTGTTGCGCGGTAATGACTTATCAGCGATCAGTCGAACGATGTTGTCCGTCGCCTCATCAAAGCTTTGCTGATGGCGTTCGTTCGGCAACGATGCATGCGCTGTCTCTCCCGTCAAATTCTTTAGTCCAACCAGATTTAGCGACGATGCGGCTAAATCGTCCGCATACCCCTCAAGCGATACGGTCTGGCTGGCGCTCGACAGCTCCGACTGGAATCTGTTCGCCAAGGTTAAGAAGTTCGTTATCGAATGAGCGACATTGCCGCGCGGCACGCCATAGTCAGCAATATCATAACGAGTGATAAAGGCGCCGCCGGAAGCATCCAACGTTGTCCTCGTAAAAGGATACCGGTCATTAAAGGCGCGAACGGTTTGCGGATTGGCGGACCCTTCATAAGGAGAAAAAATCAAGAGACCTACGCAGTTGGAACCCCCGACTGATTGGCAGGCCGTCGGCTGCATATAAAAATTAATGACGCCGGCATAATTCGCGACAACTGCATTTGTGCCATCACTTGCGGTCACCGTCTGCCAGGTTACGCCAAGCTCGGTAAGAACCGGCCCAATGCGCTGGATATCAAAATTTTTCAGTACGGTTGTAGGGTTTGCAACTACCGGCGCTTGCGCGGCGTC
Organism: Hyphococcus sp.; assembly: GCA_021776345.1. Lineage (GTDB taxonomy): Bacteria > Pseudomonadota > Alphaproteobacteria > Caulobacterales > Parvularculaceae > Hyphococcus. The sequence goes on along the minus strand of JAJFGC010000035.1, from coordinate 29,046 downwards.
AGAAAAATTATTCTGCGCAGCCGCCGTTGAAAGCACTGCGGCGGCGGCCGCCATGATGCCAATTAGCTTTTTCATGAAATCTCTATGCCTTCCCCAAGATACGTATTACTGACCACATTCCCCAGAAGCCCACCATAGGCGAAAAACAGCGTCTGACAAAATTACCTGTTTAACGCCCGTTTTTCGTGACTTTTCCGCCCGCCCGTGGTTTAGGGCGGGGCTTATGACCACCTCACCACAAGAAACCGCCTCTGATCCTGCATCAGGCCCCGCTGCCGGGCTTGACGCCCGCCGCGCCGCGCTGGACGTGCTTGAGCGGGTCGGCAAGGGCGCATCGCTTGATGAGGCGCTGAAAGAATGCCGAACCTTTGACGTCCTGCAGGGCCCGGACCGGGGGTTTGCCCGGGCGCTGGCGACAACCGTTTTGCGCCGCCGAGGCTCGCTCGACCATATCCTTGGCGCCTATATCGACCGACCGCTGCCTAAGCGCGCCGCGCGGGTGATGGATATATTGCGTCTCGCGGCAGCGCAGACCCTGTTTTTGGGAACGCCCGATCACGCCGCCGTCTCCACCGCCGTTTCCGTCGCCGCAGACCGGCGCGAGACAGCCGGTTATGCAAAACTTATCAACGCCGTTGGCCGCAAGGTCGCCAAGACCGGCGCGGGCGCCCTGGAAAAACTGCCTGCCCGCATCGACACGCCGGGCTGGCTCTGGCGATCCTGGGAGCGCGGCTTTGGCCCACAGCACGCCCGCGCCATCGCCGAGGCGCACCGAACCGAACCGCCCCTCGATCTAACGGTGAAAAGCCCGGACGAGGCAAAAGAATGGGCTGATCGTCTTGGGGCGGAGCTTTTGGCCACGGGTTCAATCAGACTGACCAGTGTTAGCGATGTTTCTTCGCTGGCCGGCTATGACGACGGCGCATGGTGGGTGCAGGACGCCGCCGCCGCCCTTCCCGCAAGGCTCGCCGGCGACATAAAAGGCAAGCAGGTGTTGGACCTTTGCGCTGCGCCTGGCGGCAAAACCCTGCAGCTCGCAGCGATGGGCGCCAATGTCACCTCGGTTGATATTTCGCCGCCGCGCCTTGAAAAGCTTCACGATAATCTGGTGCGAACAAAGCTCGTCGCCAATACGGTCGCCGAAGACATGTTGAAATGGCGCCCGGAAGAAAAAGCAGATGTCGTGTTGTTGGACGCACCCTGCTCGGCCACCGGCACCATCCGTCGTCACCCCGACATTCCCTGGACCAAATCCGATACCGACATTGCTGCGCTCTTGCCGTTGCAGGCGCGCATGATCGATCATGCGCTGACCTTTTTGAAACCGGGCGGCGTCCTGATTTACTGCGTCTGCTCGCTGCAGCCCGAAGAAGGCGAGAAACAAGCTGACGCAGCGCTTTCTCGCAATAAAGGCTTGAAACGCGCGCCAATCGAGGCGTCGGAAATTGACGGGCTCGCCGCTACGAACCGTAAGGGCGATTTGCGCACCCTGCCTTCGATGCTGGGGGCCCAAGGCGGCATGGACGGGTTTTTCGCGGCGCGCTTTGTCGTCGGCGATTAATTTTTAACTTCTCGTTAATGATTTTTGATAGGTTTTTCCTTGCTAAAAATCGTCCGATTGGCCCCTCGAACCCCTTGATTGGCGGGGCGTTGCCCACGATATTACACATAGAATTCACTGGCCCGGCTTGCCGGGTCACTCTTATGTGCCGCAACGGAAAGGAACGACACATGAACGATCCGCAACGACAATTTGGCCGCACCGCAGAGACGGGAAGAGCCGGCGTCGAGATCGACGCAGGCCTGCGCCAATACATGCTTGGCGTTTACAACTACATGGCGCTCGCCGTCGCCGGAACCGGGCTCATCTCGATGCTCATGGCGTCAAACGAAGCGCTGATGTTTCAGATTGCAGCAACGCCGCTGAAATGGGTCGGCTTCGCCGGCATTCTTGGCATCGGCTGGTTTGCGCCAAAAGTTATCTTCTCCGGCTCGAAGGTCGCAGCCCACGGCATGTTCTGGCTTTACGCCGCTCTTTGGGGAGCCATGATCGCACCAATGCTGTATTCGTTTCAGCAAGCCGGCGCCGCACAGGACATTTATCGCGCGTTCTTTATTACTGCATCAGTCTTTGGCGCCGTCAGCCTTTATGGCTACACGACCAAGCGCAACCTTTCGGGCTGGGGCAGTTTCTTGTTTATGGCGGCAATCGGTTTGGTGATCGCGATCATCGTCAATGCCATAATTTTCCAGAGCGGCATGATGAGCTTGATTACTTCCTCATTGGTTGTTTTGATTTTCTCAGCGGTAACCGCTTACGAAACACAAATGATCAAGTCGATGTATCAGGAAGGCAGCTCAACCAATGAACGCGCGGCGATCTTTGGCGCCTTCGCGCTATACGGGTCTTTCGTCACGCTGTTCGTTCACATCCTGAACATCCTCGGGATCATGCGCGATTAATTCATTTTCATCCCCCTACGAAAACCCCCGCTCACAAAAAGCGGGGGTTTTTCTTTCCTGATTGTTATCAGCCGATACAATCTTTGAATTGATGCAAGCGCCTGGCGCGCCTAAGGTTTACTGATGAGTGTAAAAGATTGTTTCGACCTGACCATCGCCGGCGCCGATCCAACGGCGGCGGCCGGCTATAATGATTATGTCGCCGAGTTTTTAAGTTATGGCGCGAATTTGCGGGCGTTGTTTGAGATTGCGGATGCATATCCAGACGCCGCGCTTTTGAACGCCCACGCCGCCGCCTTGCATATGGCGTTTGAAGGCGCAGAAGGCTGGGACTTTGCGTCGCCTTATCTCGGCCGCATGCGGGCGACACAAGCGGGCGCCACGGAACGCGAACGCCTTTTCTGCGCCGCGGTCGATCGCTGGGCGGATAAAGACTTTGCCGGCGCCTTTGCTCATCTCGACGAGCTTACCGTGCGCTGGCCGGCGGATCTCTGCGCCATTAAATGGGGCCAGTATCATGCGTTTAACCGCGGCGATCAGGCGGCTTTATTGCGGCTTGGCCGGCGCGCCTCTGTCGCCCATGAAGATACGCCCTACGCCCATGGCATGATCGCGTTTGCGCTGGAGCAAAATCACCGGCTTCAAGAAGCGGAAGAAGAAGGCTTGCGCGCGGTTGAGATTTCGATCGATGACGCCTGGGCCCATCATGCGGTCGCGCATGTCATGGAGACCGAAGGGCGGGCCAAGGAAGGCGCCCGCTGGCTCGACCATTGCGCCCACACCTGGGAGAAAAAAGGCGTCTTCATCCGCGACCACAATTGGTGGCATGCGGCGCTGTTTCGACTGGCGCTTGGGCGAAATGACGAAGCGCTCAAGATTTTTGACGACCGCCTTTGGGGCGCCTGGCCGGAATTCCCGCAAGAACAGATCGGCGCCGTCTCCATGTTGTGGCGGCTGGAAATGCGCGGCACCGATGTCGGCGAGCGCTGGGCGCCTGTCGTCGATCAGGCCCGCGCCCGCGCCGGCGAACATCTCTTTGCCTTTCATGATCTGCATTATCTTTACGCGCTTGCCCGCGCCGGCAAGACCGGCGAGGCGCAAAAGTTCCTGACCTCCATGAGCGAACAGCCCGGCGTCATCTGGCAAGGCGTCGCCGCACCGACCGGCGAAGCGCTGATCGCTTTTGCCGAAAACCGTCGCGGTGAAGCCGCCGCGAGCCTCGGGCCATTGCTTCGCGATCTTTACAAGATCGGCGGCAGCCACGCGCAGCGTCACGTCTTTATGGAAACCTATGAAGCCTGTTGCGATCAGTCAGCAACATCGACGCGAACCCACTAGGATTTAAGTCGCAAGTTTCAGCTTCTGCCGGTCGAAAACGCGCAAGACATGGGCGAGGTCGTGACCGCGATTCAAAACGGCGCCGGTCATTGAGACGATCATGTAAGCTCCCTGCTTGCGCGCAAGGCTAGGGCGTTTTTCAATCCGGTAGAGCGGCGCCTCAGACGCCTTCCGAAAAATCGAAAACACGGCCGCGCCTTCCAAGCAATCTATCGCATACTCGCGCCATTCGCCGGCGGCAACGAATTGGCCGTAAACACCCAAAATACGGTTGAGCTCGGATCGGTTGAAAGCAACAGTATCGGCGCTACGGCGCGGCGGCGGGGCAGGAGAAATCGAACGCATCGGTGCGGATTTTCACCTGCATCACGGCAAACGGCAAGCCTAGAAACAGCATTTTTCCACACGTTCCCCGGGAAATACGCCCTTAAAATAGCCTTAATTGATCCCTCTGCGCGCCCTATTCGGGGACCATAAAGGTCAGGCCGGGCGGGCGCTGTGGCAGGAATTTCCGGTTTTAACCATCGCCCCCAGCCCCCGGGAGATCAGGCTTATTTGCCCGTCCGGTTCATTTTCTCCCTCCTTATCTTGACCGTTAGAACGCGGCGCCCGACAGACGGCGTTCGTTTGCCATGCGGGACTTTCCATGAACGCCGTCATCTCCGTCGCCCTGCCGGTTTTTGGCATCATCGCCGCTGGCCTTCTTGCCGGTCGTCTTGGTCTGATGAGCGCCAGCGATTCGGCGGCGCTCAACAAATTTGTTTTTCGCTTTGCCATGCCCGCCGCTCTTTTCGGCTTGACCGCCGGGACTAACCCGCCAGGCGTGGAAGACGCCGCGATCGCCGCCGCCTATGGCGCTGGCGCCCTTATCGTTATTTTTGGCGCCTACTTTATTTCACAAAAGATCTTTACCCTGACAAAACAGGAAGCCGGCGCCCATGCCCTGGCTTCTATTCTCGGCAATGCGGTTTTTCTGGGGCTTCCGATTGCGCTCAATGTTGACGGCTGGGCGCGGCCATTTGTGACGCTGATGCTGGTTGAGGGTATTTTTGTCATCGCCATCTGTTCTGCGCTGATGGCGCCGCGCCGGGAAGACGGCAACGGCGTCATGAGGTTTTTAAGCTACTTCTCCGGTCCCATGCGCAATCCTATCGTCGTCGGGATGGCGGCAGGGTTTTTATTTTCCGCGCTTGGATTTTCCCTTACCGGGCCAATCGAGATGTTTTTCGGCCTGCTCGGCCGCGCCGCCGGACCCACCGCGCTTTTTTCCATGGGGCTTTTTCTGGCGACCAATAAGTTTCCGGAAATCAAGGAAATTGCGGGGCGCGTCAGCGCCATCGTCATTGCGAAAATGGCTGTCGTGCCGGTGATCGCACTCACCATGGCGCGTTTTTTCGGCGTCAGCGACCCGAATTATCTCGGCGCGCTCGCCTTGTTCGTGCTCGTCCCCACTGGCGTCGGCACGTTTATCATGGCGAGCCAATATAAGAATTATGAAACGGAAACGGCATCCGCGATTACCATCACCACCATTTTGTCGGTGCTAACGATATCGACCGTATTATTTCTTTATACCTAGTGATTAAGGCTTACTGGCCAGCGTTTTCTTCACCGCCTCCACCAACTCAGTACGCTTCACCGTAAATTGCGCCGGCTGGTCTTCGCGCCATTCCTTGTTGTCTTCGATGTTTTTGGAAAGTTCGGCGCCGAGCTCCAGATCCTTGATTGTGACTTCGCCATTCTCTCGCTCGTCCGACCCCTGAATAATCGCCAAAGGCGCCGCGCGCTTGTCAGCATATTTTAACTGTTTGGCGAAGTTTGAGCCGCCAAGATAAACCTCTGCGCGAAAGCCCGCTGCACGAAGTTCCGCCGCCATTGCCTGATAGGAAGCCATCCGGTCTTTTTCGAGCGCGAGCACAACGATGGGTCCGCGCGGGGCGCTGTCGCCCGCCTTTTTATAGTCAAGCGCCGTCAGCAGCCTCGACACGCCCACCGATATGCCAACAGCCGGCACCTCAACGCCTTTGAAGCGCTTGACGAGACCATCATAACGACCACCGCCGCCGACAGAGTCGAACCGCACCGGGCGGCCTTTCTCGTCTTTGGCCGCGAAAGTCAGATCCGCCTCAAACACCGGCCCGGTGTAATATTCAAGGCCGCGAATGATCGAAAGGTCGATCTTGATACGGTCTTCTTTGTAATCAAGCGCTGCAAGCTCGTTCGTCATGACCTTAAGCGTCTCAACGCCGACAAGACCTGTCTCAGAGCCTTCAAAGATTTCCCGCAGGCGGGCGCAGGTTTTTGTATTGGTTTGCGCCGTGGCGGTGACGAAGCTGATCACCCGGTCGATCTGCGCTGCATCAAGCCCGGCGCCGTCCGTGAAGTCGCCGCTTTCATCCTTGCGGCCGGGCCCGAGCAACAATTTCACGCCTTCCTCGCCAAGCCGATCAAGCTTGTCGAGGGCGCGCAGGACAATGCCGCGCCGCGCACTTTCCGCCTCGCCATCGCCGGCAAGACCGGTCGTTTCCAAAAGCCCGGTCAGCAAGCGGCGGTCATTGAGGCGGATGACATAATCACCACGGGCGATCCCCGCTGCTTCCATGACGTCGGCAAAGAGCATGCACATTTCAGCGTCAGCATAGGGCGCTGGCGCGCCGACCGTATCGGCGTCGCATTGAGTAAATTCACGAAAACGCCCCGGCCCCGGCTTTTCGTTGCGCCAGACGGGCCCCACCGCATAGCGCCGAAAGGGTTTCGGCAGTCCGTCATAATGTTCCGCCACATAACGGGCCAGCGGCGCCGTCAAATCATAGCGCAGGCTCATCCATTGATCATCGTCATCGGTAAGCGAAAAGACGCCGGCATTTGGCCGGTCGACATCGGGCAAAAACTTGCCCAGCGCATCGGTATATTCAAACGCTGGCGTCTCCAGCGGATCAAAGCCGTGGGCCTCATAGACGGCGGAAATCCGCGCCAGCATCTCGCGCTCAGCGACGATCTCGTCTCCCAGCCGATCTCGGAAGCCGCGTGGTTTGCGCGCCTTGGGTTTAAATATTTTTTGCTTCTTCGCCATGAGGTCGGGGTCTAGCGGATGCTGCCGCGCGGGGCAATGCAGGGAACGGCGCTGAGCCCACCAGCGAAGACTATTTGCGGCTATCTAACTCACGTGCAATGCTGTCGGTCTATTGGAGGGGGGTGCTTTATGAAAATCTGCTCTTCGCGGAGTATTCTATTCTCTCAGCTTTTCGCTTTTCTTGTTTTTCTTCTTACAGGACCGTCATTTGCAGAGTCCGATCACGCGCGGCTGACGCCCTCTGGACAGCTCAATATCGCCCATCACATGGCCGGGGATGAAATTGCTGCGCGCTACGAGCTCCGGAGTGAAAACGTCCTTCGGGTAAATGTCGATATTACCCATGACGGCAGCCATGAGGTGGGTGGAAATTGGTTCGGCGGAGACGCCCTTATTACAGCCGGACAAACGCCGACTTTGGAAATTGGCGCCGATTTCGTTATCGAGCATGGCGATTCTGGAACCACATTTTACGATTTCCGTCACCGCCGCATTATCTATGCTGCCGAAGCCGAAGAAAGCCTCATAAACCACTCTCTTTACGGCCTATGGTTTATGCGCTGGGCGTTTCTTAATAACAACAGCTTCGTTGGAAGTGTTTTAACTGCCGTTGGCGACGGCGCAGAAACGAACCACGCCCTTACCAGATATTGGTTGGAGCAGAAGAATGGCGTTCACTACCCAAAAGTGGTGCCGGGCGGAAAACTTCCAAAACCGAAAATAGTTGAAGCTAAAAACGGTTCAAACCGGCAATATTCTGTAGGCGAAGAAACGGTCGCTTTCGCAGAAATGTCTGGTACGCCCTATATTGATCAGGGCCAAGCGCAGAGTTTTGCCGCATGGCTTGTCTGGTCGCAAAGAGCACATCCAGAACTCGCGGCGCTATTTGCTAGTGAGAATGTGCTTCCCAGTAGAATTGATATCACTCACCGTAACAATTTTCTTTCAAAACTTACACAATATCGAGCTACCTTTTCCAATCCGACAAAAACTAAAGCGGGTTTCACCTTTCTAAAGCTTAGAAACTACCGAACGCCAAGCTGGCAGCCTTACTTTTCCGCAAAGCTGGGCGCCATAATGACGGCAGCTTTGCGCGGTGAATGGGAAAACGGCCCGCCATCCGCGAAGGATTTCCGAGCCGCCATCAACTCCGCAAAAACGAACGGGACGCCGCTTGATGTTGCGTTGATCTCGATCCATGCAAGTCTCGGCTGTTCTACCGATCAGCCGATTCCAGACATTTGTGATTATGCGAGCAGATCGCTCAGGGTCGTCTTGGAAAAACCAAAGGTTATGAAACTTACACAAGGACTTGACGATGACAATGCCGGCGATCACGCTGCCGCGGCAAAAAAATTCATGGGCTTACGAAGCGAAGATTTGGCGCGACCGGATATCCTCGAGATTATGATTGCCAACAGCCTCGTAGAAGCCAAAAACAATGACCAACTTGATGACGCGCTCACAAGGGAATTTGACAAGCTCCCGATGACATTTGAAGCCGCATTCTCGCGCGATCCATATTCACCCAGCCGGTATCGTGATTTCTATAACTACCTTCATACCGCGGCATCGGAAATTGAAGAAACTTACGCCGTACATGTAGCCGCCTATCCCGTCATTGATGCGGCGCGAGCTCTTCCCGAACGCAGCGTTCCAAAGATTGTCGAATACACCACGAATTTGGAAAATCGAATCGCAGCGGACTTTCCTATCCACTTCCCAAACCCCGAAAAGTAGCTTTAGCACAGCGCCTATTCTGGCGCGGTCCACGCCGCCGGATCGACCCGCAAAATCACAATTGGCTCAACCGGAACCTCCGCCTCAAACTCGCCGCCGGGTCCGGTCTCAGCCGCGCCAATGGCGTCGGCGACATCCAAGCCTTCCACCACCCGGCCAAAGACGGCGTAACCGTATAGCGGCAGATCCTCGACGATTTTATGATCGAGCTCCTCATTGTCCTGGAGATTAATGAACCATTGCGCTTGCGCCGAGCCTGGAATGTCGCCCCGCGCCATGGCGATAGTCCCGCGCAAATTCTTCAGCCCATTGTCGCCCTCATAGGCAATCGGGTCTTTTGGCGCCCGCTCATTGAAATATTTTGAATAGCCGCCGCCCTGAATGACGTAGCCAGTGACAACGCGATGAAAGATCGTCCGGTCGTAGTGACCGCTGGTGGCGTAACGAAGAAAATTTTCGACGCTCGCTGGCGCTTTTTCTGTATCAAGCTCGACAACGATATCGCCCATGGAAGTTGTGATCTTCGCATGGGTGACAATTTCATCGGCATGAAGTGGCGACACCACGGCGAAATAAGCCAACGCAGCCATCAAAATATTTCGCCTGAACATCACCCGCTTATCCTTACTTGGCGCGTCCACGCACCGTATTCACCCAGTTGAGTAGACCATTCGTCGATGCGTCATGGGTCTTTGCAGCGGCCTTTGTCTCGCCCTGCGCCCCAAGTTCAGGCAAAATATTTTTTGCGAGCGCCTTGCCGAGTTCAACGCCCCACTGATCAAAAGAATTTATCCCCCAGATCACGCCTTGCACAAATATTTTGTGCTCATAGAGCGCGATCAACGCGCCAAGCGTTTCCGGCGTCAGCCTTTCCATCACAATGGAATTTGTCGGGCGGTCGCCGGGAAACACTTTGTGGGGGGCCAGCCTATCGACATCGCTTGCGCCGATCCCGGCGGCGGTTAGGTCTGCTCGGGCTTCCTCGAGCTTTTTACCGCGCATCAGTGCTTCGGTCTGAGCGAGGAAATTTGCCAAAAGCTTTTCATGGTGATCGCCAACTGCAGACTGGCTGAGCGCCGGGGCGATAAAATCCGCTGAGACAATATCGGTTCCCTGATGAAGCAGCTGGTAAAACGCATGCTGACCATTCGTTCCGGGTTCGCCAAAAATAATCGGCCCGGTCTCATGGGTAACCGCCGCGCCATCGACGCTGATACGCTTGCCGTTCGATTCCATATCCGCCTGCTGCAGATAGGCGGGCAGCCGAAGAAGATGTTGGTCGTAAGGCAACACAGCATGAGCGCCGATCCCCTGAAAATTCCGGTTCCAGACGCCGACCAGCGCAAGCATCACGGGCATGTTTTCTGCGATCGGCGCATCGCGGAAATGCGCGTCCATCGCATGTGCGCCAGCCAGAAGTTTCTTAAAATTGTCAAAACCAACCTGCAGTGCGATCGACAGACCGATCACAGACCAGAGGGAATAGCGCCCGCCAACCCAGTCCCAAAACTCAAACATATTGTTGCGGTCAATGCCAAATGCCGCAACCGCATCTGCATTGGTGGAAAGGGCGACAAAATGCTTGGCGACGTCGCTTGCCGCGCCGCCGCTTTTTAAAAACCACTCTCTTGCGCTCGTCGCGTTGGTCAAGGTTTCCAGTGTGGTAAAGGTTTTGGAGGCGATAACGAAAAGCGTCGTTTCGGGGTCCGCCTGCGCCAGCGTGTCGGCGAGATGCTGGCCGTCGACATTAGAGACGAAAAACGCCCGTCGCCCATCGATCCAGTAGGGCCGCAAGGCCTCCACGGCCATTTGCGGGCCCAAATCTGAGCCGCCAATGCCGATATTGACGACCGTATCCAGCGACTTGCCGGTATACCCCTTAACGGCGCCGTTATGCACCTGGCCGCAAAACGACTTCATTTTTTCAAGCTGCGCGCGAACAAGTCCCGAGACCGGCTCGCCCATCGCCCGGTAGTCGCCATCCGGGTCACGGAGCGCTGGGTGCAACACAGCCCGGTCCTCGGTCGAATTGATCGCCTCCCCCCCAAACATCGCCGCGCGGCGCTGCTCAACGCCAGCGGCGCCAGCCAGCGCAAGCAAATGCTGGACAATATCATCAGTGATTTTGTTTTTAGAAAAGTCCGCGAAAAGGCCCGCTGCCTCCAGCGAGAAGCGGGCAAATCGGCTGTGATCCTTCGCGAACAAGGACCGCATTGAGACGCCGCCCAGATCGGCGCCATCGCGTTCAAGTGCTTTCCATTCGGCAGTCTCGGAAATTGCAGTCATCGGTGCGCCTTTGCGGATTGTTTGCATTTGATAGAGATTTTAACTGCCGCTCTCAATGCGTTTTAACGATGAACGATTATTCATCATGATATGGCTCAGAGCATATCACAGACGAAATTACTAAAACGCATTCTAACAAGCGCCGCCGCAATCGCCTCGGTTTGCGTGATCTTTGGCGCAAAGGCCTTAGAAATTGAGCGCCGGGCCGATGACGGCAAACTTGTGGCCGCTGACGCCATAACGGCGCAAGCACCGGCGGGGCGCCAAGACCTCCACTAACCTAACCGCCGTTCAACGCCTTCGTCACCGCATTGCGGGTCAATGGCTGGGGCAGTATTTGCGCCGGGCCTCGCGACGGATAGTAGACATAGAGCGGCACGCCGCTGGCGCCATAAGACTGAAGCGCCGCGGTGATTTCCGGATCACGCACCGTCCAGTCCGCTACCAGAAATTTTGTGCCCGTCGTCCTGAATACATCCGCGACATCGCGGCGATTGAGCACGGTCATCTTATTGAACTGGCAGGTCACGCACCATGCCGCCGTAAAGTCGATAAAGACCGGCGTGCCGCTGGCTTTATAGGCCGAGAGAATTTCTTCGCTATAGGGCTCGGTCGCAATCGATCCATAGGCGCCGCTGGTCTGGGGCGCTGAGGCCTCGGCTGCATCAATCCGGGTTAGCGGCGCAATCGCCATCACCGCCGCCAAGGCCGAGGCGCCGCGTAAAATGAGCGCGCGCGTCCCGTCACCCTTGCTCATTTCAAAAAGCCAGGCGGCGAGCGCGAGAAAGACGCCGCCGGTCAGAATGATCGCCAAGGCATTGTCGTTGGTCTGGCGAGCGAAGACCCAAAGAAAATAAGCGGCGGCGGCGAAGACGGGAAATGACAAAGCCTGCTTTAGAACAACCATCCATGCGCCCGGCTTTGGCAGGTACCGTCCAAGCGCCGGCGCGAAGGAGAGAGCGAGATAAGGCGCCGCAAGCCCCAGCGCCATCACGATAAAAATCATCATTCCGATTGCCGCAGGCTGCACCAGCGCGGCGCCCATTGGCGCCGTCAGTAGTGGACCAATGCATGGCGCCGCGACAACGACGGCGAGAGCGCCGGTAAAAAAAGCGCCAAGGCCGCCGCCTTTTTGCGCAAGGCGCTCACCGCTACCGGCAAGACTTTCGCCAACGGAAAATAAACCCGCAAGATTAAGCCCGACCAGAAACAACACATAAGCGGAGAGGCCGACCACCAGCGGCGATTGAAGATGGAAGCCCCAGCCGAGTTCCTCGCCGCCCGCGCGGAGCGCCAATAAGGCGCCGCCCATCACGATAAAGGTCGCGAGTACGCCGCCCGAATAAAAAAGCCCATGGGCGCGCACCATCGCTGCATCTTCCCGCGCGCTATTCATCAAAGATGCAGCCTTGATGAAGATAATCGGAAACACGCATGGCATCGCATTGAGGATCAGCCCGCCAAAGAACGCCATGGCGAGCAATACGCCGATATTGGCGTTTGCCGCCCGGCCTAAGGCGCCGCCCAGCGGCGCCGACAGGCTGCCCTCAACTGGAGCGCTGACGCTGTGCCCCACGCGCTCCCCATCAGCGTCCTCAAAGGTCAAAATGCCGTCGACGACATCGCCGCCAATCTCTTCTGTCCAGCCTGGTTCCATTGAGATCGTGAGCCGGCCGTCACTGAGCGTCTCAGTTTGCGCCGCCGCCGGCGTGATCAGCCCCTCCGCCTCCGGGAAGAAAAAAATGTTCTCCGGCTTGGCCCCGTCCCAACCTTCAATCGACAGTTCGTAGGCGGACCCGTTTCGGGTAAATTGCGCGTCGTATTTTTTCTCTTCCGGTAGGGCCGAACGCCCGCGGGCGAAAATATCTTTCACATCTTCGTTTAGCGCCGCCGTCGCAACAACCGGGAGCGAAAGCATAAACGTAGTTTCTTCCGGCACGCAGATTTCTTCGCAAGCCTGCCACAGCGCATCGATTTTAATATCAATCACAGCGCCCATGGCCGCATCCGCCGGCGCGGTAACGGGAATCAGAAAGACCGGCGCGCCTTCATGAGCAAAACTTGCAAGCGGACCCACGGGAATAAACTCTGGGATCGGATGCTGGATCTCCCCGACGTCAAAGCCAGCTGGCAAGTCCCAGGTGAGTTCCAACGGCAGACCGGCGTCACCCGGATTTTTCCAGAACACATGCCAGCCATCGATCACCCGCTGGTTAACCGCGAACCATGTTGTTTCGCCGGGCGAAAAGCCTTCGCGTTCGGCGACAATGTCGGTGGTTGTGTAGTCGGTCTCGACCTGCGCTGACGCAGGCGCGCCGACCGCCATCGCAGCGCCTGCGGCAAGCGCACAGCAAAAAGGGAGGAATTGACGCCAATTCATAGGGCTTAGTTAGCGAGGTAACGGCTGGAGGCCAATGGCGAAACGCCGCCGATTACCCTGCCTCGAGGAAAAGTGAGCAAAAAAGAGGCCGGATGCGCCCTTAGCGGCGTCCGGCCTCTTTGGTCTCGTTAAATCTGCCTAGTTAACAGCGCGATTGAGCACTTCAGCTTCGGTCAGATTGAAGCGGCGCGCGCGCTGCTGCAATAGCACACGCCAATTGCTCATCGACAACAGCATTGAATAAACTAGGGGAAGAACGCCCGACTTGCGCAGCGCAAGATACTGTTCGTCGGTTAACTCCTGCAGCTTTTTCTCGTCAATGCCGAAATATTCAGCAAATGATTGAGGTTCAGCTTCGCCTTGCCGCGTAAACTGCGCGGACTGGCCTTGAATCAACTCAAGCTGATTAAGTTGCGTTGCAAAACCGTTGGTCATTGCGCGGTCCTGCTCAAACGCTTTGCAGAATTCGATCGCTTGTTGTGTTGACGCGCTTGGTTCGCCATTTTCAAATAACGGAAATTCACCGCCCTTGGTGAACCCGTCATAAGCGCTGTCAATTACCACGGCCATGCGATCGCTGGTGTTGTCGCTCGCAACGCCAAACGGATACCGACGGACATAACCCGGAATATACTTGTCTTTTGCCCATGACCCATCTTCCTCGATGAAAAGATTAACGTCATCGATCAACCCCATCACCGCCAATGGCGCCGGGTTTTCTTTCGACGAGAAGATGATCGGATAATCTTTCATCGCCGCCGGGATTTCCGAAAGCGTCACCGGTATCGCGCGGGCTTTGGCGCAAAAGGCGAAGCGTTTCTCAACCGTCTGAAATCCAAGATCGCCGTGCTGTTCTTTGTTCATCAGCTCGGGGCTATTAAAGAGGAACATATTCCCCGTCAGTTGCGGCGCGCCCTGCGTCTCACTCATGGTAAACCTTTCTGTCAATTAGCCCTGGCGACGCGTCTTGCGCGCGCTGGCTGGAAATTCAGCGGCACGCTTAGCAAAAACGACCCCAAGGTCCAAGCCTCCATTCGCTTGAGTGACGGATTTAATCGTGATGTTACCCGTCAGAGACGAATTGCGCGGCCAAATCCGGCATTTCCATTGGGATTAGGTGCGAAACGCCTGTTTGTTTACGGATCCTGGCGCCAGCCCGCTCAAACCGGCGGTCAGCCCCCGCAACAACCGTTGATGAGCGATGATCGGCGGCGAGGACGGAAATTGGGGCAGGCGCCGCCCGCACCGCGCCCCAGAAATCATTCGCATGCGCCTGAAATGTCGCGGCCTCCCAAGTCGGGTTGCAGGAAAGGCGCACGCCGCCGCTCTCCTCCGTCAACCCGTCCTCAAGATAATCGCTCAAAACCCCGGGCGCCCAATGACGAAAAACTGGCTTGCGCTCATAGGAGGCAAGGACATCGTCCCGCGCGGACCAGCTTGAGCGACGCTGCAGCGCGCTCCTGGTCAACGAAAACTGTCTCGCGATAATCGGCCAGAAAGGGGTTTGCGCCAATATTCTGGTGATCGGGGGCATCGCGACCGGCTCGACGAGGTTGATCGCGCCAATGTCACTTCGCCCGCGCGCCGCCATCGTCACGACGATGGCGCCCATGGAATGTCCCGCCAGAGTCCATCCTGTTTTCGCGTACTGATCGAGAACCGCCGATATGTCCGCCGCATAAACGTCCCAAGACCGAAAGCGCCCAATTTCCGTAGGCAGGGTCGTTTTGCCATGACCGCGCATATCGAGAGCGAAGACATCAAAGCGCCCGCTCAAATGCTGCAACATTTGTTTGTATGCGGACGCACAAAATCCCGTGGCGTGGCAGAACAAGAGCGGCGACGCGCCGTCGTTTTGCCACCGCCATCCCGCAATTACACCGTCGGGGCGCTCAATCGAAATGCGCGATGGGGTCATTTTGATGTTATTTTCGGTCATGCATGCCGCTTGTTATGAGCAATAGACCTGACATTCATGAGCGCGCTTTTCAACGCCGCTCAACACACACCCGTCGCCAGATCAAAAATCATTTTCATATGAAGCACATCATCGCGGGCGCGATGGCGGTGCGGTGCGGCCTCATTGGCTTTCTCAACAGCCGCAGCCACCGCCTGTTGCGGCACGTCAACAAACAAATCCGCAAAGTCCGACAAGGTAAATCGCATGCGCTCACTGGCTGCAGAAAACAGTCGATAAAGCCAGAACCCGTCCCAGTCCGGCGCATCGGAATAAACCGCCGCGCCCTCTAACGCTTGATTGAGCGCGTCGCAGATCTCCTTGACCGTACGGCCGGATTTCTTGATCGCGTCGATGCTAAGCCCATGCAACGCTTCTGCATTGGGGTCCCATGCCGCCATCGACCAACTATCGGCTGGTTTGATGAGCATCGTTTCCGGGGCTTTCCCGACAAAACACCAGCCGGCCTCAATCGGCCAGGACTGAGCGCCAAGGCCGGAAGCTTCAAGATCGATAAAGGCGATTTTCTCCACACCCTCTCCAGATTGCGCCGCCGGTCCGGGCGGGTCTGATAGCACAGTTTTTCTGTGGATGTATGGTAAAGAGATTTTTGCACAAAACGATATCGCGGAAAAACGAGACACCATTTCTCATGCCTCACTTCATTGACATTGAAACCACCGGCCCGGGGCTTTTTGAGATCACAGCCGCCGTTGAAAAACTAACCCGGCAGTCCGGCATTAAGGCGGGGCTCGCCCATGTTTTTGTTCAGCACACGTCTGCATCTTTGTTGATTCAGGAAAACGCCGACCCGGATGTTCAGCGCGATCTCATTGCCTATTTCGACAGGCTGGCGCCGGAAGGCGGCGACTACCTCCATGTCGCAGAAGGCCCTGACGATATGCCGGCGCATCTTAAGGCAGCGCTCACCGCAACATCGTTGACGATACCGATCGCCGGCGCCAAGCTGCTGCTCGGAACATGGCAGGGGGTTTATTTGTTTGAACATCGCCGCGCGCCGCATCAACGGCGCATCATCGTGTCGGTTGTATCGGAGGCTTAGGCTTTTGGCTTGTAGACGCCGCTTACCGGATCGCGTTCATAGTCGATGACCTTACTGCCGCGAGCATTACCCGTTCGAGCTTTGGCGTCATTGAATATCTCGCGAAGTTCACGCTGGCGTCGATCGATAAACCGATAAAGCGCGACGCCGCCAGCAGCGGCGGCGATAGTTACTGCCAATGTTGTTACTGCGCCCATCGTTTCGTCTCCTTCCGGCCCATATCTTTGTTGCAAGAGCGCCGGCTACAATCCAAATCGCGCCCAGAGCGACCGGCGTTCTATCGCATCAAGCACCGCATCCGGATCAACAGACGGCCCGAGCCCGGTCATGTTTGCCTCACCGCCGAGAAGCTTTTTCAAGAGCGAGCCGCTCTCCGGCGAAACACGCTTGATCTTAACATCTTTTCCGTAGCGAGCGCGCAAAAAATCGGCGAACTGAGCGGTTCCGTCGATAAGCCCCAATTCCTTGGCCTGCGGCGCGGCCCAGAAGGCGCCGGAGAAGATATCCGGGTGATCGCTGAGCTTGTCGGTACGGCGCGATTTCACCAGATCAATAAATTGGCGATGCAGGTCGCTGAGGATCCCCTCAAGCCGGGCGACCTCTTCCGGGTCTTCCGGTTTGAACGGATCGAGCGTTGATTTGTTCTCGCCCGCCGTATGAACGCGTCGCTCAATCCCAAGTTTAGCGATCGCCTCGGTAAAACCAAAGCCGCCGGCGATAACGCCGATGGAGCCGACGATGGAGCTTTCATCCGCATAAATTTCGTCACCAGCGATCGCTAAAATATAGCCGCCGGAAGCGCCGACATCCTCAATAAAGGCAAGCACCGGCACTTTTTTTTCTTTGGCAAGCCGCCGAATGGCGCTGAATATCAGCCGCGATTGCACCGGCGATCCGCCCGGCGAATTGATCGCCAGGGCGACCGCAACCAAGCTACCTGGCTTGAATGCGGCTTCAATCGACTTCTCCAGACGTTTTAGCGACAAACCCTTTCGCCCAGGCCCTGCGTCGCCAATAACGCCGTTCAGCTCGATCACACTTACGAGAGGGCCGGCCTCACCAGTAAAGGGGAGGGCGCGCCATATTTTCATCAATGGATTGGAAATTTCAGACATCACGATGACGTAAGGCTCCTAGTCGCCTTCTTCAATTACAATTATCTATATATTTCAGCGCCAAAAAGCCGCTGTTCACATATCGCCGTCAAGCTTGACCACCGCCGCCCGGACCCCCAATCTGAGCCATAGCAACAATTTTGCCGCGAGGACGCCTTGTCTGTCACCCTAGCTACGGCTGGCGAAACACTCACATCGTCGATAAGTCCCTTAACTTTCAAAGGGGCCGTGGCGACATTACGTTCATTATTGTCCAATGACCTGGAGGCGGTGAACGGCCAGATTTTGGCAAGAATGGAGTCGCCCGTCGATCTCATCCCCGATCTCGCGGGACATTTGATCAATTCCGGCGGCAAGCGCATCCGGCCAATGCTGACGCTCGCTGCCGCGCGGCTGTTTGATTATGATGGCGACGACCACATCAAACTCGCTGCTGCGGTCGAGCTAATTCACGGCGCCACGCTCCTCCATGATGATGTCGTGGACGCGTCCGCTCTGCGCCGCGGCGCAGAAACCGCCAACACAATCTGGGGCAACAAAGAAAGCGTTCTTGTCGGCGACTATATTTTCTCGAGCGCTTTTGAGTTAATGGTCGCGGCAAAAAATCTCAATGTTCTGCAAGTGTTGTCACGCGCCTCCGGCGTTATTGCCGAAGGCGAAGTGTTGCAGCTTGCGACGCAGAAAAATATCGAAACGACGTACGAGATGTATATTGCGGTGGTGTCAGCCAAGACCGCCGCGCTTTTTGCTGGCGCTTCCCAAGCCGGCGCCTTGATTGCCGGCGCTGATGAAAAGAGCGAAGCGGCGCTTAATAATTACGGCCACAATCTTGGCGTTGCCTATCAATTGATCGACGATGCGCTCGATTATGCGGGCTTTGAGGCTGATCTCGGCAAAACCGTCGGCGATGATTTTCGCGAAGGAAAAATGACCCTGCCAGTCGTCTATGCCGTCGCGCGCGCAAAGCCAGATGAAGCATCATTTTGGCGCCGGGTGATTTCCGATGGCCACCAAGAGGCTGGTGACTTTGACCGCGCCTGTGAGCTGATGGCTCGCGACGATGCTATTGCCGATACGATTACATGTGCACGAAAATATGCCGACCGGGCCCTTGCTGATCTGTTGCACGCCCCGGAAAACGACTATTCGATGGCCCTGGCGGAACTCGTGACGACATCCGCGTCACGGGGCTCGTGATCAACGATTATTCAGCGGCGCGCTGAATGTCCTGAACGGGCGCCGCGTTTTCGGTCGCACCTGGTTTTTCAGACAATATCCCCGCCTTCGCTGCCGACGAATAAATATGGGCGGCCGCGACGATGAAAACCGCAGAAATCAGGACCGGCGCGAGCCATTGCGCCTCAGGCGACAGCGCCAACATGAGTATCGCTGCCCCCGCCGAAAACGCCGTCAATGACATATAGATTATGGCGACCTTTGCGTGGGTAAAACCCAGCCGCAATAGGAGCTGATAATTGTGCTCGCGATGACCGGCCAAGATATTCTGTCCCCTGACGACACGATGAGCCAGCGTCCAACAAACATCAAAGATAAAGGGCAGAAAAATTACCGGCACAATAAGCGCGCTGACACGGCCGTCACTGGCATTGGCCGCATAAACCCCAAACCCTGCAATCAGAAAACTGATCGCCTGGCTGCCGCTGTCGCCCATAAACAGCCGGCCCCTGGCGAGATTTGCGGGCAAAAATCCAAAGCAAGCGATCGCCAAGAGAATGGCGAGGACCGCGGTTGCCGCCGCGCCGGAAAACAAGGCAATCACGCTAAACGCGATCAGCCCGGTTAAGGCGCTGCCGGCGGCGATACCGTTCGCCCCGTCCATGAAATTAAACGCATTCATGAAACCGACGAT
The DNA here is from genome assembly GCA_021776345.1 of Hyphococcus sp. GTDB lineage: Bacteria > Pseudomonadota > Alphaproteobacteria > Caulobacterales > Parvularculaceae > Hyphococcus. Next base: position 9,761 of record JAJFGC010000035.1, on the reverse strand, counting down.
CCAGATCACCGTAACAATAACCCCCCACATCCCTAGCGGCGCCTCGCCCAAAAATGGCGCCGGGGCCAACATTAAGGGACCGATGAGCCAGGTAAAAAGCGTGGCCACTGCTGCTTGACCTGAGAATTTGAACAAGGGCGACAACGCCCATTTGTCATCAGCAAGCCCAATCAGGAAAGCAAGAAATGCTATGCCGGCAAATTTTACGGCAATGAAGGATGACGCCGTCCCACCGGAAAAAGACGCAAGGATAAAAACGCCAGCGAACCAACCGCCGAAAATTCCGACCCCGCCGGCGCGCGACGTCACCTGACTGTGGCTTGATCGACCATTTGGATTGTCCGGCAAAATATCCGCATACATCGCAAGGCGGCACGCCGCCAGCGTCGTCAGATAAGTCACCAAACCGGCGATGATGATCACCAGCCAACGATCGCTAAACCCCGTCATTCCAACGACGCCCCTCCCAAGGCCGAATCCGCAAAACCACTCTAGCCGACGATGAGCGGCGAGGCCATCGCCCACCACCCCTGGCGCTGCGCCGCCTCGGCCGCATTATGCGCGGCGGCCTTGGTCTCAAACAACCCGAAACAAGTGGCGCCGCTGCCAGACATACGCGCCGCCAATGCGCCATCGGCGCCCGCCAGCATTGCGACAATTTCGGCAATGACCGGCGCCCGCCGCTCAGCCAGCGGTTGCAGGTCATTGCCTGTATTTTCGATAAACGCCGCCAGCGCAGCGTGTGAGGTCTCATCCATTATCGGCAATGGCGGCAATATCGGCGACGAATGAACGGCGTCGAAGTCCCGGAAGATCGGGCCGGTAGGCATTTCGATGCGCGGATTGACGAGGCACGCCCAGATCGGCGGCAACAGCGGACCCGGCGCCAATTCTTCCCCCGCACCCGAAACATGAACCGGCGCGCCGGAGAGGCAGGCGGGGACATCTGCCCCCAGACGAAATGCCAATGCGGCAAGCGCTTGTTCATCAATATCGAGACGCCAGAGCTTTGAAAGCGCACGAAGCGCCGCCGCCGCATCCGCCGACCCGCCGCCAATGCCGGCGGCGACGGGTAAGTTTTTTTCCAGCACTATCGCCGCGCTATTGGCGACACCTAGCTCATCGCGCAACAAAGTCGCCGCTTTAAGGACGAGGTTTTCTTGTGCGGGCAAATCAGCAATGGCGCCGGCAAATGGCCCACCAACTTTTAAGGAGAAATCGGGCGCGTCTTCAGCAGTGACCATGTCGCCGTCTTCGGTAAAAACAAAAAGGCTTTGAATTTCGTGGAGCCCGTCACCACGGACCGGCCCGACATGAAGATATAGATTGATCTTCGCCGGCGCGCGCTCTTGGATCATTCGCTGAGGCCGTTTTCAAGTTTCTCTTTGAGCGCAGCTTTCAGCTTGCCGCCCGGTTCCAACTCTAGCGCATGGCGCCATTGATATTGCGCCTCAATGCGCCGGCCAAGCTTCCAATAAACATCGCCGAGATGATCCGTAATCGTCGGGTCGCTGGGCTCAAGCGAAGCTGCCTGCTCAATATGGCCAACCGCTTCATCGTAATTACCACGCTGAAAATGCGCCCAGCCGAGACTATCGATGATGGCCCCGGAGCTCGGGTCAAGGGAGACGGCTTTTTCAATTAATTCAAAGGCTTCGTCGAGATTTTCGCCGCGCTCGGCCCATGAATAACCAAGATAATTAAGAGCCGTCGGTTGTTCCGGTGCCAGCACAACCGCGCGTTCTAAATCAGCCTCCGCACGCTTCCATTCGCCAAGCTCGAGGAGCGAGGCCGCGCGCGATAGATGAATGCGCCAGGCTTCACTTTCGGGGTCTTCGGGAAGATCCGCTATCAGACGGTCCAAAATCTTTACGGCTTCACGGTGGTCATCATTCGACGCTGCGAGACCGGCAAGCGCAAGACGCAGATCATTTGATGCATCATCATTGCGCGCCGCCTTGCGCAAGAGCGCCGCCGCTTCATCGCCGCGTCCCAGTTCATTCAAGGCGCCGGCAATTTCAATGCGCGATTGGTCGTAATAAAGAGACGATGGTCCGATCAGTGATAGCATTGCGATCGCTTTTTCACTTTCGCCATAGATATTTAAGATCGATCCGGCGAGGCGGCGCGCATCATCAAAAGATGGATCTAGATAAAGCGCAATTTGCGCGAGGGCGAGCGGCATATTGTAGTTGGCGTCGCCAACGCGGAAACCAGCATCTTCCGCCGCCGCACGCTGTGAGATTGTTTGCTGCAGGATGCCATTGGCCAGGCCGTAAAAGGCAATTGCAACGCCTTTTTCCGGTGATCCGCCGTCGAAAGACGGCGGGGTCTTGCCGGCATTGAGCCGTGCAAGTCCGCCCCGCGCCGGAATTCGTGCAAACCCACGGCTTTCTGCGAGCGGCTCATAAAATTCACGGGCCCCATCTGCGTCGCCGGAACGCTCAAGGAAACCACCAAAAGCGGCGACTTCAATAGAGCCTCGAAACGACATGACGGCAATCTGATAGGCTGCGCGCGCTTGCTCCAGCTCACCGGCTTGCTCCGATAACAGCGCCTGATGAAGCGGATAAAACCCTTTATATTCAGCGCCCGCGGTTTCTCGCAGGGACGCCAGCCCCGCCTCAGGGCCGCCTGCAGGCACCGTCGACCAGGCGCGGATAATATTGGCCGAGGCTGTCATGTATGCTGCAATCTCAGCGTCGGTGAGCGCGGCCCTCGCCTTTTTATAATCCTTGGCTTTTATCGCTTGCGCCGCCAGCACCAGATGGGCGAGCCCGTCTTCACCGCCATCTTTGAGGGAAACAATGCGCGCCGCATGCACGCTCGCGGCATTGATATCACCCGCGGCGAGTTGAAAGAAGAAAGCATCACGCAGAATTTCGCGCGAGCCCGGCGCATCGGCCTCCGCCGCGCTGAATGCTTTTGCCGCGGCGTCGATATCATTCGCGCCCGCCGCAAATCTGGCGGTCAGGTAATCGCCGACAAATGAGTCGTCAGGCGGCGGCATGACGCAACCGGTCAAAACAAACGCAGCAACAACAATTGTCGGCTTTATCGATTTAATACGCAAACGGATCATCCTTACATATTTGGATAGTTTGGCCCACCGCCGCCTTCCGGCGTTGTCCATTCAATATTCTGCGACGGATCTTTAATATCACAGGTTTTACAATGGACGCAGTTTTGAGCATTGATCTGAAATTTCGGATCAGCCCCGTCATCTTCCGTCACCACCTCATAAACGCCTGCGGGGCAATAGCGCTGTGCAGGCTCCGCATAGACCGGCAGATTAACGTTGATTGGGATTGATGGATCCTTAAGTTTCAAATGCGCGGGTTGATCTTCTTCATGATTTGTCGCCGAAAACGCCACATTCGTCAGCCGGTCGAAGGTGATCTCGCCGTCTGGCTTGGGATAGTCGATGGGCGCATGCTTTTCCGCCGGTTCGGTCGCCTCAGCGTCGGTTTTGCCGTGGCCCAGAGTGCCGAAAATTGAAAAGCCCGGAATGATCGTGTTGGTCCAGAGATCGAACCCGGCCAGGGCAATGCCGCCGACAAGCGTACCGAACCGCGACCATAAGGGCTTGGCGTTGCGTGATTTTTTGAGTTCAGCCTTGACCGGCGAGGCGTCATAGGCCTGCGCATAGGCGGTGAGATCATCACCTTCGCGGCCCGCCGCGATCGCCTCATAAGCGGCTTCCGCGGCCATCATGCCGGTCAGCATCGCGTTGTGATTACCCTTGATTCGGGGGACGTTGACGAAGCCGGCCGAGCAACCGATCAGCGCACCGCCGGGGAAGATGAGTTTTGGCACCGACTGATATCCACCCTCGGTGATCGCACGACTGCCATAAGCAATGCGCTTGCCGCCCTCAAGCAGCGCGGCTATTTCCGGGTGCAATTTGAATTTTTGAAATTCTCCATACGGATAAATATAAGGGTTTTTGTAATTAAGATGAACAACAAAGCCGAGCGCGATCGTATTATCATTATAGTGGTAACAAAATGATCCGCCGCCGGTTTGATTATTCAGCGGCCAGCCGAATGTGTGCTGGACATGTCCGGGCCGCGATTTTTCCGGCGCTATTTCCCACAGCTCTTTCAGGCCAATGCCAAACTTTTGCGGCTCTGAATCCGCATCGAGATTGTATTTACCGATGAGCTGCTTGGCGAGTGAGCCGCGCACGCCTTCGCCGATCAGCACATATTTACCAACCAGTTCCATGCCGGGCTCATAAGAGTCCTTCTTTTCGCCGTCCTTGCCGATCCCCATTTCGCCAACGACAACGCCGCGCACCGACCCGTCCTCGCGATAGAGAACCGCTGACGCCGCCATGCCGGGGTAGATTTCTACCCCCATCCCTTCGGCCTGCTCGGCGAGCCAGCGGCAGACATTGCCCATAGAGACGATGTAGCAGCCATGGTTTTTGACCATTGGCGGCATTGCAAAAACCGGCAGCGCCAGAGATCCGCTATTGCCGAAGACTTTAAAACTTTCCGACATCACTGGCGTGTCAATCGGCGAACCCATATCGCGCCAGTCAGGCAACAGTGCGTCCAGCCCCGACGGATCGAGCACCGCGCCGGAGAGGATATGCGCGCCAACTTCGGAGCCCTTCTCGACTACCACGACATTGACGTCGCCGCCTTTCTCGGCCGCAAGCTGCTTTGCCCGGATCGCGGCGGAAAGCCCGGCGGGCCCCGCGCCGACAATCACAATATCGAATTCCATAGTTTCCCGTTCAGGGGCGTCGCTGCTCATCAGGCGTCTCTTTCTCTTCCGGCAATAATCATTTGAGGCGTTTTGGCAAAAATCGAGATAAAAAGCCATGACGCGCGGCGCCGCGCCTCGATCAGCGCAAAAAAGAGGTCCGAACGCTTGGAAATTTTGATTACTGGTTTTGGCGCGATCGCCGTGGGGCTTCTCTTATATGGGGAGCATCGCGATAATGCGCGCTTGCGCTGGCTTGCTAAACCGGCGGCATCGCTGGCGTTTCTGGCTTTTGCGGTCATAAACGGCGGATTGGACAGTGCTTACGGGCAGCTCATTACAGCGGGGCTGTTTCTTTGCCTCATTGGCGACGTCGCCCTCCTTCCACGAGCTGAGAAAACATTTCTGGCCGGGATGGGCGCCTTTGCCCTCGGTCATCTTGCTTATGTCGCCGCCTTCCTCACGATCTGGGGCGGGTTTTCCGGACTGGCTGCTGGCGCCGGCGTCGCCGTCATCATCGCCATCGGATATGTGCTTCGGCATTTTTGGCCCCATCTCGGCGCCTTTCGCATACCGGTCGCGGCGTATTGCGGGATTATCGCGGGCATGATCGTCATGAGTTTTGCCACCAAGGCGCCCAGCGGCGGCGCACCCTATTGGCTGGCGGTGGGCGGCGCTGTCGCCTTCGCCGTTTCCGACATCTCCGTCGCCCGGGATCAGTTTGTCCGTCGTGACTTTTTCAACAAGCTATGGGGCCTGCCGCTTTACTACGCCGCGCAGTTGACGCTGGCGGCTTCTGTTTCCCTCTAAAGACCTGCTAGAATAAGCCTCATGGTGGAAGTTTCTGAACAACAGGCCGCGATCGCCCTCTTGCGCTGGTACGCGGATATGGGGATCGACGAGGCCGTGGCCACGAGCCCGGCGGACCTAAAATCGTGGGGGGCCAAACCAGCGGCGCCAATTGCAAAGCCGAGCGCCGCCGCCGCGACGACACCCGTCTTCGAGCCTGACGATGATGCGGTTCCCGCCGACGAGGCGATTGCCCAAGCAAAAAAGATCGCCGCCGCCTGCGCGACGTATGAGACGCTCGAAGCCGCAGTAAAGGAATTTGACGGCTGTCCATTAAAGGCTGGGGCAAAAAACACCGTCTTTGCGGACGGCATTCCCGGCTCGGACCTCCTCATTATCGGCGAGGCGCCGGGGCGCGATGAGGACCGCACCGGCAAGCCATTTGTCGGGCGCGCAGGCCAGCTGCTCGACAAGATGCTCGCCGCCATCGACCGCAGCCGCACCGAAAACACCCTGATCTCGAATGTGATTTACTGGCGCCCGCCGGGCAATCGCACACCATCCCAGATTGAAACAGCGATCTGTCGGCCCTTTGTTGAGCGCCTGATCGAGATCACCGATCCGAAAGTCATCATGCTTGCCGGCGGCGCGCCCATGCAGGCGCTCCTCGGCATTACCGGGATCATGCGCGCACGCGGCGTCTGGCGCGAAATTGAAACGCCAAGCGGCAAACGCTATCCCGCACTGCCGATCTTTCACCCGGCTTTCCTGTTGCGACAGCCAGCGAACAAACGCCTCGCCTGGGCGGACCTTCAAGCCGTGCAAACACGGTTAAGAGAAGATTAACCAGAATGAATACAACCTTTCTCGTTGGTAGTTTATCAAACTGGGGTCTTTAGAAATAAACGTAACGAATGAGGCGGTCATTTGTCTTTGGCCGCTCGGCGCGCTTTAATAGAGCCTTATATTTACGGGAACGCATAATGCAGTTTTTTCGAGTCGCGGCGCTGGCCGTTTTATTTTTTTCACACAGCGCTGCTCTTGCTTTCGCCAATACTGGGGCGCCCCTCGACGCGGCCCCCTCTCTCACGGTTTTGAGTGATGCGGATGCGGCGCTTTACCGTGACATATTCGAGCTTCAGGAAACTGGGCGCTGGAAGGCGGCGGATGAAAAAATCGCGCTGCTCGAAGACGATATTCTTCTCGGTTATGTGCAGTTTCAGCGCTACATGCACCCCACCGCCTATCGCTCAAGCTACACCGAGCTAAAGCGTTGGATGGCGTATTACGCCGATCATCCTGAAGCCAATAAAATCTATACGCTGGCGCGCAAACGGCGGCCAAAAAATTCGTCCCTGCCGCTTCGCCCGATCCCGCGCAAATGGCGCGCGCAAGCTGATCAGGAATTACACCCTGATCTGGAAGCCGACTATGCCCGCACCAGCGGTCCGCGGCTGCGCCAGATCGAAGGCCGCGTGCGTTATCTCTCAAACGAAAATCGCGCGCTCCAAGCGCTCAAGGAAATTGATAATCACGTCAAGCGCGGCACGATCACTGAACGTCAATATGACCGCATGCGATCATGGATCGCCGCCAGCCTTTATTATCAAGGTTATGTCGAGAGGGCCCGCTCGATTGCCGTTGCCGCCGCAGACCGCAATGGCGACAGTGCGGTTCTCGCTTATTGGATCGCCGGCCTCATCGCGTTCCGCAATGACGAGATCGAAACAGCGCATCAATATTTCGCCGCGATGACGGCAATTCCCTATCAGGACGACAGCTTACGCTCAGCGGCAGCGTTCTGGACGGCGCGCACAGCTCTTTCAGCACATGCGCCCGCGGACGTAGCGCCCAATCTCAAGATCGCCGCCAATTATCCGTTTACGTTCTATGGTCAGCTCGCATTGGCGCAGCTTGGCGTCGACTATCAGTATGACTGGGACGCCCCCATCGTCACCGCTGATGGATTTCAAAAATTGCTGGAAGCGGAGCCGCGCGTAAAGCGCGCAATCGCGCTGACACAAGCAGGCCAGCGAACTGACGCCGATGTTGAACTTCGTTGGGCAAATGGCTCAATACCGGTTGAGCTTGATTATGACCTGCTTGCGGTTGCGCATGCGCTTGAACTTCCCGCCGCGCAGATCGATATTGCGCTTGCAGGGAACGGAAAATATCTCGAGGCGGGGCTCTATCCAATTCCGGACTATGCGCCGCAAAACGGCTTCAAAATCGACCGGGCCTTGCTCTACGCGCTGATGCGTCAGGAATCAAAGTTTAAGGTCGAGGCGACAAGCCGCGTCGGCGCCCGTGGCCTTATGCAATTGATGCCGCGCACTGCAAGCTATGTCGCTAAAGACCGGTCCTTGCGGTACCGCAAAGGGAGCGAGCGGCTTTATGATCCGGCCTACAATATGGAGCTCGGCCAAATCTATGTCGGCTATCTGATAGACGGCGCTGCTGATGGCGATCTCTTTCACCTGGCGGCGGCCTATAATGGCGGCCCCGGAAATTTGCGCCGCTGGAAGCGAAAAATGGAGATCGAGGACCCATTGCTCTTTATCGAGAGCATTCCGAACAGGGAAAGCCGAGACTTCGTTGAAAAAGTCTTGACGAATGTCTGGGTCTATCGCGCACGGCTCGGTCAGCCTGCGCCATCACGCGACAAAGTCGCCGCTGGCGAGCTGCCGCTTTACGAGGCGCTGGATCAGATCGCTGGTGAATAGGGAAACACTTACCTGTCGACGATCACGTCAAAGTCGCCACAGGTCATCAGCCTCTCCTACAATAATGACGAGGTCATCACAGCGGAGCGCGGACAAAACCGCGACTTTGTGGTGTTAGGTGAATGTAAAAGCGGCCGCTCGTGCGGCTTATTGGAGCGCCATCACTTCCATGATCGCCGGGCCAAGAATAACCGCGAACAACACCGGTAGGAAAAACCCGATCATCGGTACAGTCAGTTTCGGTGGTAGCGCGGCGGCTTTTTTCTCCGCTTCCTGCATACGCAATTCACGGCTTTCAGTCGCCATCACACGCAAGGATTGCCCCAGGGGCGTACCGTATTTTTCCGACTGGATAAGCGCAGTTACGACGGCTTTCACGGAATCAAGCCCTGTACGCTCAGCAAGATTGAGATAGGCTTGCTTGCGTTCTGGCAAGTATGAAAGCTCGGCCGTTGTCAGCCCCATCTCTTCCGCAAGTTCGGCACAGCCGGAACCGACTTCTTCGCCAACTTTCTGAAACGCCGCTTCGACCGACATCCCGGATTCCACACAAATCAACAACAGATCGAGAGCGTCCGGCCAGGACATTTGAATTTTCTGCTGGCGCTTGCTGACAGCATTGGAGATATAGATGCTCGGCAAATAAAAGCCCGCAAAAAACCCGCCCATTGTAGCAAGGAGGCGGCCAAAACTGTCGAGATCAAACCCGTCCAGCGCATAAACGTAAACGCCGACAAAGATCGCTATCACAAACGGCAAACCAAGTCGCACCGCCATAAACGTAAAGACAGGGCCCTGACCGCGAAAACCGGCCATCATCAATTTTTTGCGCGCAGCTTGAGCATCAAAAATCTCAAGAAGCTTGAGGCTCTCAACGATTCCTTTGATCGCGCCCTGCGGGGAAGAACTCCGCAATTTCGGGTTGACCTTTTTAGAAAGGGCGTCGCGCTGTTTCTGGCGCAATGCATCTCTATGTGCGCCAACCGACTTCATGCGCTCAGCAAGTTTGTCCTTATAAAGGAGCGGCTCCAGCACAGTAAACATCGCCGCAACAGCAGCAACAGAAACCAGCAAGGCAATTTGAAAATTGCGATCTGTTATGGCTTCAATAATTGCATTCATGGGGCGTTCTCTAGACCTTGATTTGAATCATTTTTTTCATCACCAACACGCCCGTTCCCATCCACATGCCGGCGGCAATCATGATGAAATTCCCCGTACGTGTCATAAATAACGGGTCGAGGTAATCAGGGGAGGCAACTTTAACGGCGCCCATCACCAGAAATGGCAGTGATCCAATAATATAGGCGGAGGCTTTGGCTTCCGCGGAAAGCGCCTTGATTTTGCCTTCCATTAGCTTACGCGAGCGCAAGACAGTCGCAAGGTTGCCAAGCGCTTCAGCCAAGTTACCACCGGTTGTCTGCTGGATTAGGAGGACGATCCCGAAAAAATTTACTTCCTGCAACGGCATGCGTTCGAACATGCGGTCCAGCGCTTGTTCCAGCGTCATACCGATCCGCAATGCTTCATTGAGCA